>DATMSB010000087.1:0-13431 GCA_035565615.1 Vulgatibacter sp. | reverse complement strand
TCGCCGCCCGAGAGGAGGAGGCGCGCCATCCGGCGGATCCGGCGCGACCACCGGGCGCCCTCGCCGCCCTGCGGCTCTTCCGTCCGCCGATCCCGGCCGAGGTGCGGGAGGGCCGCGACGGCCCGCAGGCGCTGCGCGCCGGCGCCATCGCCGGCTGGATCGTCTCCTGCGCGGGGCCGTGGCGGCTGGACGTGGGCTGGCACGAGGCGCCCGTGTGCAGCGACGCCTTCGACGTGGAGCTCTCCGACGGCGCCGTCTACCGGCTGGCGCAGGACTTCACCACGGGGGCCTGGTCCCTCGTGGGCCGCTACGACTGACCGGACCCGCGTGCTTCGCGGCATTCGCGGTGGAGACCGCGGCCGTCGCGCCGTGCGGGCGAAGGGCGGATCGCACCATCCCGCCCGGACGATCTCCCCGTCTCCATGGAAGCCGCCGTGCGCGGACGCGCGTTCGCCGAGGTATATGCCGGTTTGACTCCGGGACGAAGCCGATGTCTGATTCGAGCACCAATCATTGCAGCACGGGGCATCGCACCTCCTCATGCCGACGCAGGAGGCACGGGAGTGACGAGACGATTCGATGGGCGGGGCTCCTCCTCTTCGCCGCGGCGATGGCCGCCGGCTGCGGCGAGACCGACGATTCCCCGAAGAGCGGCGACACGGCGCCGAGGATCGTCCACTTCTCGGCATCGCCCCAGACCCCGAAGTTCGTCCTCACGGCGACGGGGTCGGACGGGGACGTGGCGACCGCGGAGCTCGAGGTCCCGTCGGTTCCCCCGCCCGCGATCGACACCTTCGGAGCCATGCCCGGCAGGGTGGGGCGAGGAGAGGAGGTCCACCTGTCCTGGACGAGGACGGACGCCTCGCGCGTCGAGCTGGAGATCGGCGGGCAGCCCGTGGACGCGGAGCTCGAGGTGGACGGGACCCACGCGGTGGCGCTCGACGCCGACGCGACGATCGTCCTGAAGGCCTTCAACGCCGCCGGCGCCGTGGAGGAGCGCACCGTGACGGTGACGATCGGACCGCGCACACCGTCGTGACCGAGCCCGTCTTCGCGACGGCACAGGTCGAGATCGTCGAGGCGCCCCAGGTCGTGCTGTCGGCCAACCCGACCGCGTACGATCCGTCGTCGTGCCAGCCGGTGACGCTGACCTGGACCGCTTCGGGCGCGGCCTCCCTGTCGATCTTCGCCATCGACGCGTCGGGCACGCCCCTGCAGCCTCCGGTCCACGAGGCGACGCCTCTCCGGCGACCGAGCCCTTCCTGGACATCTCGACGAGCCCCACCCGCCAGGAGGTGCCCCCTCACACCTGCAACACCCGGTTCGACGACGAGGGCTGCGCCACCGTCACCTTCCCGAACGGCTTCGCGTTTCCGTTCGACGGGGTCGTCCACACCGAGGCGAAGCTGTTCCACAACGGCTTCATCGGCTTCGACCTGAACTTCACCGGGATCAACTACACCAACCACTCGATCCCCAGCCCGTCGGTGTCCTATGCGCACCTCATCCCGTTCTGGGACGACATCACGCCGGTCACCAACGACATCTATTACGACACCGGGACGGACGCCCGGTGGCAGTACATGGTCGTCCAGTGGACACACTTCAGCGGCGCCTACCAGGACGACGACATGAACTTTCAGGTCATCATGTGGGACGACGGCTCCTTCGACTTTCGCTACGGCACCACGAGGAGCGACGTGGGGACGGACAAGGCGCTCGGCGACTCGGCGACGATCGGCTACCAGAACCTCTCCGGCACCGAGGGGCACTTGATCAGCTTCGACGCCATCGTCCCCACCCTCGAGAACTCGGGGTATTCGTTCGGAACGCCGCAGCTCCTCCCCAGCGGATCCGTCGTCGTCCAGCCGGCGGCGACCCGCACGTATACCCTCACCGCCCATGGCCCGGGCGGCGCGCAGGTGAGCGAGACGATCACGGTGCGTCACGCCCTGACGCCCGCGCCATCACCCGAGGCGTACACCCGAGGCGTGCTCCGGCCGGAGCCGGTCGCCTCGGGTGTTTTGTTTTCAGATTCAATTGTTTTTTCCATCCAAGAGGGTGGTTTGACGTTTTGAGTACGTATGTGGTGGGCTCGACTCGCAATCGAGAATTCGTTTTCGCGAGGAGGCCACCACCATGTGCCGATCGAGCGTATCGCTGCGCGGGCTCCTTCTCTCCGTCCTGTCGATCGGTGTGGCGGTCGGCTGCGGAAGCGCCGAGCCGGAACCGATCCCGGACGAGGGACCGCAGATCACGAAATTCTTCGCCTCGCCCGCTTCGATCGAAGCCGGGGAGGCCGCCGTCCTCTCCTGGGAGACGACCGGCGCGATCTCGATCTCGATAACGCCGGAAGGGGGCGAGCCCATCGATCTCGGCGGCGCATCCGCGGCGTCGGGCAGCGTCGAGGTCCGGCCCGCGTCGACCGCGCGCTACGAGCTGGAGGCGGCCGGTTCCGCGGGCGGGGTGGCGAGGGCCGCCGCGAAGGTCACGGTCGGCCTGCCGCAGCCGCCAGCCGTCGACTTCGAAGCCAAGGACGAGACGATCGGCTACGGGGCGTCGACCGAGCTCTCCTGGCAGACGGAGCGCGCCACCCACGTGGCGATCACCGCCGGCGAGGAGACGATCTTCGACGAGGACCAGCCCGAAGGCACGATCGAGGTCTCACCCACGGCGACCACCGAGTACACCATCGTCGCGACCGGCTTCGGAGGGGAGGACACGAGGTCGGTGACCGTGGCGGTCGCCCCGGTGGTGGAGTCGTTCGAGCCCTCCGCGACGACCGTCTTCCTCGGGGGCACGGTGACGCTGCGGTGGAGGACGAAGGGTGCGGACAGGCTGGCGGTGTCCAGCGCGGAAGGCTTCTCGTACGATGCGTCGGAGGAAGAGCTGGACGAGGGCGAGGTCGAGGCGCCGGTGGGCAGCAGCGGCCGCTTCACGCTCACGGTCGGCCGTGGGGCGATCGAGGTCGCGTCGATGGTCGAGCTGGTCGTCGACACCTCGGCCACGGTCGTCGGCTTCGAGTCCGTGCCCCCCGCCATTACCGAGGTGGGGACGGTGACCCTCTCCTGGAAGGTGCTCAACGCCCAGTTCGTGACGATCGAGGCCGATCCGGGCGGCTACGTGGTGCAGCAGCAGCCGGCGGAAGGGTCGGCGGAGGTGAGCGTGGTCGGCGCCACCACCTTTCTCCTCACCGCCTCCGGCCTCGACGGCTCCACCACGAGCCGGACCCTGGTCGTCCCCTCGGTTCCGGTGCCCGTGATCACGTCGTTCGCCGCGCTCCCCGCCAGGGTGGGCGCCGGCGAGGAGACGGAGCTGGCGTGGACCACCTCGGACGCCGTCCGCGTCGAGATCGAAGGGTACGCCCCGCCGGAGCCCCTCCCCGCCAACGGATCGGTCCGGGTGGCGGTGGCGAGCGACACGACCGTCGTGCTCCGGGCCTTCAACGCGGCCGACCACGCGGTCGAGAGCACCATCGACGTCACGGTGGGGCCGCCCACCATCCTCGCCTTCGACACCTCCGCCGGGAAGGTGCACGCGGGGGCGCCGCTCTCCTTCTCGTGGACCAACCTCGGCGGCGTCTCCCTGCGGGTCCTGGACCCCGGCGGCGCCGTCCCGGGCTGTGCGACCACCGATCCCGCCGTGGTCGCGTCGGGCGCCTGCTCGGCGAACGCGCCCTCGTCCGACGGCGAGGCCCAGTACACCCTGGAGGTGACCAACGGTGCGATGGAGTCGAGCGTGTCCGAGCCCGTGGCGGTGGTGGTCCGCGACGGACCGATCCTGGATCGCTTCGAGACGCTGGACCCGTTGGTCAACCAGGGCGATCCCGTCCGCCTCTCGTGGGTCGTCGGGCCCGACCGCCAGGGTGAGGCGCCGACCCTCGTGCTCGAGGACGACCTCGGCACCGTCTATCCGATCGACGATCCGGCCCTAGGGGAGGCGACGATCCGGATCCAGGATCCGGGGACGCGCACGCTCCGCCTCGTCGCCACGTCGAGCCACGGCACGCCGGATCAGGCCGAGGTCGAGGTCGAGGTCGTGGCCCTGCCCACCCTGACCTTCACCGCGAGCGCGCCCGCCTACGATCCCGCCTCCGGGAACCCGGTGCTCCTGAGCTGGACCACCACCGGCGCCGTCTCGATCGCCATCTTCGAGCTCGACGGGGCCGGCGCTCCGATCCTCCCCCCCATCGCCGAGTACACCGGCGGGAGGGCCGTCGGCGGCTCGGCGGAGGTGAGGCCCACGGGGCCGAAGGACTACCGCGCGGTCGCCGCCAACTCGCTCGGCGCCACCGCCGCGGCGGACGTCCACGTGGACGCGCCCATCTTCGACATCATCTCGTTCACCGCGTCTCCCTCCAACCTCCCCGCGGGCGGGGGCGCGACTACGCTGGAGTGGCAGACGGTGGGCGCGACCTCGGTCTCTCTCGACATCCCGCAGACCCCGGTCATGTCGCCGGGGGCGCCGCCCTTCATGGACATCAGCTCGAGCTCCTCCAAGCAGACCCTGCCCGTGGACGTGTGCGACACGACCTACCCCGACGAGGACTGCCCCATCCTCACCTTCCCCGCCGGGTTCACCTTCCCCTTCGACGGCGTGCCCCGCACCGAGGCGCGGGTCTACCACAACGGCCTGATCAGCTTCGACACCGCGCGCACGGGCAACAACTGGACCAACAGCTCGCTCCCGTCCTCCGCCAACGCCTTTGCGCACCTGGTGCTGTTCTGGGACGATCTGTTCCCGGGCCCGCACCCGCTGATGTGGGATCTCGGCGCGGATTCGAGGGGGACCTTCCTGGTGGTGCAGTGGACGCACTTCACCAACTACGCGGCGGTGCTGGACCTCAACTTCCAGGCGATTCTGTGGGAGGACGGCGCCTTCGAGTATCGCTACGGCACGATGTCGCCGGACACCTACGCGCGGGGCTCGTCGGCCACCATCGGTTACCAGAACTACACCGGCACGTCCGGGTTGCTCATCAGCTACGACACGGAGGTCCCCGGCCTCCCGAACTCGGGATACACGTTCACCCCGCCGTCTCTGCCCGTGAACGGGAACGTGCAGGTCTCCACCACGTCGTCGCGGACCTACACCCTCACCGCCCACGGGCCGGGCGACCTGATGATGACCCGCACGATCCCGGTGACGGTCGGCCCCTGATGCGGCCCTTGACGACCTGAACGAATGTTCCTATCGATCGGGGCGAAGAGCCCCGATCGATCGTGAAGCCCTCCCCCCGCCAGCGCCCGCGACGGCAGCGTGCCCGCTACGTGGAGCTGCGGGCCCGGAGCGCGTTCTCGTTCCTGCGCGGGGCCTCCCAGCCGGAGGATCTCGCGGAGCGCGCCGCATCGCTCGGCTACGAGGCCATGGCCTGCGGCGATCACGGCGGGCTCTACGGCGCGCCCCGGTTCCACGCCGCCGCCACGGAGGCGGGCCTGCGGCCGATCGTCGCGGCGGACGTGGACGTGAGCGACGTGGGATCGCTGCGCCTCCTGGTGGAGGACGCGCGAGGGTACCGCAACCTCTGCCGGCTGCTCACCCGCGCCCACGCGGATCGCCCGAAGGGCACCCACCTCGTCACGCTCGAGGACGTGGCGCTCCACGCCGACGGCCTCGTCGCCCTGCTCGGCGAGTGCCGGGACGCGAAGGCCGCGGATCGGGTGGCGCGGATCCTGGGGAAGGCTCGCGCGGTGGCCGAGGTGCGGCGCCGGCTCGACCCCGCCGACGAGCGGCGCAACCGGGCGATGCTCTCCCTCGCGACGCACCACGGCCTCGCCGTCGTCGCCACCGGCGACGTGCGCTTCGCGACCGCCCGGGAGCGCAGGGTGATGGACGTCCTCACCTGCATCCGCGAGGGCGTCACCATCGACGCGGCGGGGATGCTCCTGACCCGCAACGCCGACCGCCACCTGCACCCGCCCGAGGAGTGGGCGCGGCGCTTCTCGGATCTGCCGGAGGCGATCGCCGGCACCGCGGCGATCGCCGAGCGCTGCACCTTCACCATGGACGCGCTGCCCTACGAGTTCCCCGACTATCCGGTGGAGCCGGGTGACACCCAGCAGGCCCTCCTGGTGCGGCTCACCATGGAGGGCGCGCGGCGCCGCTATGGCGAGCGCCTCACCGGGAAGGTGCGGGCGCAGCTCGAGCACGAGCTCGCCCTCATCGGCAAGCTGAAGCTCGCGGGCTACTTCCTCATCGTCTGGGACATCGTCGCTTTCTGCGCGGAGAACGGCATCCTCACCCAGGGCCGCGGATCGGCGGCCAACTCCGCCGTCTGCTACTCGCTGGGGATCACCGCGGTGGATCCGGTGGGGATGGGCCTGCTCTTCGAGCGCTTCCTCTCCGAGGAGCGCGGCGAGTGGCCCGACATCGACCTCGATCTGCCCTCGGGCGATCGCCGCGAGCGGGTGATCCAATACGTGTACGAGCGCTACGGCCGCAGCGGCGCCGCCATGTGCGCCGAGGTGATCACCTACCGCGGGCGCTCGGCGGTGCGCGAGGTGGGGAAGGTGCTCGGCCTGTCCGCCGACGCGATCGATCGCATGGCACGCCACGCCTCTCGCCACCACGAGGAGGAGCCCTCGAAGGAAGAGCGGATCGCGCGGGCGGGCCTACGCCCTGCAGACGAGCGCCTGGGCCTGCTCGTCGACCTCTGCGACGAGCTGCGCTCCTTGCCGCGGCACCTCTCCCAGCACTCCGGCGGCATGATCATCGCCAAGGGCCGCCTCGACGAGATCGTCCCCCTGGAGCCGGCGGCGATGCCCGATCGCACCGTGCTGCAGTGGGACAAGGACGACGTCGAGCAATGCAAGCTCATCAAGATCGACCTGCTCGGCCTGGGGATGATGGCGGCGCTCGAGGAGTCGGTGGCGATCCTCGCCGAGCGGGGCACGGTCGTCGATCTGTCGCAGCTCCCCATGGACGATCCGAAGGTCTACGACGCCGCCTGCGCCGCCGACACGGTGGGCGTCTTCCAGATCGAGAGCCGCGCGCAGATGGCCACGCTGCCGCGCATGAAGCCCCGGCGGTTCTACGACCTGGTGGTGGAGGTGGGGCTGATCCGCCCCGGGCCCATCGTGGGGAAGATGGTGAACCCCTACCTCGCCAGGCGCGCGGGGCGGCAGGAGGTGGTCTATCCGCACCCGTCGCTCGAACCGGTGCTCGAGCGAACCCTGGGGGTGCCGCTCTTCCAGGAGCAGCTCATGCGGGTGGCCATGGTGGCGGCGGACTTCACGGGAGGCGAGGCGCAGGAGCTGCGCAAGGCCATGAGCCACAAGCGATCCCGCGAGCGCATGCAGCGCTTCGTGGATCGCCTGCGGGAGGGGATGGATCGCAAGGGCTTCTCGCCCGAGGCGCGGGAGGAGGTGATCCTCGGGATCGAGTCCTTCGCCGAGTACGGCTTCCCCGAGAGCCACGCGGCGAGCTTCGCCCTGCTCGTGTACGCGAGCCTCTGGTTCAAGGTGCACCACCCGGCGGTGTTCCTGGCGGCGCTCCTGAACAACCAGCCCATGGGCTTCTACGCGCCCGCCACCCTGGTGAAGGACGCGCAGCGACACGGCGTCCGGGTTCGCACCCCCTGCGTGGTGGAGTCGGAGGTGGGCGCGAAGGTCACGGGCGATCGCGAGGTGCGGCTGGGCCTGCGCAGCGTGATCGGCCTGGGGGATCTCGCCGCGACGCGGATCGTGGACGCCAGGCGCGAGCGCCCCTTTCGCGATCCGGCGGACGTGTGCACGAGGGCCGGCCTCGACGTCCGCCGGGCGGAGCTCCTCGCCGAGGCCGGGGCCTTCGCCGCCCTGGGCGTCACCCGGCGGCAGGCGCTCTGGGACGTCCGCGCCGCCCTCGCCTCGGGAGGGCCGCTGGCGCCGCCGCCCAAGGCGACCGGCTCGCCGCTCCCCGAGCTCACCGAGCTGCAGCGCACCTTGGCCGACTACGCCTCCACCGGCCTCACCGTGGGCCCCCACCTCGTCGCCCGCATGCGGCGCGAGCTCGACGAGCTGGGGGTGACGCCGTCCGGACAGGTGCCGTCACGCCGCCACGGAAGCTGGATCCGCGTGGCCGGCCAGGTGATCGTCCGCCAACGTCCGGGCACGGCCAACGGCATGGTCTTCGTCACCGTCGAGGACGAGACCGGCTTCGCGAACGCGGTGATCGATCCGGACACCTTCGCCGAGCACCGCACGCTGCTCCTCACCAGCGCGCTCCTCCTCGTCGAGGGGCCGCTCCAGAACCTCGACGGCGTGGCCACCGTGAAGGGCCACGCGTTCCGGGCGCTGGGCGGCCCCGTCGAGCCGGCGCTGCCGAGATCCCACGACTTCCGGTAGGGCGCCAGGTCGACTCCCTCCCTGGAGCGGAAGAGCCAGGTCCGCGGGAGCCGGCGCCGAAGCCTCCAGGCCGCGGTCATCGACGTTCGATATGGAGGGACCGGCCGCCGAAGAGGTCGTCCTGGGCCACGATGGCCAGGAAGGTCGGCGTCGCACCGACGCCCCACAGCCCGACCCATCCGTCGCCGAGGTCGTCGCCCTCCAGGTCTACCGACCGGTAGGCGAGGACGACGTCGCCACCGTCCCAGAGCTGCGCCTGCATGGTGAGCGAACCCTGCCTGTCGCCGATCGTGAAGTCGTTCCACTGCACGATCGCCACCTCCCTATCCTCGACCGAGCGCACCTCCCACAGCACCTTGGAGCCGGGTCTCGCGACGAGGTCGAGCGTCGAGAGCACGGCGATGCCCCCCTCGTCCAGATCGGCCGCGCAGTGGAGGACGGTGCACGTCAGGCCGAAGGCGATCTCACCGATGGCCCTGACGACGAGGTCCGCGCGCCGACCTGCCTCGAAGAACGGAAACTCGATCGGCATGCCGTGGGGCATGCGCATGTCGAAGTCCGTGAAGGCGATCTCGGTTCCCGACACCGAGATGTCGATGAACGACATCGACGAGAGGAAGTCGACGTCGTAGGGGCTGCGGCAGTCGGCGCCCGGCCGCCCGGGCGATCCTCGATCGGCCTCGGTGTACGCTTCGACGCCTTCGCAGAAGGCGCCCGGATCCGAGATCGGCCAGGACGCGTACGAGGTGGTCTCCAGCGAGCCGTCCAAGGAGAGGGAGATCCCCGGCAGGCGTTCCCACGAAGGATCCCACTGGACGCTCGCCAGGGTGACGCCCTCCGACACGAGGGAGAGATCGCCGACGGCCGGATCGAAGGGGAGGCCGCTCCCGTAGACGTAGTCGGGGCTGAAGCCGGGAGACGGCCCCGCCGAGAACGTGGCGTGGCGCCCCGGGGGGAGGACGAGCGGCGAGGCCGGGGCGATCGTGTGGAGCGCCGAGCCGGAAGCGATCTCCATCCCGTCGAGGGTGATGGGATCCTTCGAGAGGTTGCGGACCTCGAACCACTGCGCCCCGGGCCCGCCGGAAGGGTCGAGCTGGAGCTCGGTCAGCGCGAGGTCGCCGGGGGAGACGCTGGGAAGGGCGACGACCCGGCACTCCTCGTCGCCGGCCGTGACCGCGCAGACGTCGATCCGCCCACCGGAGGGAACGACGAATTGCGACGATCCGCTCCCGGCCAGCGCTGCGTCGAAGCGGAACGACCGATGGGAGAGGCCGCCCGGCATCGCGCGGTGGAAGACCATGGAGCAGCCCCTCCGGCCCTCGGTGTCCTGGAACCCGATCACGGCGGTCCCGCCGTTCGCCTCCCGCGGATCGGGCCCCTGCGTCGCTCCATAGCGAAAGTCGAAGCTCCCGTCGGCGAAGAGGACCACCTGGAAGTCTAGGCCGTCGGGGCCCTCGTCCCAGGAGGCGTGTCTTCGACTTCTGGAACCCCTCGGAGGGCGCCATCCATCGCTTCGACGGCACGGAGTTCTCCCTCGAACGTGCCCTCGGCGGCGTCGTCCAGATCGTCGCGGAGGGCGGGCGCGTCGTCGCGCTGCGAAGGATCGACTCGGGACCCGACGACATGGAGCTCCGGCTGAAGGCGGACGGGGAGTGGAGGAGTCTGGGCGTGCCCCCTGCCGAGCGCGGCGTCGACGCCAAGCTCGTCACCCTCACCCCCAGCGGGCTCCTGTTCGTGTCCGACGAGACGCACATGGGGACGAGGACGATGCACATGGCAGACCTCTCGAGCTCGGACGGCCTGAAGTGGATCGAGGTCGGGCGCACGAAGGCGCTCCTGACAGGCGCAGCCGTGGGGGACGGCTTCGTCGACGTCGGCTTTCAGGAGAACAAGGGCGGCAGGGTCGAGGTGAGCGTCTGGCGATACTGGGATCCCCAGCCGTAGGGCGAGCCGGGAGCGCTCCGGCCCCTCGGGCGCCGGAGCGCTCCCCTGGCGCGGAGGTCGGCGAGCGGACCGGCCGCTTCGTGCCCGGGGTCCGCGCCCCATGAATCCTGCGCGATCGCGTCAGCCGGCGACGTACGGCGCCACCCGGGCGCGCAGCTCGGCCGTCCACGGCACGGGCCGGCGCGTCTTCGGATCGACGCGCACCATCACCCGGCTGCCCACCGCGTAGTCGACGTCCTCATCAAGCGGGAGCACCCGAAAGCCGAAGGTGAGGCTGGTCCGGCCCAGCTTCTCCACCCAGATCCGCACGCGCACCTGGCCGATGCCCTCCACGGGCCGCTCGTAGGCGATGTGGTTGGCCCGGACCAGGTGGGACTGGTCGGGGTGGGCGTCGGTGTCGAGGAGCCCGCCCCATCCGAAGAGGTGCTCCCAGAACGCGCCGATGGTGCGCTCGATGAGGAGCACGTACCGGGCGTTGTGGAGGATCTGGTACGCGTCGAGGTCGTCGAAATAGACGCCGTGCACGGTCTCGAAGAATCGCATCGAGGCAGAACATACCCTCGGTCGGTCCCGGGAGGGGAATGGCCGGCGTCATGTTCGGCGGGCCGAGGACCTTCCTCGGGGCGGCGGGGGAGGGGGCGCCCGAGCGCCCGCCGGTCGGAGCGTCGTTGGCCGTCCGCTCCGGGCGCTCGCTCCGGGCGCGATCCGGCGCTATAGGACGTTGGCACCTCGGGCGCGAAACCGCGCGCCTCACGCTCATCCGAGGAAGGGATCCCGGCACACATGCCCACCAGGCGCGCGGCCGCGCAGCCCGAAAGCACCTCCGAGGGAGGAAGGAAGCCCGGTCTCCTCGCCCCGTTCGCGGCGCTCGATCGCCGGATCTGGCTCCTGGCGCTCGCCCGCTGCATCAACACCATGGGCTTCTCCCTGGTGATGCCTTTCATGGCGATTCACATCGTGGAGGATCGCGGCGCCACCGGCGCGCTCTACGGCGCGATCTACCTGGTGGCGGGGCTGGTGGCGGCGCTGGGGCAGGGGATCGCCGGCGAACTCTCCGATCGGATCGGTCGCCGCAAGGTCATGGTCTCCGGGCTCGCGACCCGGGCCCTGAACCTCGCCGCGCTCGGGGCCGCGGTGCTGGTCTCGGCGCCGATCTGGGTCATCGGCGCCCTGGTGATCACCAACGGGCTGCTCCGCTCCCAGTTCGAGCCCGCGGCGAGCGCGGCGGTGACCGAGCTGGCTCCGCCGGAGGAGCGGGTGGCGGCGTACGGCCTGCAGCGGATCGGGCTGAACGTGGGCTGGGCGGTGGGGCCGGCGCTCGGCGGCTTCCTGGCCTCCCACTCCTACGGCACCCTCTTCTTCGTGGCGGCCCCCGCCACCCTCCTCACCATCTTCGCGGTGCTGCCGGTGAAGGATCGCCCGCGGCTGGCGGTGGTCCCGCAGGAGCGCCCGAAGCTCGAGCTGCGAGCGGCCCTCGAGGTGCTGCGCGAGCACCGGATCTTCGCGGCGTACCTCGTGCTGGTGCTGCTGGGGTCGGTGCTGACGGTGCAGATCTTCTCGACCCTGTCGCTCTACACCAGCAGCATGCTGGGCTTCACCAAGGCCGACGTCGGCCTGCTCTACACTGTGAACGGCCTGGCGGTGGTGCTCTTCCAGGTGCCGGCGGTGGCGATCGCGAGGCCCTGGGGAATGCGGCGCGCGCTCGTCGTGGGGGCGCTCCTCTACGCCGTCGCCTACCTCGTCTTCGGCTCCTCGGTCACCTTCGCGGGGATGGCCTTCGGGATGGCGGTGCTGACGGCGGGCGAGGTGATCTTCGCCCCGGCGCTCTCCGACACCGCGGCGACCCTCGGCGATCCCGCGAGGCTGGGCCGTGCGTTCGGCCTCTTCGGCCTGATGCAGACCCTGGGCATCTCCCTCGGACCGCTCGTGGGCGGGATCGCCTTCGATCACCTCCGCACCGAGCCGCTGCTCCTCTGGGGGGCGCTCGCGGCGGGAATGGTGCTGCTGGGGATCGCCTATTCTCGCTTCGGCCGCCGCGAGGGGGTGTTCGAGCGCATGCAGGTCGGCTGATCGGCCTCCGTCAGTATCGCTGGATCCCGGGATCCACCTCCGCGGACCAGGCCTCGATCCCGCCCACCAGCGACGCGACGTGGCGGAGGCCGTGTCCGAGGAGGATTGCGGCTCCCGACTGGCTGCGCACGCCGTGGTGGCAGTAGGCGACCACGAGCGCGTCCTCGGGCGCGACGATCTCCCCGGCGCGCGCGGGCAACTCGCCCAGGGGGAGGAGCACGCTCCCCGGCAGCCTCGCGAGCTCGTGCTCCCACGGCTGCCGCACGTCCACGAGGACGGTCGGCTCGCCGGCGCGCAGGCGGGCCGCGAGCTCGGCGGGTCGGATGGCGATGAACATGGGATCCTCTCGTCCCGGCACGGAGGTCGGGGGCCGATCGGCGCGGCTGCCCACGAGCCGCGACCGAGATCGGTTGCAGCGCCGCCCGCCAGGGACTACCACGCCTCGACCGGCGGTGTGGACCTGCGGGTCGGATTTTTCGGGGCCAGGACCCAAGCGCCCCCTCGAGGCCCTCGATGAGCAAGACCTTCGACCTCCTGCTTCGTGGCGGAACGGTGGTGAACCAGAACGGCGTCGGCGTCGCCGACGTCGGCGTCCGCGGCGGCCGCATCGCCGCCATCGGCGATCTGTCCATGGCGGACGCGGGGGCGGAGCTCGACGTAGGCGGGCTCCACCTCCTGCCGGGCATGATCGACACCCAGGTGCACCTGCGCGAGCCGGGCCTCGAGCACAAGGAGGACCTCGCCACCGGCACCGCCGCCGCGGTGATGGGCGGCGTCACCGCCGTCTTCGAGATGCCCAACACCCGGCCCGCCACCACCACCGAGGAAGCCCTCGAGGACAAGCTCTCGCGGGCGGCGGGGCGGGCGTACTGCGACTACGCCTTCTTCGTGGGCGCCGATCGCGGAAACGTCGACCGGCTCGGCGCGCTGGAGCGGCTCCCCGGCTGCGCGGGGATCAAGGTCTTCATGGGCTCCTCCACCGGCGATCTGCTGGTGGACGACGACGAGACGCTGGCGAGGGTCCTGCGGCAGGGCTCGAGGCGGATCGCGGTGCACTGCGAGGACGAGGCGCGGCTGCGCGAGCGCTTCCCCGTCG
>DATMSB010000086.1:0-7496 GCA_035565615.1 Vulgatibacter sp. | reverse complement strand
CGAAGGTGAGCACGTAGAGCATGTCCAGGCGCTCGCGATCGCCGACCCGCCGAGCGAACTCCTCGATCAGCTCGGGGTCGGAGAGATCCCGCCGCTGGGAGACGTGGCTCATGGCGAGGTGCTCGCGCACCAGGAACTCGGCGTTCGCGGCGTCCCGCTCGGCCACGCCGAGCCGCGCGGCCACGGAACGCACCAGCTCGGCGCCCCTGGCGCTGTGGTCGCCGCCGAGGCCCTTCCCCGCGTCGTGGAAGAGGACGCCGAGCACCAGCCCCAGGGGGCGCGGGATCTCGCGGGCGGCGAGCGAGAGGGCGGGCTCCTCCTCGAGGAGGTCGCCGGCGAGCAGGCCGGCGAGCCTCTGCACCGCCATGATGCTGTGGGTATCGACTGTGTACACATGATACAGGTCGTGCTGGTGCTTGGCGGTGATGCGGCCGAACTCCGGCACCAGGGCGCCGAGGACGCCCTCCCGGTGCATGGCCCGCAGCCAGTCCGCCCGCCCCGGCCTGGCGAGGGCCTCGACCAGCGCCGCGCAGACCGCCGGATGGGAGCGGATCGCGGGATCGAGCTGGGCCGCCTCGTCCCGGACCAGATCCCGGGTGGATGCTTCGATCCCGGCGCCCAGCCGCTCGGCGGCGGTGAAGAGCCGCACGAAGAGGGAGGGATCGCGGCGGAGGGCCTCCCGCCCCTCGAGGGCGAGCCTGCCGCCCCGCTCCACGAGGCCCGGGGCCACCTGCCGCGGCTCGGCGTGCAGGGCCTCGGGACGCGCGGGCGCGCAGCGCTCCGCCAGCTCGTCGGCGAACCGGCGCAGGCGGGACGCGGCCAGATAGTAGTCCCGCATGAACTGCTCGACGGCGAGGCCCTCCCCCTCCCGATCGAGGTAGCCCAGGGCCGCCGCCACCTGCTCCTGGCGGTGGAAGGTGAGGTGGTCCTCCTTCCGGCCCGCCAGGTGGTGGAGCTGGTTGCGCAGGCGCCAGAGGAAATCCCTCGCCTTGGAGAGCTCCTCCACCTCGCGGCGGGGCAGGATCCCCCGGGCGAGGAGATCCGAGAGCCCGGCGGCCTTGAACCGGGCGCGGGCCATCCACAGGGCGGCCTGCAGATCCCGCAGGCCGCCGGGCGACTGCTTCACGCTGGGCTCGAGCAGGTGCACCGAGCCCCCGTAGCGCTCCCGGCGCCTGTGCATCTCCTCTACCTTCGCGGCGACCAGCTCGTCGACCTGCGCCTCGCTGAGGTCGCGCAGCACCCGGTTCTCCAGGTCCTGGTAGACGTCGCGGTCGCCCGCGAGATACTTGCAGTCGAGAAGCGCGGTGCGGATGGTGTGATCGGCGGCGGCGCTCTCCGCGCACTCCTCGGGCGTGCGCACGGTCGCGCCCACCTCGAGCTTCGCGTCCCAGAGGGCCGTGAAGAGGGACTCGGCGATCGGCTGCACCTCGACCCGCGCCGCCGGATCGTGGACGAGGAGGACGTCGACGTCGGAGAACGGCGCGAGGTCGAGCCTGCCGAAGCCTCCGATGCCGGCCAGCGCCGCGCCGGGCGGGCCGCCGGCATCCCGGTGGGCGGCGTCGAAGAGCGCGATCACGCCCTTGGCCACCAGGCGCGACCACGCCCGCACGATCGTGCGCCCGGCGGCGCCCTCGTCGTGGGCGGCGCGGAGGATCTTGCGGCCCTCGTCCAGGAACGCGCGCAGCGCCGCGGGCCGCTCGGCCGGAGCGCCGAGCGAGAGGGGGGACTCCATGAGGGCCTGGTGAGTGGGCGGCACCGGTCGGAGGATACTCCTCGCGCCGCTCCCGCGCAGCGCGCCGTTCGAAGATTCTGGCGCGGCCCCGGCCCGCCCCCTCGCCTGCCCCGCGTGCCGGCGGACGAACGCGCCGGCGGCCACCGGATGAATGTGCGCCGTTCGCCCGGGGTCAGAACACGCCGGTGGACGCCGGGAGATCGCCGCGGGCGATGGCGTCCCGCTCCTCGATGAAGCGGCGGACGCCCTCGGCGAGGCTGCGCGCGATCTCGTCCTGGTAGGAGGCGTTGGCGAGGCGCCGGGCCTCCTCGGGGTGGGAGATGAAGCCGGTCTCCACCAGCACCGCGGGCATCTTGGCCCCCACCAGGACGAAGAAGAGCGCCTGCTTCACCCCGAGATCCTTCACCGCGCCGCCGTGCTTCGCCCGCAGATGCGAGACCATCTGGCGATGCGTATGCCGGGCGAGGCGGACCGAGTCGTCGGTGTTCGCCTTGGTGGCGAGGTCGGCGAGGATCAGATCGAGATCGCCGATGCTCCTGGTCGACGTGGCGTTCTCGCGGGCGGCGAGCCGCATGGCGTAGCGATCGGAGTTGAGGTTGAGGGTGTAGGTCTCGATGCCGTGGGCCTTGCGGTTCTTCGCCGCGTTGACGTGGATCGAGATGAAGAGATCGGCGCGGCTGTCGTTGGCGATGCGGGTGCGCTCCTCGAGGGAGAGGAATACGTCCGCGTCCCGGGTGAGGATCACCTCGAGTCCCATCGCGGTGAGGCGGCTGCGCAGCTTGCGAGCGATGGCCAGGGTGAGATCCTTCTCCTTCTGGCCGTTCCTGCCGATCGCGCCGGTGTCCTTGCCGCCATGGCCCGCGTCGATCACCACCCGCTTCACCTTGAGGCCGGCGACGAGGGAGAGGGGGATCTCCTTTCCCACCGCGCCCTCCAGGGCGTGCACGCGCTCGGGATCGGGGGTCACCTTCGCCTCCTCGCGCTCCGCCTTCTCGGGGCGGGAGACGCGGAGATCCGCGGCGAGGTCCTCGGCGAGGGCCACGTCCTCCGGCCGGTGGGCGTCGGCGCCGCCCGTGTCCAGCGCGGCGAGGATGTCGGCGGCGGACGGGAGGTTGGCGCCCGGGATCCCCGCCGCAGGGGCGTCGGGCGCGGGGGCCGCCGCGAGCTCGTTCTTCGTCTCCGCGGCGGCGGTCGACCCACCAGCGGGTGCGGTGGCGGTTGCGGTGGGCGCGCCTGCCCTCGAAGGGCCGGGGGGCACAGACGGCCTCTCCGAATCGGTGCCCCCCTTCGCCTTCGCGACCGCCGACCGCTCCCCGCCGGGCGAGGCGGCGACGGTGGCGGGCGGCTCCCTCGGCGCGGGCGGGAGCGTGGCCAGGAGCTCGCGGGCCTGCGGCGCCATGTCGCCCTTTGGATACCTGTCCAGGAGCCGCTCCAGATCGCGCCTGGCGGCCCGGGGATCGGCGCGAGCGGTGAGGGACGCGGCGTGGAAGAGACCGTCATCGGCCAGGCTCGAGGCGGGGCAGCGATCCGCCAGCTCGCGGTACGCCTGCGCGCCCCGATCGCGATCGTCCTGGAGGAAAGAGACCGCGGCCACCTCCTTCCACGCCCAACCCAGGTTGAACCACGCCTCGCACTGGCGCTGGCCCTTCGGCAGCGCGCTCGTGGCCCGGGAGAGCCCCGCGATCACCGGGTTCCAGTGGTGGCGGAACCTGCTGCGCTGGGAGTCCTGGAGGAGTTCACGAAACCGCGCGCGGGCCTCGTCGTAGTCCGCCTCGGCCTTCGCGGGGGTCGCGGCCCGCAGCGGCCCGGCGAGGAGCAACACGGCGGCGGTGAGGCCGAGCTGGCGGAAGAGCACAACCAAGGTGCTCCACCCAACCACAGCGCTCTTCCGGGCCGCAATTTCGGGGCTGTGAAAAGAGGGCGAGGGAGCGCCGCTACGACCGCGGGTCGAGCATGCCACGCAGCTCGGCGAGGAGGGCGAGCGCCTCCAGGGGCGTGGTGCGATCGGGATCGATCTCCCGGAGGCGGGCGGCCACGGCCGCCAGCTCCGGCGGCGGCGAGGCCTTCGGCCTCTCGAAGAGACCGAGCTGCTCCGCCGCCGGCGCGCGGCGCCCCCGGCCCGCCTTGGCGAAGACCGCCCTCCCTTCGGGATCGAGCTCGTTCTTCTCGAGGTTCGCGAGGATCTCCCGGGCGCGGCCGAGCACCTCCGGCGGCACCCCGGCGAGCCGCGCCACCTCGATGCCATACGAGCGCGAGGCGCCCCCCGCCACCAGCTTGCGCAGGAAGATCACCCGCCCCTGCTGCTCGGTGACGGCGATGGTCGCGTTCTTCACCCGCGGTCGCTCCCGGGCCAGCTCCACCAGCTCGTGGTAGTGCGTGGCGAAGAGCGTGCGCGCCCCCACGCGATCGTGGAGGTGCTCGGCCACCGCCCACGCGATCGACAGGCCGTCGAAGGTCGAGGTGCCCCTGCCGATCTCGTCGAGGACGACGAGCGATCGAGGGGTGGCGCCGTGGAGGATCGCGGCGGTCTCCACCATCTCCACCATGAAGGTCGACTGCCCCCTGGCGAGGTTGTCGGAGGCCCCCACCCTGCAGAAGATCCGATCGACCACCCCGATGCGCGCCGATCGGGCCGGAACGAAGGAGCCCGCCTGGGCCAGGAGCGCGATGAGGGCCGTCTGGCGGAGCACGGTGCTCTTCCCCGCCATGTTGGGACCGGTGATCACCACCACCTGGTGGCTCTCCCGATCGAGGAAGACGTCGTTCGGCACGAAGGCGTCGCCCTGCAGCGCCCGCTCCACCACCGGATGGCGCCCCTCGACGATCTCGATGCGATTGCCGTCGTCGACCGCGGGGCGGCAGTAGCCGTTCTCCGCCGCGACCCGGGCGAAGGAGAGGAGCGCGTCCACCACCGACACCGCCGCCGCCGCCGACTTGATGCCGGCGGCCCGTCCGAGGATCCTGGACCGCAGCTCCTCGAAGAGGACGGCCTCGCGCGCCACCCGGCGCTCGTCGGCGGTGACCACCTTCTCTTCGTAGGTCTGCAGCTCCTCGGTGGTGAACCGCTCCGCGTTGGCGGTGGTCTGCTTGCGCACGTAGTGCGAGGGAACGAGGTGCAGGTTGGCCTTGGTGACCTCCAGGTAGTAGCCGAAGACCCGGTTGTAGCGGACCTTCAGCGACGAGATGCCGGTGCGCTCCCGCTCCTGGGCCTCCAGCCGGGCGAGGACCGCCTTGCCGCTCGCCGAGAGCTCGAGGAGCTCGTCGAGCTCGGCGTCCCAGCCCTGGCGGAACATGCCGCCCTCGCGGGTGTTGGCCGGGGGCTCGTCGACGATCGCTCGCTCGAGGTCCGCGGCGAGGTCGTCGTTGCCCTCGAGCTCGGCAATGCGGTCGCGCAGCAGCGGCGAGCTGCAGCCCGCGAGCAGCTCCCGCAGCGACGCGAGCCTGGCGAGGGAGGTGCCGAGGAGGCGGCAGTCGCGGGCGGTCCCGGCGCCGAGGGAGAGCCTCCCGAGGAGCCGCTCCAGATCGCCGATCTCGCGCAGGGTGGCGCCGAGGTCCTCTCGCAGCACCCCGCGGCCCACCAGCTCCTCGACCGCGTCGTGGCGCGCGCGGATCTCGCCCAGGTCGAGGAGCGGCCACGCGATCCACCGGTGCAGCGTCCTACCGCCCATGGCGGTGGCGGTCTTGTCGACGAGGCCCAGCAGCGAGCCCTTCTTCCTGCCGCCCTGGAGGGTGCGGACCAGCTCGAGGTTGGCGCGGGTGGTGGCGTCGAGGACGACGTGACCCTCGGGGTGGAAAACCTGGACCCGATCGACGTGGAGGGCCTCACCGGAGCGCTGGGTCTCAGAAAGGTAGGCCAGCGCCGCGCCGGCGGCGGCGGTGGCGGCGGGCAGGGGCGAGAGTCCGAACCCGTCGAGGCTGAGGACGCGGAGCTGGCCGCAGAGCCGGGAGGTCGCCCGCTTGGGATCGAAGATCGAGGCGTCCTCGTGCTCCTGCACCAGCGCCCCCGCGCAGCGGCCGCGGACCTCGGCGAGGAGGCCGCTCGCCGGGGGAAGAATCACCTCCCGGGGCGCCGCCCTCGCCAGCTCGGCGAGGAGCCCGTCGGCGGAGGCGAACTGGGCGGCGCGAAACTCGCCGGTCGAAGCGTCGAGGAGGGCGAGGCCGAAGGCCCCTTCCGACACCGCGACGGCGGCGAGGAAGTTGTCGGCCCTGGCGTCCAGAATCTCGTCGTCCAGGACCATGCCCGGGGTGACGACGCGGGTGATCTCCCGCTTGATGATCGCCTTGCCGTTCTTGCCCGGGACCTCGAACTGGTCGCAGATGGCGACCTTGTAGCCCTCGGCGATCATCTTCGCGACGTAGCCCCGGGCCGCGTGGTGCGGGAAGCCGCACATGGGGACCCGCTCGTCGCCCGCCTTCGATCGGGAGGTCAGCGCGATCTCGAGGACCTGCGCGGCGGTGACCGCGTCCTCGTAGAACATCTCGTAGAAGTCGCCGAGCCGGAAGAATAGGACCGCGTCGGGCACCTGCGCCTTGGTGTCGAGGTACTGGCGCATCATCGGCGTGGCCGACTCGTAGACGCCCGGCGAGGTGCTGGACAACAAGGTGCTCATCTGCGCTCCGACGAAGATCTCGGGGCCCCGAGACGACGATGCCCCGGCGTTTGGGCGCCGAGGCATCCGTCGTCACGCGGGGAGCACGCGACCGATCAGAACGTGTACTTCACGCGAGGCGCGATCGCGAAGCCCGGGATGTTCGGCCCCAGGAAGTACTTCACCGCCGCGTCGAGGCCCAGCGAGAAGTGGTCGAACTGGGTGGCGTACTCCACGCCCAACCCGCCGCCGACCAGCGGCACGGGGTTCTCGGTGTCGGCGAACGCCATCGGCCCGATGAAGGCCATGCCGCCGAGTCCGCGAGCGGTGAGCATCAGCCGCGGCACGATCTGGAAGCCGTAAAGCACCGTCGCCTCGAGCGTCTGGGCCGTCCAGTCGGCGGCGAGCGCCTCGCCCGTCCCCGGATTGAAGCAGGTGGCGGAGTCCGACACGCCCTTGCCTACCGGGACCTCGGAGGTCGGGACCTCGGAGGTGCCAAAGCAGGACCCGGCGGAGGTCCCCAGGGAGAAGCCCATGCCGACCGCGAGGAAGTGATCGTCGACGGAGAGGATGTCGTAGCCGACGCCCAGGGAGACGTACACCTGCGCGTTGGAGACGCCCGGCTCCCCACCCGTGGTGAAGAAGGTGCCGAGGTCCATCTCGGTGAAGAAGCCCCTGCGGATCTGCGTGGGGACGCCGGCGAGAGGGGTCGAGGCCTGGGCCGCTGCGGGCGCGAGGATCGCGAGCGCGAGGCCGACGGAGAGGAGAGGCCGGAGTAGCTTCATGGGTCGAGTCGTGCCTTGGATGGGTGGTGGGCGGCCGCGCCCTCTTTCGGCGCGGCCGCTCGAATGAACGTCAGTCTTCGGCGCCAGCCGCGCGGAACACCCAGGGATAGGTGACCATCACCTGGCCGCCGCCCTTGGGCTCGGGGAACTTCCACCGGCGGACGCGCTGGACCATGCACCGGCCCACGGCTCCGTTGCCGCCGACGGTGTCCTGCGAAGCGGCGGCCTCGGAGACCGAGCCGGTGGCGTCGATGGTGAACGCGATCTCGACCTTGCCCTGGAGGTTGGGATCCTTCTGGAGCTCCCTCTCGTAGCAGTACTTGATCTCGTTCCAGTGCCTCCGGATGATCTCCGCGATCACCTCCTTGGAGAGGCCGCCGACCACCGTGG
>DATMSB010000085.1:0-1991 GCA_035565615.1 Vulgatibacter sp. | reverse complement strand
GCTTCGAGATCGTCGTGGGCGACCACCCCGTCCCCGGCCCCCGCTCGATCCGCGCCGGGATCCGCCTCCTCGCCTTCGCCCGCTCGATCCGCCGCGATCGGACGGTGCTGGTGCTCCTCTCCGGCGGCGGCTCCGCGCTGGTGGAGGCGCTCCCGCCGTCGCTCTCCCTGCCGGATCTGGCGGAGACGACGAGGCTGCTCCTCGCCGCGGGCGCGCCGATCGAGGAGATCAACGTGCTGCGCAAGCACATGTCCCGGGTGAAGGGCGGAAGGCTCGCGGCGGCGTGCTCGGCGGCCCACGGCGCGATCCTCGCCATCTCGGACGTGGAGGGAGACGATCTGGGCACGATCGCCAGCGGCCCCTTCTCGCCGGATCCCTCCACCTTCGCCGACGCCCTGAAGATCGTCGCCGCCCGGGGGATCGAGGAGGAGCTCCCCCCGCAGGTGATGGCGCACCTGCGCAGCGGGCGAGACGAGAGCCCGAAGCCCGGCAATCCCCTCTTCGACCGATGGAAGGGCACGGTCCTCGCGGGTCCGGCGCAGCTCGCTGCCGCCGCCCGGCGCGAAGGGGAGAAGCGGGGCTTCCGGGTGGTCGCGTCTGCGGGCTTCGCGAAGGGCCTGGTGGACGAGGTGGCCCGCGGCTACGCGAGCTGGCTGGACGAGCGTCCCGGCGGGCGGACCCTCCTGGTGGGCGCGGGGGAGCCCACCGTGGAGCTGCCGCACCGCCCGGGAAGGGGCGGGCGCTCCCAGCAGCTCGCACTCCTCATGGCGGCGCACCTCGATCGCCGCCGGGACCTGGGCGCGGCCTTCCTCGCCGCGGGCAGCGACGGGAGGGACGGGATCAGCGACAACGCGGGAGCGGTGGTGGACGGCGCCACCGCCGATCGCGGCCGGGCGCAGGGCTTCGACGTGGAGGAGGCGATCCGGCTCGCGGCGAGCGCCGCCGCCTGCGACGCGGTGGGCGCGTCGATCCCGGCGTTCGACAGCGCCACCAACGTCGCCGACCTCCACCTGCTCGCGATCGGCTGATCGACCGGGACGCAGGTCGGTGTCCCGCATGGATCCGCGCAGACCCGACCCGCCGCGAACGGGCATCGATGGCGGCTGACAGCGGCTGCCCGCGCTGGTTGAATGCGCCGCTCCGACGGAGGCCCACTCGATGAGCGCACGCAGCGTCTTTTTCGGCACGCCGGACTTCGCGGTCCCGATCGTGGAGGCGACGGCCGAGGTGACGGAGCTCGTCGCCGTGGTGACGCAGCCCGATCGGCCCAAGGGCCGGGGGCGGGAGCTCGCCGAGCCGCCGGTGAAGACGTGGGCGAAGGCGAGGGGGATCCCGGTGTTCCAGCCCGCGAAGCTGCGCGACAGCGTGCTGGCGGCGCAGCTCCGCGAGCTCGCGCCCGACGTGGCGGTGGTGGCGGCGTACGGGCGCATCCTCCCCAAGGAGCTCCTCGACCTCCCCCGGCTCGGCTGCGTGAACGTCCACGGATCGATCCTGCCCAAGTACCGTGGGGCGGCGCCGATCCAGTGGGCGGTGGCGAACGACGAGCCGGAGACCGGCGTGACCCTGATGCGGATGGACGAGGGCCTCGACACCGGCGACGTGCTGGCGGTGCGCAAGGTCCCGATCGGTCCCGAGGACACCGGCGGCTCGATGCACGACGTGCTCGCCCGCCTGGGCGGGGAGATCGTCCGCGAGGAGCTGCCCACGTTCCTCGCGGGCGAGCTCGAGGCCGTGCCCCAGGATCACGAGCAGGCGACGCTCGCGCCGATCCTCTCGAAGGAGCAGGGGCGCCTCGACTTCTCGCAGCCCGCGCGCCTGCTGGCCGCCCGGGTGCGCGGCTTCCACCCCTGGCCGGGGGCGTTCACGTACCTCTCCGCCGGCGAGAAGGAGCTGCTCAAGGTCCACGCCGCCGCACCCGCCCCCCGGCCGCCCTCGACCGCAGGCGCGTCGCCCGGCGAGGTGATCTCGCTGCAGCCGCTCCTCGTCGCCAC
>DATMSB010000084.1:0-3023 GCA_035565615.1 Vulgatibacter sp. | reverse complement strand
GAGGTGATCAACAAGGTCCCGCCGACGCTCCATACGCCGCTGATGTCGGGGGCCAACGCCATCTCGGGCATCACCATCGTGGGCGCGCTCTACACCGCCCAGACCGCAGACGTCACCGTGAGCAACGTGCTGGGCTGCGCGGCGATCGCCCTGGCGATGATCAACGTGGTGGGCGGCTACCTCGTCACCGATCGAATGCTGAAGATGTTCGGGAGGAAGCGATGAGCGACACCCGCGCGGTCGTCGTCGCCCTGATCTACCTCCTCTCGGCGACCCTCTTCGTCTTCGGCCTGAAGCGCCTCGCCAGGGTGCGCACCGCCAGGCAGGGCAACGCCATCTCCGCGGTGGCGATGCTGCTCGCCGTGGTCGGCACGCTGATCGAGCTGGGCATCGTCCAGGACTACCGCTGGATCCTCGCGGGACTGGTAGCGGGTTCGCTCGTCGGCGCGGTGATTGCGGTGCGGGTCCCGATGACCTCGATGCCGGAGATGGTCGCCATCCTGAACGGCTTCGGCGGCGCGGCGTCGGCCCTCGTCGCGATCTCCATCTACTGGGTGGACGTGGTCGAGCCGGGAAAGCCCGGGACGCTGGCGTCGATCCTCGGCGGCTCGCAGGCCGTGACCGCGTTCCTGTCGGTGCTCATCGGCGGCGTCACCTTCAGCGGCAGCCTCGTGGCCTACGCCAAGCTGAACGGGAGCCTGCCCGGCAAGCCCATCCTCCTGCCCGGCCGCCACGCGCTCAACGTCGCGCTCCTCTTGCTCTCGGTGGCCCTGGGCCTCGTGTTCGCGTACGGCGTGGGCGACCCGGCCCGCGGCGCCACCGTGGTTTGGGCCCTGCTCGCGGCGTCCCTCGTGCTAGGCGTGCTCCTGGTGATCCCCATCGGCGGCGCCGACATGCCGGTGGTGGTGTCGCTGCTGAACTCGTACTCGGGCCTCGCCGCCTGCGCGACCGGCTTCGTGATCGGCAACAACCTCCTCATCATCAGCGGCTCCATGGTGGGCGCGGCGGGCATCATCCTCACCCGGATCATGTGCGACGCGATGAACCGCTCGCTCCCCTCGGTCGTCCTGGGCGGGTTCGGGGGCGACTCGTCGTCGGGCGCGGCCGCCGGCTCCCAGGAGTACGCCAGCACCCGCTCCGCCGGCCCGGAGGAGACGGCGATGGTGCTCGAGGCCGCCCGCAAGGTGGTGGTGGTGCCTGGGTACGGCCTCGCCGTCGCCCAGGCCCAGCACGCGGTGCGCGAGCTCGGCGACCTGCTGAAGAAGCGCGGCGTCGAGGTGCTCTACGCGATCCACCCGGTGGCGGGGCGCATGCCCGGGCACATGAACGTGCTCCTCGCGGAGGCGGACATCCCGTACGAGCTCCTCTGGGAGATGGAAAAGATCAACCCCGAGTTCCGGGACACCGACGCGGTCATCGTGCTGGGCGCCAACGACGTGGTGAACCCGGCGGCGATGACCAAGAAGGACAGCCCGATCTTCGGCATGCCGATCCTCGAGGTGCACCACGCCAAGACGGTCTTCGTGGTGAAGCGCAGCCTCGCCGCCGGCTACGCCGGCATCAAGAACGAGCTCTTCGAACAGCCGAACACGATGATGGTCTTCGGCGACGCGAAGAAGGTACTCCAGGAGCTGATCGGAGAGCTCAAGCAGCTCGGCGGCTGACGCCGGGATCGCCGAGGTCGATTCGGGCGAGGTGGCGCCGCCGCACCCCCACGCTCCTCCCTCGTCGCCGCCTTCCCCTCCACCGGATCGCGCCCGATCGCAGCGGGCGCTCTCGCGCTCCGAGCGAGGGGCGTCGTCCGTTTCGGTTCGCTGAACGCATGTATCGAGATGGGCGCGCCCCGCCCTCCCGTGGGGCGAAAAGTGGATCGAACCCCCATCAAATTCGCCCTTTCGTGGGAGAAAGTGGTAAAAGGTGGATCGAAGCGGATCGGACGGACGGATCGAGGTCGGACTTGTTTCGCGGGACTTTCGAGCACGCGATCGATGCCAAGGGGCGGACGTCCCTCCCGGCGAAGTTCCGCGAGGTCCTGGCGGGCAAGTACGGCGGCGTCGAGGGGCAGACGATGGTGATCGCCCCGAGCCCGGTGGACCCCTGTCTCCGCGCCTATCCGATGCGCGAGTGGGAAGCGTTCGAGGAGACCCTGGCCGGCAGGGGGAACTTCGATCCGAAGCTGACGGCGCTCTTGCGCCTCTTCGTGGGCAGCGCCCACGAGACCCCGGTGGACAAGCTGGGGCGGATGTTGCTGGCGCAGAGCCTTCGCGATCACGGCGGCCTGACGAAGGACGTCTCCTTCGTGGGCTCGCTGAAGTTCATCGAGATCTGGGACACGGAGCGCTTCCGTCAGTGGAAGCAGCAGCAGCAGGAGCAGGCGCAGGAACTCGCCCGCGCCCTAGGGGAACTGGGACTATGAACAAGGACAAGATCACCTTCGCGAAGATCTCCGGGTACGACGCCGTCATCGCGGCCGCCGTCCACGCCGACGTCCACGTCGTCCATCGCGTCGGCGCCCTCGAGGAGGCCGACGTCGTGGCCCTCTGCGACGATCTGGTCACCCTGGGCTGCACCGGTCGCCACAACCTGGTGCTCGACCTCTCCGCCGTGACCCACATCGACTACCGCGGCTTCGACCGGCTCGCGGCGTGCGCGAAGTTCCTCCGCCAGGCGGGCGGCGAACTGAAGATCTGCGGCCTCTCCGAGTACCACCGCGTCCTCTTCCGCGCCTCGGGGCGCTACGGCGACTTCGAGTACTTCGACTCGCCCGACGCCGCCGCCGCCGACTTCGCCCTCGAGGCGAGCCTGGTCTGACGCCCGCGGCGCTCGTGCGTCCTTGGCCGCGCGGGCGCCATTGGAGCGACCCGACGTGTCCCGAGACCACGTGACGGTGCTCGCCCGCGAGGCGGTCGAGATCCTGGAGCCGGGGCCGGGGCGACGAGTCCTCGACGGGACGTTGGGGTACGGCGGCCACTCGGAGCGGCTGCTGGAGGCGGGCGCCGACGTGATCGGCGTCGACCGGGATC
>DATMSB010000083.1:0-4864 GCA_035565615.1 Vulgatibacter sp. | reverse complement strand
CAGCTCCGTCTACTCGTCCGGATCGCCCACGGCTTCCATCACGTCGGCTCGCTGATCAACCTCGCGATGCTCAAGCTGTCAGGACTCTGCCCACCCCTGCCGGGACGCCTTCAGGCACCCACAAACATGTCATGAGAGCCCATTTTACGGGGGGTCGTGTGAGGGAGCGCCGGCGGTGGGCGTCTCCCCTCGAGGAGGACGAAGATGCTCCTGACGTCCGCCCGCCTCGCGCCTTCCTTGTCGCCCCTGCGCGCCGATCGGATACGATTCCGTGCCTGCTCGGGGAGAGGGCGAATGGACGAGGTTCGAGATCACCTGGAGCATCAGGCGGAGTGGCTGCTGCGGCGCGCGGCCTCGCTCGCCCGCAGGCTCCGCCCCGGCGCCAATCGGGCCACCGTCGCCGACCTCGCCGACGACCTCTTCGGCGACGCGATACGCCGCTTCCTGGAGAGCGCGGACGGCGGGTGGTTCGACGAGAGGCCGCGGGTCAGCCTGGAGGCGCAGGTCCGCACGCTCCTGGGCTATAGCCTGCAGCAAGCGATGACCGACGTGCTCCGCAAAGGGCGAAGGCTCGTGCTCGTGGACGCGGTCCCGGACGACGGGGCCGCCGCAAGCCCCGGCGCGGAGGCCGCGATCGACCAGGCGCGCCGCGAGGCGGAGCTGAGGCGGGCGATCCACGCCCTCGGTCCGGCGCGGCGGCTCTGGTACGTCGCGATCCACCGCCCCGAGGAGCTCACCCTGGATCACGTCCGAGAGGCGGCCGCGTTCCGCCAGGGCGGGGGCGCCGCGGTCCGGCGTCCGGTGGACGAGGCGTGGGCGCTCTTCGCCGCCGCGCGCGAGGATCGGAGCCTGGTCGCCGACGAGCCCGGCTGGAAGCGCACAGTCGCGACGATCTTTCGGATGGACGTCCCCCTCGACCAGGCGAGCGCCCGGGAGCTGAAGCGAGCGGTGGGCTCCATCGACACGCAGCTCTGCCGCGCCGCGAAGGAGATCCTGGAGCGATTCGGACGAGGCATCCCGGATGCGCCGCCCGCGGCGGATGGAGAAGCGAGGAGGCTCCCGTGAAAGGCGAGGGCACGACGATGGAGCGGGTGCACGCCGAGTTCCTCGACGCGGCGGAGCGGGTCGCGGAGCGGATGGACCCCGAGGGCGCCGCCCGCTTCCTCGATCGGTTGGCCCGGTGCGAGGCGCACGGAGCGTTCGACGTCTCGGACGCCGTCGCGCTGCGGGAGCGGGAGGCCGGCCGGCTGGCGAAGGCGGCGGCAGAGGCGATCGATCCCGAGGGGCTCCTCGCCCGCGGCTGGATCCTCGCTGCGGGCGAGGCCGCGCCGGGCGAGGCGGAGCGGTGGATCCGCGAGCTGACGCACGCCGTCATCGTCGCGCCCTGGGTGGCGGAACCCGTCCGCGACCGGATGCTCGAGGTCGCGGACGAGGCGGCGCTGATGATCGAGGCCAACCCGGGCCCCTTCGTCAGCGCGGCCGCGTCCCTCGTCGCGGACCTCCACCGCTTCGGCCGCGTCGAGCATCTCGCCTGCGCCGATCTGGTGCAGGTCTGCGAGCGGCTGCCGGAGATCGCGGCGATCGACGGCGTCGAGCCGGCGCAGGCCAAGGCGGCAAAGGAGCTCGAAGCTTCGTACGGGGCCGCCGCGAACGCGCGCGTCCTTCTGGACGACGTGCTCCGATCCGCGCCGCGCGAGCTGGTCGAGGGGGCCGGCGCCGCGCTGCGGGACGCACGCGGGTGGGCGGAGAAGGTGACCTCGCTGCGGCGGGCGGCCCGCCGCGAAGGAGGCGACGCGGCGCCGCTCCGCCTCGCCGCCAGGTCGGCCGGCGGGATCGGGGGACACGTGCTCCTCCGGCGCATCCCCGAAGGCGAGCTGCTCCTCAGCCGGGAGGCCGATCGCCTCTTCCTCGACTGGTACCCGTCGGCGCCCGCGGCGCGGGTGGAGGCGACGGCCCGCGCGGGCGAAGGCGGGGACCTCCCGAGGATGCCGCTCGAGGGCGGGATCCGCTGGGCGCTGCCGGATCGTTCCGATCCGCTCCCCGTCGCTGTGGACGTCGGCGGCCTGCGGCTCGAATTGGTGCTCCCGGCGTGAGGCCTCCCGGGGGAGAGCTGCGCGACTGGCTGCCGCTGCTTTCGGATCTGGCGCCCTTCGCGCCCCGCGCGGTCGAGGAGGAGCTGATCCGGCTCGCGGCGCATCCCCGGCTCCTCGTCCCGGAGCGGCGAGCGGTGGAGCGGCTGCGCGATCGGGTCGCGCGGTTGGACCCCACGCCGGCCGATCCCGCGGCCTGCGCCTTCCCGGTCGTCACGGAGGGTGAGGCGTGGCTGGAGGGCGCGGTGCTCCACGCCCTCGCGAGCGCCGAGCACAGGCCGGGTGCGTGCCCCGCGGAGCAGGCGTTCCCGGGCGAGCGATCCCTGCTCGATCTGCTCGCCGCCTCGGACGGCCGGGCGTTCGTCGTCCCCAGCCCGCTCCTCTCCACCACGAGGCTCTGCGAGCTGGTGGGCGACTCCTGCGGCGCCGCCTTCGCCCTGGCCCTCGAGGCGGCGCGCCGGGGA
The DNA here is from genome assembly GCA_035565615.1 of Vulgatibacter sp. Lineage (GTDB taxonomy): Bacteria > Myxococcota > Myxococcia > Myxococcales > Vulgatibacteraceae > Vulgatibacter. The sequence goes on along the minus strand of DATMSB010000083.1, from coordinate 2,310 downwards.
ACGTCGGTGCCCAGGGACGTGGTGGTCTCCGCCGCCATCGGTCCCTCGGCGGATGGCCTCGTCCTGCGGGCGGTCGCCGGCTGCGATCGGAAGCGCCGGGTGCTCGAGCGGGAGCGGCCCGGATGCCGGTTCTTCTACGTCCCCATCCCCGGCGACGAGGTGCGCGGATCGGACGCCATCACGCTCGTCCCGCTCGAGGAAGGCGCGTCCCTCCGCACGCTCTTCGATCGGCTCCTGGCGCCGAGGCCGCCGCCCCTGCGGGCGGAGGCGCTCCTGCGCCAGGTGCGGGAGGCGGAGGATCTCTTCGCCGCCCAGCGCTACGACGAGGCCCGGCCCAGGTGGGAGCGGATCGCGCAGGCGCTCCCGGCGGCAGGGCTCGCGCAGTCGGCGCAGTGGAACCTCACGGCGATCACCCGCCTGGGCGCGATCGAGCTCCACGCCGGAAGGCCCGAGGCCGCCGAGGCGTGGTTCGAGCGCGCGGCCGCCGCGGCGGCGGACGCGGCGGGGGTGTCCCGCCTCGCCGTGGATCAGGTGCGGATCTACGCGGCGGGCGCCCTCGTCGACCGGATGCGCCCGCTCGAGGCCCGCCGGATCCTCGAGCCGCGGACTCGGGACTGGCGCAGGCGCCTCGCCGCCGACGACGAGGGGGCGGACCGCCGCGAGATGCTGATCGCCTGCCTGGGGGCGACGCGCCGGCTCCGCCTGCTCCTCGGCGACGCGGAGGGCGCGGTCGAGGCGCAGCGGGAGCTGGTGGGCTGGGCCCCCGCCGCCGAGACCGCCCGGGCGATGGCGGATCTGGGCGATGCGCTGCGCCGCAGCGGCAGACCGGGCCAGGCGAGGGAGGCCCTGGCCCGGGCGAGGGAGACGCTGGACTGGATCCCCCTGGCCACCTACCGACTGCAGACCGAGGCGTTCCTCGCGTACCACGAGGGCCGCCTCTGCCTCGACACGGGGGCGGCAGGTCCCGATCCCGCCTACCTGCGCGGCCTGCTGGGCGCACTCCCCGCCCGCTCCGCCGCGAGGTGGCGGCTGGAGGAGCTCGGCGCGCTGCTCCGGCTTCGCGACGGCGATCGCGACGCCGCCGGCAGGCTGATCGACGCCGCCGATCGGGCCGAGGCCGGCTTCTCCCGCTGGCAGGCCTGCCTCGGCGTCCTGCGCGGCGCCGCCGTCTCCCCCGCCGACGAGGACGCCCTTCACGCCGCGGCCGGGGAGCGCTTCGCCCGCCTGGCCGCGTGCACGGCGGGCTACCCCGCCCTCGACGCCGCTCGCCTGCGGTTCTGCGAGCGCCTCACCGCCCGGCGCGAGCGCCGTGAGGCGGCCGCCGAGCTGCTCCGCCGCAGCGCCTACTGATCCGTGCCGAAGCGGGGCTTGCATGGGCGGCGCGCGGGCCTCCGGTTGCGCGAACCCGGAGCGACGCGCCACACTGGGCACCGCCTTCGAAGGAATCTGCGTTCGTGACCTCCTTCCAGCCGCTCCGAAGTGGAGACACCGTCGCCGTCGTCGCCCCCTGCGGGCCCTTCTCCCGGGAGCGCTACGAGCGCGGGATCGCGCTGTGGCGCGAGCGCGGCTACCGGGTGCGGGAGTTCCTGCCCGCCGGGCCGTGGCGGTACCTCGCCGCGGCGGATCGCGACCGGGCGGCGGCCCTGCGCGAGGCCTGGGCCGATCCGGAGGTGCGGGCGGTGGTGGTGGCCCGCGGTGGCTACGGGGCCATGCGCATCCTCCAGGACGTCGACTGGGACGCCTTCGCCTCGAGCGGCAAGCCGCTGGTGGGCTTCTCGGACGCCACCGCGATGCACCTCGCGCTCTTCGCGCATGGTGCAAAGGGCGTTCACGGACCCGTCGTGACCCAGCTCGGGGAGCAGCCGCCGGAGTCGGTCGAGAGGCTCTTCTCGCTCCTCGAGTCCCCGTCGGCGCCGCCCCCGATCGCGGGGCGGGCGATCGTGGGCGGCGAGGCGTCGGGCCGGCTGGTGGGCGGCTGCCTCAGCCTCGTGGCGGCGCTGGCGGGCACGCCGTTTCTTCCTTCGCTCGAGGGCTGCATCCTCCTCCTCGAGGAGGTCGGCGAGGCCGCCTACCGGCTGGATCGGATGTGGACCCAGCTCCGCCTCTCCGGCGCGCTGGAGGGCGTGGCCGGCTTTGCCATCGGATCGCTGACCGATTGCCCCGAGAGCGGTGGCGCACGAGCCGGCGAGGTCCTCGCGGAGCTGGCGGCGGCCACGGGCAGGCCCACCCTCGCGGACCTCCCCGTGGGCCACGGCGCCCTGAACCTGGCGGTCCCGCACGGCGCGCGCGCAGCGATCCGTGGCGGCGCGC
>DATMSB010000082.1:0-12866 GCA_035565615.1 Vulgatibacter sp. | reverse complement strand
ATGGAGCTCAAGGATCGGCGCATCCGCACGCTCGTCTACTCGAAGGCCACCGTCGCCGCGGGCATCGCCGCCGTCCCGCTGCCGTTCGCCGACATGGCCCTGCTCGCGCCCCTGCAGGTGAGCATGGTGGCGACGATCGGGCACTTCCTGGGCGTGGAGGTGACGCGGGCCCGGGCGGTGGAGCTCATCGCCACCCTGGGCGCGGGCTTCGGGCTGCGGCAGGCCGCGCGCCAGCTCCTCAAGCTGGTGCCGGGATACGGCAGCGTGATCTCCTCCGCCGTGGCGTTCACGGGGACGGTGGCGCTGGGTGAGACGGCGCGGCTCTGGTTCCGCCGCCGCATGGAGGTGCCCGTCGACGAGTTGCGCGAGACCTTCCGGCGCACCGTCGAGGTGGTGCGGAAGGAGGCGGCGCGCCGCATCGGCTCCGCGCCGGCCGGGCGCCTCGACGAGCTGCGGCGCCAGCTCGAGGCCGGGGAGATCACCGAGGAGGAGTTCCAGCGGGCGGTCGCGTCGCTGGGCGACTCCTGATCGCGACCGCGCGGGCCGGCGCGTCGTCCGCCGGAGGTGCGGACACGCCGGGGCCGCGCCCGGGCGGCGCCGCGCTCAGTCGAGGCGGGCCTCGCCGCTCTTGTAGAGGGAGAGGATCGCCTCGCCGCTGCTGGTGACGCGGGCGCCGGCCAGGCGCAGGGAGGTGAGCACGTCCCGTCCCGCCTGGGGGTCGCGGGCGGCGACGCAGTCCTGCAGCACGGTGACGCCGAAGCCCCGGCGCAGCGCGTCCATCGCGGTTGCGCGGATCGCGTTCTCCAGGGGGAGGCCGCCCAGGAAGACCTCCTCCACGTCGGCGACGCGGAGGAGATCCTCGAGGGGCGAGGCGTCCCGGGCCACGGCGAGGAAGGCCGAGTGCCCGTTCTCCTCCGGATCGACGTAGCGGAGCACCTGCCGCGTCCGGCGGGAGAGCTGGAGCCCCGGGTGGAAGGCGGCGCCGGAGGTCCCCGCCACGCAGTAGGGCGCCAGGCGGCCGTTGGCGAAGGACTCGGTGTCCGGGGGCAGCCACTCCCGCGCGGCGATCACGAGGTCGCCCGCGTGGTCGACGGCGCTGCCGACGGCGGAGATCCGCGGGGCCACGCGATCGCCGTCGGGCACCGCGCTGGCTCCCTCCGGGCAACAGAGATCGTTCTGCACGCCCACCACCAGCAACGCCTTGCGCATGCGCCCCCCTCGTGACGCAAATCTTGGGGCGGGGGGACCCGCTCGCGCCATGTCCGCGGGGGCGCCTGGACGGGTGGGCGCCCGCGGCGCCCGGGTGGAGGGGAGGCGGGCCATCGCCGCCACTCTCGCATGGCGGCCGCGCCAGGTCGACGATCGACGGGCCGGCGGCCGTGCCCGGGGGCGCCGGTTCGCGGCCTTCGAGCGCGAGGACCCGATCGCGAGAGAGGCGCCCGCCGCTCGCCCCGGGCCCCCGCCGGCGGAGCGGGGCCACGGCCTGCCACCGCCTGCCTGGACCCGCCGCGATCGCCACTCATTGACCCATGGAAACCAGGACCGATCGTCGCGCCCGCTCCCTCGAGATCGCCGAGGCGTCCCGGGAGACGGAGTGGAAGGATCGCTCCCTCCTCCGGGACATCTTCCTCGGCGACTTCAAGCTGGACCTCATCCACCCCTTCCCCGCGCCCCTCGAGGAGCGGCCGAAGTTCCGCGAGTTCTACGACGGCCTCGAGCGGTTCCTGCGCGAGAAGGTGGACCCCGCCCGCATCGACCGAGAGGGCGAGTACCCGCCGGAGGTGGTGGAGGGGCTGGCGCGGCTGGGCGCCTTCGGCATGAAGATCCCGGAGAGCTACGGCGGCCTCGGCTTCACCCAGCGCGAGTACGGCAAGGTGATGGAGCTGGTGGGCTCCTACGACGGCAACGTCGTGGCGCTCCTCTCCGCCCACCAGTCGATCGGCGTGCCGCAGCCGGTGATGCTCTTCGGCTCCGAGGCGCTCAAGCGCAAGTACCTGCCGCAGTGCGCGGCCGGGGCGATCTCCGCCTTCGCCCTCACCGAGCCGGCGGTGGGCTCCGATCCCGCGAGCCTCGACACCTGCGCGCGGCCCACGCCCGACGGCGAGGCCTTCATCCTCGACGGGGAGAAGCTGTGGTGCACCAACGGCACCCTCGCGAAGCTGCTGGTGGTGATGGCCCGCAACCCGGAGACCGATCGGATCAGCGCCTTCGTGGTGGAGACCGGATGGGAGGGCGTCGAGGTCGCGCACCGCAGCCGCTTCATGGGCCTGCGCGCCCTGGCGAACGGCGTGATCCACTTCCGCGGTGTGCGGGTCCCCCGCGAGAACCTCATCGGCAAGGAGGGGCAGGGTCTCAAGATCGCCCTCACCACCCTGAACGCCGGCCGCCTCACCCTCCCGGCGGCGACGGTGGGCATGGCGAAGACCTGCCTCGAGCTCGTGCGCAAGTGGGGCAACGCCCGGGTGCAGTGGGGCGAGCCCATCGGCAAGCACGAGGCGATCACCCGCAAGATCGCCCAGCTCGCCGCCACCACCTTCGCCATGGAGTCGGTGCACCAGCTCGCCGACGAGCTGGCCACGAGGCCCGGCTACGACATCCGCCTCGAGGCGGCGGCCGCGAAGGAGTGGAACACCGTCCGCGCGTGGGAGCTCGTCGACGACACCCTGCAGATCCGCGGCGGCCGGGGCTACGAGACGGAGGACTCCCTGCGCGCCCGCGGCGACGCCCCGGTGCCGGTGGAGCGGATGATGCGCGACTCCCGCATCAACCTCATCTTCGAGGGCTCCAGCGAGATCATGCACCTCTTCATGGCCCGCGAGGCGGTGGACAAGCACCTGCGCGTGGCGGGCGCCCTGGTCTACGGCAAGGCGAGCAAGCGGGAAAAGCTGGAGGCGCTCCCCGGCATCGCCACCTTCTACTCGCGCTGGTACCCCACCCGCTGGATCGGCTGGGGGAGGTGGCCGAGGTACGAGGCCTTCGGCCGGCTGGCGCGACACCTGCGGTTCGTGGAGCGGGCCAGCCGCAAGCTCGCCCGCACCACCTTCCACGGCATGGTGATCTGGCAGGGGAGGCTGCAGAAGAAGGAGCTCTTCCTCTTCCGCGCGGTCGACGTGGCGATGGAGCTCTTCGCCATGGCGGCGTCGATCTCCCGCGCGCAGCAGATGATCGAGAGCGGGCACCCGGGGGCGAAGGAGGCGCAGGAACTCGTCGACCTCTTCTGCCGCACCTCCCGCACCCGGGTGCGCCGCACCTTCGTGGACATGTGGTTCAACCAGGACGCGATCGAGAACCGGGTGGGCCGCGCCGTGCTCGACGGGCGCTACGAGTGGCTGGAGAAGGGCATCATGGGCCTCGGCCTCTCCATCGACGATCTGCGGCCGGAGGGCGCGGCGAGGCGCAAGGCCCGCGCGTCCGGCGCCGAGCGCACCCCCGAGGACGCCGCCCGCCCCGCGCCTCCCGCGGGCTACGCCTGATCCGGCGGACCCGCCCGCCGGCGCACGGCCCGCCCGGGGGGCAGCCGGCCCGCCGGGCGAAAGAGGCTTCAACGGGGCGCACCCGATGGACTAAGCTGCGCGCCCATGAGCCAGCTCAAGACGATCGTGTGCCTCCTGGCCGCCTCCGCGCTCTTCGCGTGCGCGGGCGCGACCCCCGTCCCCGACGAAGCGCCCGCCGAGCCGCCCCGCCCCACGGCGGCGGAGGCGAAGGCCTTCACCACCCAGGTCGACGCGGATCTCAAGCGCCTCTACACCAAGGTCGCCACCGCGGAGTGGGTGAAGAGCACCTACATCACCGATGACTCCGAGCGGCTGGCGGCGTGGGCCAACGAGGAGCTGATGGCCTACCTCTCCCAGGCCGTCGCCGACTCCCGGCGGTTCGACGGCGTCGAGGTGGACGAGGAGACGGGGCGGCTGCTCCACCTCCTGCGGCTCTCCTCCTCCCTTCCCGCCCCCTCCGATCCCGAGGCGCGCGCCGAGCTCGCCTCGATCGCGTCCCGGCTCGAGGGCATCTACGGCAAGGGCAAGTGGTGCGGCGCCGACGGCAAGGGCCCCTGCCGCGACCTGGGTCAGCTCTCCGAGACCCTCGCCACCAGCCGCAAGTACGAGGAGCTCCTCGACGCCTGGGTGGGCTGGCGCACCATCTCCCGCGAGATGCGGCCGCTCTACGAGCGCCAGGTGCAGCTCGCCAACGCCGGCGCACGCGAGATCGGATTCGCGGACGTCGGCGACCTCTGGAAATCCCGCTACGACATGAGCGCGGCGGACTTCGAGGCGGAGACCGAGCGGCTGTGGCAGCAGGTGAAGCCCCTCTACGACCAGCTCCACTGCTACGTGCGCAGCCAGCTCGTGAAGAGGTACGGCAAGGATCGGGTGCCGGCCCGCGGCCCCATCCCCGCGCACCTGCTCGGCAACATGTGGGCGCAGGACTGGTCGAACGTCTACCCGCTGGTGGAGCCGTACAAGGGCGCCGCCGCGCTGGACGTCGACGCCGCGCTGAAGCGGAAGAAGTACGACGCCCTGAAGATGGCGAAGCTCGGCGAGTCCTTCTTCACCAGCCTGGGGTTGAAGGCCCTCCCCGAGACCTTCTGGACCCGCTCGATGCTCACCCAGCCCCGCGATCGCGACGTGGTCTGCCACGCCAGCGCGTGGGACATCACCTCGGCGGGCGACGTGCGCATCAAGATGTGCATCCGTCCCACCGAGGAGGATCTCATCACCATCCACCACGAGCTGGGTCACAACTACTACTACCAGCACTACGACACCCTCCCGATCCTCTTCCAGGACGGCGCCAACGACGGCTTCCACGAGGCCATCGGCGACGCGATCGCCCTGTCGATCACGCCGGCCTACCTCAAGCAGGTCGGCCTCCTCTCGCGGGTGCCCGCGGACGACGAGGGGCTGATCAACGTCCAGATGAAGAAGGCGCTGGAGAAGGTCGCCTTCCTGCCGTTCGGCAAGCTCATCGATCAGTGGCGCTGGGACGTCTTCAGCGGCAAGACCACGCCGGAGAACTACAACCAGGCCTGGTGGGATCTGCGGGAGCGGTACCAGGGCGTCTCCGCGCCGGTGGCCCGCACCGAGGCGGACTTCGATCCGGGCGCCAAGTTCCACATCCCGGCGAACGTGCCCTACACCCGCTACTTCATCGCGCACATCGTGCAGTTCCAGTTCCACAAGGCGCTGTGCGAGGCGGCGGGCTTCGAGGGCCCGCTCCACGAGTGCTCCATCTACGGCAGCGCGGAGGCGGGCGAGAAGCTGCGCGCCATGCTGGCGATGGGAGCGAGCAAGCCCTGGCCCGACGCCATGGAGGCGATGACCGGCCAGCGCACGATGGACGCCAGCGCGATTCTCGAGTACTTCGAGCCGCTGCAGACCTGGCTCGCGGAGCAGAACCGCGGCCAGCAGTGCGGATGGTGACCGAGAAGCCCTTCGCGGGCAGGGTCGCCCTCGTCACCGGGGCCAGCCGCGGCATCGGCAGGGCCTGCGCGGCGGCGCTGGCGGAGGCCGGCGCCGCCGTGGCCCTCTGTGCCCGGGACGTGGCCTCCTGCGAGGAGGGCGCCCGCGCGATCCGGGAGGCGGGCGGCGAGGCGCGGGCCTTCGCGCTGGACGTCGCCGATCCCGTCCGGGTGGAGGCCTGCGTCGAGGAGGTGCAGGCGTCCCTCGGCCCGGTGGAGATCGCGGTGAACAACGCGGGGATCGCGCTGTCGGCGCCGCTGCACCGCACCTCCGTCGACGATCTGCGCCGCGTGCTCGAGGTGAACCTGGTGGGCCCGTTCTCCGTGATCCGGGCGGTGCTGCCGGGGATGCTCGCCCGCAAGAGCGGCCGCATCGTGAACGTCGCCTCCACCGCGGGGCGGGCCGGCTACCGGTACACGACCGCCTACACCGCCAGCAAGCACGGGCTCGTCGGGCTCACCCGCTCCCTCGCCCACGAGGTGGCGCCCAAGGGGATCACGGTGAACGCCGTCTGCCCCGGCTGGACGGAGACCGACATGCTCGAGGCCTCGGCCCGGAAGATCTCCGAGGTCACGGGGCGCACCCCCGAGCAGGCGGTGGCGGAGCTCGCGGCGATGAACCCCATCGGCAGGCTGATCCGCCCGGAGGAGGTCGCCCGCGCCGTGGTCTTCCTCGCCGATCCGGCGGCGTCGGGGATCACCGGCCAGCTCTTCAACGTGGACGGCGGCGAGATCCTCGCCTGATGGGCCTTCCGCCGACGCCGCCCCTGCGCCGTTTGCCGGCGCGGCGGGTATCATCTTCGTTTGTCACGACATCGACGAGAGGTGGAGAGAATGAGTCTGCTGCGAGCGATCCAGCCGGAGGGCTGGAGGCGGCCCAAGGGCTACGCCAACGGCATCCTGGCCGACGGGCGGATCCTCTTCGTCGCCGGCCAGGTCGGCTGGGACGGAGACGAGGTCTTCCAGTCCGACGTCTTCCACGAGCAGTGGGATCGCGCGCTCGCCAACGTGCTCGAGGTGGTGCGCGCCGCCGGCGGCGGGCCGGAGAACGTCGCGCGGATGACGATCTACGTGACCGACAAGCGCGCCTACCTGGATCAGCTCCCGGAGGTGGGCGAGGCGTGGAAGCGCCACATGGGCCGCAACTACCCGGCCATGGCCATGGTGCAGGCGGCCGACCTCGTGGAGGATCGCGCGCTGGTGGAGATCGAGGCGACCTGCGTGCTGCCGCGGGAGGGCTGATCGCGCGCACGTGCCGCGCATGCGCTAAGCTCGCGCCCATGATCGAACCGAAGAGCTTCCGGTACGAGGAGCGGGACGACGGCGTGGCGGTGATCACGCTCGATCGGCCCGACAAGCTGAACGCCCTCACCTTCGAGGTCTACGCCGAGCTGCGGGACCTCTTCGCCGCCCTGCAGACCCGGGATCGGGTCCGCGCCGTGGTGATCACGGGATCGGGGCGCGCCTTCTGCTCCGGCGGCGACGTGAACGACATCATCGGCGCCCTCTTCGAGCGGGACATGCCGGGGCTGGTCGAGTTCACGCGGATGACCTGCGACCTCGTCCGCAACATCCGCCGCCTGCGCAAGCCGGTGGTCGCCGCGCTCAACGGCACCACCGCCGGCGCCGGCGCCGCGATCGCCCTGGCCTGCGACCTGCGGGTGGCGGCGGCCGAATCCAAGATCGCCTTCCTCTTCGTGAAGGTGGGCCTCGCCGGCGCCGACATGGGGGCGGCCTACCTGCTGCCGCGCTACGTGGGCCTCGCCAAGGCCACCGAGCTCCTCATGTTCGGCGATCCGGTCTTGGCCGAGGACGCCCTGGCGATGGGCCTGCACAACGAGGTGGTGCCGGCGGAGGAGGTCGTCCCCCGGGCGCTGCAGCTCGCCTCGCGCCTCGCGGCGGGCCCCACCTTCGCCCTGGGCGTGACCAAGGAGCTCCTGGACGAGGAGCAGCACGCGAGCCTGCTCGGCGCCCTGGACAACGAGGCGCGGGCCCAGGCGATCTGCATGCAGACCCGCGACTTTCGCGAGGCGTACGAGGCCTTCGTGGCCAAGCGGCCCGCGAAGTTCGAGGGTCGATAGCGACTCGAACATCCCCGCCCGAAAGGGCCGCGGGGAGGCGCCGTGGACGGCGTCCATAGGAGCGGAGGAGGCATGGCGTTTCTGGAGGATCGGCACCACGCCCTCGCCCGAAAGGTCCGCGCCTTCGGCGACGAGGTGCTGCGGCCCGTGGAGCACCGGGAGGACGGCGTCGACGAGCTCTTCGTCTCGCTCCTGCGCCGGCTCGGCGACGCGGGCCTCGTCCGCCACTGCGTCCCCAAGGCCTACGGCGGGACGATCGACACGCTGGACGTGCGCTCCCTCTGCGTGATCCGCGAGAACCTCGCCTGGCGCATGGGCCTGGCGGACTTCGCCTTCGCCATGCAGGGGCTGGGCAGCCATGCGATCGCCCTGGCGGGGAGCGAGGAGCAGAAGGCACGCTACCTGCCGCGGGTGGCGACGGGAGAGCTGCCCGCCGCCTTCGCCATCACCGAACCGGAGGCCGGATCCGACGCCGGGGCCCTCGCGTGCCGCGCCCGTCTCGTGGGCGACGAGTGGATCATCGACGGCCACAAGCGGTTCATCTCCAACGCGACGATCTTCGGGGTGATGACGCTCTTCGCCCGCACCGCCGACGGGCCCAAGGGCGTGTCGGCGTTCGTGGTGGACGCGGACACGCCGGGCGTGCGGGTGGTGCCCCAGGAGACGATGGCGCCGCATCCCCTGGGGGAGGTCTTCTTCGAGGAGGCGCGGCTGCCCCGCGGCGCGCTCCTGGGCGAGGCGGGCGCGGGCTTCAAGCTGGCGCTCGCCACGCTCGACACCTTCCGCACCACCGTCGGCGCGGCGGCGCTCGGCATGGCGCAGCGGGCCCAGGACGAGGCCGTGGCGCACGTGCGCAAGCGGCACCAGTTCGGTGGACCCCTGGCCGATCTGCAGGGCGTGCAGTTCCTCCTGGCCGACAGCGAGGTGGAGCTCGACGCCGCGAGGCTCCTGGTGCACCGCGCGGCGTGGACCAAGGACATGGGCGCCGCCCGCGTGACCCGGGAGGCGGCGGTGGCCAAGCTGGTCGCCACCGAGAACGCCCAGCGGGTGATCGATCGCAGCCTGCAGCTCCACGGCGGCCTCGGCGTGATCCGGGGCACGCCGGTGGAGCGCCTCTACCGCGAGATCCGCGCCCTGCGGATCTACGAGGGCGCCACCGAGGTGCAGAAGCTCGTCATCGCCCGCGAGCGGCTGAAGGCGGCGAACGCCTGATCCGAGGAGGCCCGGAGGGCGTATCCTCGAGGAACGACGAGCCGAAGAGGGAGGCGAGATGGCAGCCGTCGAATTTCCCGAGGCGCTGAACCTCTGCGTCGAGTACGTCGACCGCAACGTAAAGGAGGGGCGCGGCGAGCGCACCGCCCTCCTCTACGGCGACGAGCGCTACACCTACCGCGAGGTGCTCGAGAACGTGTGCCGCGCGGCGCACCTCCTCGAGCGGATGGGGCTCCAGCGGGAGCAGCGGGTGCTCCTCGTGCTCTCCGATCACCCCGAGTTCGTGTGGTTCTGGTTCGCCACCGTACGCATGGGCGCCGTGGTCTCGGCGGTGAACCCCGACTGCAAGCCCGAGGAGCTCGCCTATTACCTGGAGTACACGCGCTCGCGGATCGTGGTGGCGGAGGAGCGGCTCGTCGGGGCCGGCCTCGACCTCGACGAGGCCCGGTGGCTCCACGGGGCGATCGTCTGCCGGGGCGGATCGCTCGGCTCGGCGCCGCCCCCGCCGGAGATCGTGCGGTGGGAGACCGAAGGGGGCCTGCCGGCGGCGCGCCGGCCCGGCCCGGCCGCGGCGAAGGTGCCGGTCGTGCGGTGGGAGGACGTCCGGGCCGAGCTCCCCGCGGAGCACGAGCCCGCCGACACCCTGGCCGAAGACGTGGGGGTGATGCTCTACACCAGCGGCTCCACCGGCTTCCCCAAGGCGGTGGTGCACCGGCACGTGGACTTCCTCTACAACACCCACACCTACGGCCTGCCCGTCCTCGGCGTCCGCGAGGACGACGTCACCGTGGGGGTGCCCAAGCTCTTCTTCGGCTACGCGCTCGGCACCAACCTGCTCTTCCCCTTCCGCGCCGGGGCCACGGTGGCGCTCTTCCCCGAGAAGAGCACGGCGGAGCGGGTCCTCGAGGAGATCCACCGCAGGCGCGCCACGATCCTCTGCAGCGTGCCCACCATGCTGAACGCGATGGTGCACCTGGAGTGCGAGCCCGGCCGCTTCGACTGGTCCTCGCTGCGGATCACCACGAGCGCGGGCGAGGCCCTCCCGGGCGAGCTCTACGAGCGGTACCGGGCGAAGTTCGGCCACGACGTGCTGGACGGGATCGGCTCGGCGGAGCTCTTCCACGTCTACATCTCCAACCGGCCCGGCGACGTGGTGGCGGGATCGCTGGGCAAGGTGGTCGAGGGCTACGAGGCGAAGATCTGCGACGACGAGGGCCGGGAGCTCCCCGACGGGGAGCTGGGCTCGCTGTGGATCCGCGGCGTCTCCATGGGCCTCGGCTACTTCATGCGCACCGAGGCGACGAGACAGTCCTTCCGGGGCGAGTGGTTCGTCTCCGCCGACAAGTTCCGCCGCGATCCGGACGGGCGCTTCTGGTACGGCGGCCGCACCGACGACCTGCTCAAGGTGGGCGGCCGCTTCCTCGCCCCGATCGAGGTGGAGAACGTGCTCCTCTCCCACCCCGCGGTGCAGGAGGTGGCGGTGGTGGGCTACCTCGACGCGGAAGGGTTGGAGAAGCCGCGGGCCTTCGTCGTCCCCCGCTCCGGACACGAGGCCACCGAGGCGCTCGCGAAGGAGCTGCAGGCGCTGGCGAAGGAGAAGCTCCAGCCGTGGAAGTATCCGCGCCAGGTGGTCTTCCGCGACAGCCTGCCCAAGAGCGATCGGGGCAAGGTGCTCAAGGCCGCCCTGCGCAGGTGACGAACCAGGGGGGGCACCTCGCTGCCCGGCGCGCCTCCGATGGTGTGCCTGACTTGCGCAACCCGCCTCCTTTCCCCGCTGCCGCCTGCTCCCTAGGTTTTTGATCGAGGGGCGTGCAGGGGGGCGATCTCGGAAAACGCCGCGTCCCGCCACCCGAAAGGATGGGCATGCGGAAGCTCGGCGGAATCGTCCTGGCGATCGTCTGGCTTGCGGGCTGCGGCGGCGAGGGGCGGCTGCGCAGCACGGACGGCCTCGCCGTCACGGGGCCGGACGCGCTCGATTTCGGGAGGGTGGGCCTCGGCGCGACCGTGACGCGGACGGTGGAGATCCGCAACGGGGGCAGGGCGCATCTGTCCGTGGGCGAGGTCTCGCTGGACGGCCTCGGCCGGGACTTCGAGGTGAAGGTCTCCGGCGGGCCGATCCTCTCCGAGGGGGAGACCGCGTCCATCGACGTGAGCTTCACCCCGCAGGAGGAGGCCGTCCTCCAGCGGATCATGGAGGTGCGGACGAGCGATCCCCAGCGGGAGGTGATCGTCGTCCCGCTCACCGGCATCGGCGTGCGCCCGCGGATCCTCACATCGCCGACCTCCCTCGACTTCGGGAAGATCGAGCTGGGCGTCGCATCCACCCTCCCGCTGGTTCTGGAGAACGGCTTCGACATCGAGGTGGAGGTGGAGCTCTCCCGCGACGGCGATCCGCAGTTCTCGATCGCGCCCTCGGGTGCGGTGGCGGTCCCCGCCAACAGCCGAACCGAGATCCAGGTCACCTTCCTGCCGGAGCACCTCGGCAAGGCGGACGGGCTGGTGCGGATCCTCCCCTGCCCGATCTGCGATCCGGTGCTGGTGCCCGCCACCGGCGTCGGGATCGATCAGGCGCTGCTCGTCGAGCCGCCGGAGGTGGACTTCGGCTACGTGCCGGTGGAGCGCTCCGCCGCCCGCAGCGTGCAGATCACCAACGTCAGCTCCCACCCGGTGGACATCCACTCGATCACCCCGGAGCTGGGCAAGCCGGCGTTCGCGTTCAAGGGCTTCTCGGGGACGCTGCAGCCCGACGAGTCGATCATGGTCGAGATCACCTTCTCCCCCACGCAGGTCGACCTCGACGAGGAGTGGATGCTCATCGACTCCACCTCGGAGCGCTCGCCGATCATCCGGGTCCACCTCTTCGGCCGCGGGGGCGGGCCGCAGATCCAGGTGACGCCCGCGGCGCTCACCTTCGGCTCGGTGCCCGTGGGGGCCAGGGGGCAGCTCGACCTCATCGTCACCAACGCCGGCACCGACCCGGGGGCGCCGCCGCTGCGGATCCTGGACGTCCGGGTGGAGGACCCCGCCGACGCCCCCTTCGGCCCCGATCGGGATCTGACCGCGGATCCCGTGGTCCTCCAGGCGGGCGAGGAGGACACCATCCGCATCGGCTACGAGCCGCTGCAGGCCACGGTCGACGACGCCGACGATCGGGCCACGCTGGTGATCGCGTCGAACGATCAGATGGTGCCCGAGGTGCGCATCCCCATGAGCGGGAGCGCGTTCGCGGCGCCACCCTGCGACGGCCTGGAGCTCAGCCCGGCCGCGCTCGACTTCGGCTCGTTCCCGGAGGGCTGGGGCGGCGTGCTCAGCTTCCGCATCTTCAACCCGAGCTCCGAGTTCTGCATCATGCGCAACCTGCGCATCGCCGCCGGATCGGATCCCGCCTTCACCACCTGGCCCGTGCAGAGCTTCGTGATCCCGCCGCAGCAGAGCTTCGGCTGGATGGTCGCCTTCGATCCCCACGCGGTGGGGGCCGGCGCCGGCTACCACACCGGCGAGCTGGAGCTGTTCGTCGCCAACGCGGGCGGCCAGCGGTACGCGATCCCCCTCGTCGCGGGGAGCCTGGACGGCTGCCTCGCCGCGGACCCCAACTTCATCGACTTCGGCACCGATCAGACGGGATGCGGCGTCCGGGAGCGGGCGGTGCGGTTCACGAACATGTGCCCGTTCGACGTGACGGTGGGCCCGGTGGTCCTGGGCACGCAGTCGACCCCCGACGAGTTCGAGCTCGTCGGCCCGCCCGCCACGCCCTTCCGGCTCGGCTCCGGAGGGAGCTTCGCCGTCGACGTGCGCTGGAACACCGAGGTGCGCGGGATCAACTCGGTCCCGCTCTTCGTCTGGGACGACACCCGCGATCTGCCACTCACCGTCCCCGTGATCGGCGAGCTCCTGCAGGACGGCGTGATCGTCGATCGCTTCGTGCAGCATCGGGCGGGGATGGCCGACGTGCTCGTCGTCGTCGACAACTCGAGCTCGATGGTGGAGGAGCAGCCCCGCTTGAAGTCGGCGGCCCACATCCTCTTCGACGAGGGGGTGCGGCGCGGCGTCGACTTTCGCCTCGCCGTCACCAGCACGGGCGTCACCGACGCGCCCAACGGCCAGTTCGTCTGCCCGGG
>DATMSB010000081.1:0-40594 GCA_035565615.1 Vulgatibacter sp. | reverse complement strand
CCGCGGCAGGGGCGGCGGTCGCCGGCGTGGAAGCGGGCGCGGCGACCTCCTGGTCGGGGCGCTTGCGGACGATCGGCGGCTTGGCCTCGATCGGCGCCTGGGGGGTGTGCGCCGCCCGGGCCGCGGCCGCCTCGCCCGCCTTCTCGCGGCGCAGCTCCTGCTGGTAGTGGCGGGAGCAGAGGCCGCGGGAGCGGGCGGGATCGGTGCAGCCGTGGATGCGGCAGGCCTTCACCTCGCCCCGGGGGCGCCCGCCCCGGCGCGGCGCCGGCGCGGTCTGCAACCCGTGGCTCACCCCCTCCGCGGCCCGGCGGGGGATGCGGTTGGCGAGCTCGTCGAGATCGAGGGTCCTCGAGAGACCCTCCTGAAGGCCCCGGGAGATCCCTTCGGCCAGGGCTCGGCCGAGGTTCTCACCGAACGAACGCAGGGCGGCGCTCAAGGCAGCAGCGGAATGGTCGATGGACACGATATCCTCGTTGGGAACGATGGGTTGACGAAACGTCGTCGCGCTCGGGGATCGGGGGCGCGACGAAGGGCGGTCGTGCGAACCGCGACGAGCGCGATCTTGTGAATCCGAGCCGCTCTCGTCAAGGGAATCCGTGCGTCCCCCGCCTGGAGAACCCGCCGACCAATCGTGTAAACATCTGGATTCGTGGTGGTTTTCGTGGTTTCACGAATCTGCTTCGCGAGCATGCCTCACCCGAATGGATACCTTGGTTGAAGGCGACCCGGCCGAGCCCCCGGGAGGAGGATTGACGTGAAGCCCACGGAGTTGCAGCCCGAGACCACCCCGGACCTCGAGGGGGTGCGAAACGTATCGGAAGACGTCGGAGAGTTGCCGGTGCCCCGGTCGGTGCTCGAGTCGAAGGGCCTGACGCCCCCGCGGGATCCGGGCGCCCCGTACGATCGGGAGCGAGGCCTGTTGGCGGGGGCCCGGCGGCCCGCCGCCCCGCCTCGGCGCGAGAGGGCGACCACGGAGGGAGGCGCGGTCCTCTCCCGCGAGGAGGAGGCCCGGCTGCGCAGCACCCTCCCCAGGGCCGCGATCACCCCCGAGCAGCTCGGCAGGGCCATGTCCCGGGGCGGCACCGTGGGGATCCGCGATCCGCAGGCGGGGCGCGAGGTGGGCCCGCCGCTCCCCGGCGAGCGGGGCCTGGAGGGGGATCCCGAGGGGTGACGCGCCCGGGGGCATTTTCCACAAGCCGCAAACTCGACGGTCCGCTGGCGGTCGGTAGCGTGTCCTACATGTAGGCCGAGCACTCACATCGGCCCAGGAGACGAACCCACCATGGCCGAGCAGCGGAAGACCGAGCGAGCCCCCATCGACATCTACCTCAACAAGATCATCGACGAGGCCCGCCACCTCGCCAGGGCGACCGACATCTCCACCGAGGGGATCTGGGTGTCCAAGATCCTCGAGCCCCAGACGGGGGCCCGAAAGGTGGGGCTGGAGTTCCAGCTCCCCGGCAGCGACGAGGTGATCAACGCCGCCGGCGAGATCCTCCGGGACGAGTCCCGTCGCGATGGGAAGCTGGACGGCTCGGCCATCCGCTTCACCCACATGGCCCAGCGCTACCGGCGGATGATCGAGGTCTACGTGTCCCGGGTTGCGGGCAACGCCTGAAAGGGGCGCGCCTTGGGCGGCCGGCGCCTTTGATAGGCTGAGGGGAGGTGAATCTCCCCAACTCGATCACCCTCCTGCGGATCGTCCTCGTCCCGGTCTTCGCCTGGCTCCACCTGTCCGGGCGGCCGGCGGGCGCGCTGGCGGTCTTCGCCTTCGCGGCGATCTCCGACGGGGTGGACGGCCTGCTCGCCCGCGCCTTGAACCAGCGCACCGAGCTGGGGGCGATCCTCGATCCCATCGCCGACAAGTTCCTCGCCCTCACCGCGCTCGTGCTCCTGGTGTCGGTGGAGACGCTGCCCGCCTGGCTCCTCGCCGTGGCCCTGCTGCGCGACGGGATCGTCTTCGGCACCGGTCTCACCAGCAAGCTCACCCGAAGGCCCATCGCGGCGGAGCCCACCCGTATCTCCAAGTACGCCACCTTCACGCTGATGACGGCGATCACGCTCGGCCTCCTGGTTCGCGCCGATCCCAGGGGACGAGAGCTGATCCCGTACGTGGCGGCGGCGGGGATCGTCGCGGCGGAGTGCATGGCCGTCGCCGCGTTCCAGTACACCATGCGCTGGCGGCACCTCCTCGACGGCAGGGCCGCGGGCGCGATGGGGCGGCGGGAGCGACGCCGCACGCAGCGGGGATGACGGTCGGGCGGCGAGAAACCCGGCGGCGCCGGTCGAGCGACGCGGGCGGAAGGCTTGGAGGCGATCGGGCGTTTTCCACTTGAACCGCGAGGGGATCTTCCATACAACGCGCCTCGCCTTGCAGGCCCGTAGCTCAGTTGGTAGAGCACCACCTTGACACGGTGGGGGTCACTGGTTCGAGTCCAGCCGGGCCTACCATTTCGAGAGAAACCCACGCGGGGTCATCGGGTTTTCGGTGACCCCGCGTTTTCCGTTCCGGAGGTCTGAAGATGGACGCAGCGGTACAGGTGACACTGCCCGACGGGTCGGTGAAGACCGTGCCCGCGGGGACCACCATCGCGACCTTCGTGCGGGAGCAGATCGGCCCGGGGCTCGCCAAGGCGGCGCTCGCGGCGAAGCTCGACGGCCGCGAGGTCGACCTCTCCCGGCCGATCGTGGAGGACGCCCGCCTCGAGGTGATCACGGCCAGGAGCGACGAGGGCCTGGAGGTGATCCGCCACTCCTCGGCCCACATCCTCGCGTCCGCGGTGCAGCGGGTCTACCCCGACGCCGAAGTCACCATCGGCCCGGTGATCGAGGACGGCTTCTACTACGACTTCTACTTCCCCCGCGGCTTCACGCCCGAGGACCTCGAGCGCTTCGAGGCGGAGATCGCGAAGATCGTGGCGGAGGACTCGCCCTTCGTGCGGACCGACGTCCCCATCGACGAGGCGATCGCCCGCTTCGAGGCGATGGGCGAGAAGTTCAAGGTGGAGATCATCGAGGATCTCAAGGCCAAGGGAGAGAAGACGGTCGGCCTCTACGAGCACGCCGGCTGGGTCGACCTCTGCCGGGGCCCCCACATCCCCTCCACCGGGAAGGCGCCCGCCATCAAGCTGATGAGCGTCGCCGGCGCCTATTGGCGGGGCGACTCCACCAAGCCGCAGCTCCAGCGCATCTACGGCACGGCCTGGCGCAACGAGAAGGAGCTCCGGGAGTACCTGACGCGCCTCGAGGAGGCGAAGAAGCGGGACCACCGCAAGCTGGGCAAGGAGCTCGACCTCTTCGCGTTCCACCCGTTCGCGCCGGGCGCGGCCTTCTGGACCCACAAGGGCACCACGATCTACCGGATCCTCGGCGACGCCATGCGCACCCTCACCGTGCGAAACGGCTACCAGGAGATCAAGACGCCGCTCCTCTTCGACAAGGGTCTCTGGGAGATCTCCGGGCACTGGGGCAAGTACAAGGAGAACATGTTCCTGGTGCTGGACAGCGAGTCGGGCGAGCACGACATGTCGCTCAAGCCGATGAACTGCCCCTCGCATCACCTGTTTTACGGGATGACGCGGCACTCCTACCGGGAGCTGCCCCTGCGGTTCCACACCCAGGACGTGCTCCACCGCAACGAGCCGTCCGGATCCCTGGGCGGCCTCACCCGGGTGCGGCAGTTCGCCCAGGACGACGCCCACATCTACCTGGCCGAGTCCCAGATCACCGACGAGGTGAAGCGGCTCGTCTCCCTGATCGACCGCTGCTACGACGCCTTCGGGCTGAAGTACACGGCGAAGTTCGCCACCCGCCCCGAGCAGCGCATCGGCAGCGACGAGATGTGGGATCGGGCGGAGGAGTCGCTGCGGGCGGCCCTGGAGTCCACCGGCCTGGAGTACCAGCTCAAGCCCGGCGACGGCGCGTTCTACGGGCCCAAGATCGACTTCGACGTCTCGGACTCCATCGGGCGCACCTGGCAGCTCGGCACGATCCAGCTCGACTACGCGGCGCCGGAGCGTTTCGATCTGGAGTACGTCGGCGAGGACAACCAGCCCCACCGGCCCGTGGTGATCCACCGCGCGATCTTCGGCTCGTTCGAGCGCTTCATCGCCATCTGCA
This sequence comes from Vulgatibacter sp., assembly GCA_035565615.1. Lineage (GTDB taxonomy): Bacteria > Myxococcota > Myxococcia > Myxococcales > Vulgatibacteraceae > Vulgatibacter. The sequence continues at coordinate 36,475 of DATMSB010000081.1, read as the reverse complement.
TCGAGCACTTCGCCGGCGCCTTTCCCACCTGGCTCGCCCCGGTCCAGGCCCGCCTGGTGACGGTGAGCGATCGCCAGCTCCCCTGGGCGCGGCAGGTGCTGGAGCGGCTGCTTCGGGCAGGGGTCCGGGCGGAGCTCGACGAGCGAAACGAGAAGCTCGGCGCCAAGATCCGGGATGCGCAGCTCGACAAGATCCCCTACGCCCTGGTGGTCGGCGATCAGGAGGTCGAGAAGCAGGGGGTCGCGCCGCGGCGGCTGGGCGGCGAGAACCTCGGCTTCGTCGGGGTGGAGGCGCTGACGCAGAGGTTGGTGGAGGAGGGGCGGGTCCCCTTCCTCTCGGAGGACAAACCGCAGGCGGCCGAACTGGCAGGTTGACAGGCGGCGCGCGTTGCATATTCTCCCCGGCTCCGTCGGGACCGGGGGCAGGATCCGCCCTCGGGCGCATACAGGAGGTAACACCTATTCGGGACGCACGGACGAACCGCCGGATCAGAGCACGAGAGGTGCGCCTGATCGGTGCAGACGGAACGCAGCTCGGAGTCCTTCCGATCGAAGCGGCGCTGCAGCGCGCCCAGGAGGACGGCCTCGATCTGGTCGAGATCTCTCCGATGGCGCGGCCGCCCGTCTGCAAGATCATGGACTACGGCAAGTACAAGTACGAGGCGAAGAAGAAGGCCTCGGAGGCCAAGAAGAAGCAGGTCGTCGTCCAGCTCAAGGAGGTGAAGCTGCGCCCCAAGACGGACGAGCACGACTACTCCTTCAAGGTGAAGAACGTCCGACGCTTCCTCGAAGAGGGCAACAAGGCCCGCGTGACCATCATGTTCCGCGGGCGCGAGATCACGCACAAGGAGATTGGCCAGAAGCTCCTGCAGGACGTGGCTGAGGACGTGAAGGAGGTCGGCATCATCGAGCAAGCGCCGCGCCAGGAAGGGCGGCAGATGTTCATGATCCTGGCCCCGAACCCAAAGTACCTCGCGCAGCTCCGGGAGCAGGCCCGGGCGTCGGGCGAGAGGGCGGACAAGGGGGAGCGGGCCGACAAGGACGAGAAGGCCGACAGGGGCGAGCGGGCAGGGCGGAGCGAGAAGCCCGCCGAGGCCGCCGCGCAGACCGAAGGAACCGTTCAGGCGAAGCAGGCCTGACGAGAGGCTGGACACGCGGGCGCCGCGAACGCGCCCGCACAGAGGACGAGATGCCGAAGCTCAAGACGAACAGCGGCGCCAAGAAGCGCTTCCGCGTGAACAAGAAGGGAACCGTGAAGTACCGGCAGGCCTGCGCCCGCCACAACTTCACCAACAAGTCGCGCAAGCAGAAGCGCCAGAACCGCGGCACCTCCACCCTGGTGCCGCAGGACGCCAAGAAGGTGATCAGGGAGCTCTTCCCCTACGGCGGCTGATCGCCGCAGGGGTGCCAACCAAGCGGATCCGGGAGGCTTCTTTCGGATCCCTCGTGACGGAGGCCCGCGGGCCACGCCGCCACGGTGACGGGGCCGGTTCGAACGGTCCCAGGAGTCTGAGTCGATGAGGGTCAAGAAGGGATTCAAGGCGCGTCGGCGTCGCAACCGCGTCCTCAAGCTGGCCAAGGGCTTCCGCGGCCGCCGCAAGAACTGCTACCGCCGCGCGAACGAGGCGGTCGAGCGCGCGATGAACTACGCGACGCGCGATCGCCGCCAGAAGAAGCGGGACTTCCGCCGCCTCTGGATCGTGCGCATCAACGCGGCCGCCCGGCAGAACGGCATCAGCTACTCCCGGCTGATCGCCGGCCTCCACAAGGCGGGCAGCCAGCTCGATCGCAAGGTGCTGGCCGACATCGCGCTCTTCGACCCGCAGGGCTTCGCGGCGGTGGTCGCCGCGGTCCGCTAGCGGGAGCCCTCCGCCCCGAAGGGGCCCGGAAGGCGAGCAGGCGCTCTCGCGCGAAGGCGCGAGCCGACCCGACGTCCCCGCTTCAAGCGGGGATGTTCGTTTCGTACCCTCGCCACGGCAGGCCGGCTCCCCGAGCCGGAACCTGCTGGATGGGGTCTGGATGGAACTCTCACCCGAACAGCGCGCGGAGCTCGACGCCGCCCGGGCCGAGGCCCTCGCTGCCATCGGCGCCGCCGCCGACGAGGACGGCCTCGAGAAGGCGCGGATCGAATTCCTGGGCAGGAGCGGCAAGGTCAGCGCCCTGCGGCGCAGCATCGGCAAGCTCCCGCCCGAGCTGAAGAAGCCCTTCGGTGAGGCGGTGAACGCCGTGGTGGCCACGGTCGAGGAGGCGCTGGAGGCCCGCCGCGCGGGCATCGCCGCCGAGAAGCTCCGGGCGGAGCTGGAGGGGCCGCGCCTCGACGTCACGCTCCCGGGGCGGCCGGTGGACCTCGGCAGGCGCCACCCGCTGTCGCAGACCATGGACGACCTGGTGTCCATCCTGGTGCGGATGGGCTTCTCGGTGGAGAGCGGGCCCGAGGTCGAGCTCGACTTCTACAACTTCGAGTCCCTCAACTTCCCCAAGGATCACCCCGCCCGCGACATGCAGGACACGTTCTTCGTGGACGACTCCGTGCTCCCCGCGGGAGCGGTGCCGCCGGGCGAGCTCCTGCTCCGTACCCACACGTCGCCGGTGCAGATCCGCACCATGCTGGCCGCGAGGCCGCCGGTGCGGATCGTCGCTCCCGGGCGCGTCTACCGCTGCGACAGCGATCAGACCCACTCGCCGATGTTCCACCAGATCGAGGGGCTCTACGTGGATCGGGGTGTCACCTTCGCGGAGCTGAAGGGCACGCTGAACGAGCTGGTGCGCACCTTCTTCGGCGAGGACGTGCGCACGCGGTTCCGCCCGAGCTTCTTCCCGTTCACCGAGCCCTCCGCCGAGGTCGACGTCTCCTGCGTGATCTGCGGCGGCAGCGGCAGGGCCCGCGGCGCGCCCGCCCTCCGGCTGGCGGCGCCGGCGCCGGATCCCTTGCGGCCCTCGGAATCCGTCGGCGAGCCGGCCGCCCAGGGCGGCGGCGATCCCTGCAAGGTGTGCAAGGCCACCGGCTGGCTCGAGGTGCTCGGCGCCGGCATGGTCCATCCGGCGGTCTTCGAGAGCGTCGGCTACGATCCCGAGCAGGTCACCGGCTTCGCCTTCGGCATGGGCGTCGAGCGGATCGCCATGCTCCGCTACGGCATCGACGACCTCCGCCTGCTCTTCGAGAACGACGCGCGCTTCCTCGCGCAGTTCTGAGGAACTCGAGATGAAGATCTCCTACGAGTGGCTGTCCGAGCTGGTGGAGGAGCTGCCTCCCGCGGACGAGCTCGCCGCGCTCCTCACCGGCGCCGGCCTCGAGGTGGAGGGGGTCGAGCACCTCGGCGAGGGCCTCGCCCGGGTGGTGGTGGGCGAGGTGCTCTCCAAGGAGTCCGTCGCCGGGACCGATCGGCTCAACCTCTGCCGGGTCGACGTGGGCGCAGCGGCGCCCGCGTCGATCGTCTGCGGGGCGGCCAACTACGGCGTGGGGGCGAAGGTCCCCGCGGCGCTGCCGGGGGCGGTGCTGCCCGGCGGCATGCGCATCCAGGCGCGCAAGCTGCGCGGCGTCCCCTCGGAGGGCATGCTCTGCTCGGCCCGGGAGCTCGGCCTCTCCGACGACGCCGAGGGGCTGATGCTCCTGGACGAGGACGCGGTCCCCGGCACACCGATCGCCGAGGCCCTCGGCCTCGACGACGTCGTCTTCGAGATCAACGCCACCCCCAACCGGCCCGACTGGCTTTCCCACCTGGGCGTCGCCCGGGAACTGGTGGCCCTCTCCGGCACCCGCCTGCGCGCGGTGGACGCCAGCCCGAGGGAGGCCGGGGCAAAGGCCCGCGAGCGGTTCTCGGTCGAGGTGGAGCGGCCCGACCTCTGCGGGCGCTACGCCGCCCGGGTGGTCGAGGGCGTCGCCTTCGGGCCGTCGCCCCGCTGGATGCGGAAGCGGCTCGAGGCGTGCGGCATGCGCAGCCTGGGGAACCTCATCGACGTCACCAACTACGTCCTCCTGGAGACCGGGCAGCCCCTGCACGCCTTCGATCTCGATCGCGTCGCCGGCCGCTCGATCGTGGTCCGCGCCGCGCGGGAAGGGGAGAGGCTCAGGACCCTCGACGGGGTGGAGCGCGCGCTGGCGCCGGACGAGCTCGTCATCGCCGACGCCGAGAAGCCTTTGGTCCTGGCCGGCGTGATGGGCGGTGCCGACGCCGAGGTGGGGGAAGGCACCACCCGCGTGCTGCTGGAGAGCGCGTGGTTCGATCCCTCCTCCGTGCGGCGGACCTCCCGCCACCACGGCCTGCACACGGAGTCGTCCCATCGCTTCGAGCGCGGCGCCGATCCGGGGGCGATCCCCCACGCCCTCGATCGCGCGGCGAGGCTCCTCGAGACGCTCGCCTCGGGCGAGGTCCGCCGGGGCGTCGTCGACGTGCACCCGTCTCCTCGCCCCGCGGTGAAGGTGCCCCTGCGCTACCGCCGGGTCGGCGGGCTCCTCGGCGTCGACGTCGAGCCCGCGGAGTCCCGGCGGATCCTCGTCTCGCTGGGCTTCGGCGCCGAAGGGGGTTCGGACGAGGCGGAGACCTTCTCGGTCCCGTCGTTCCGCGTGGACGTCTCCCGCGAGGCTGATCTCGTGGAGGAGGTGGCCCGCATCCGCGGCTACGACCGGATCCCGTCGGCGGTCCCGCGGGCGCCCGCCAGGCCGGCCGTCCGCTCGGTCGAGGAGCAGGTCCTCGCCCGCGTCCGATCGGCGCTCGCCGGCGCGGGGCTCGACGAGGCGATCAACCTCGCCTTCGGCGATCCGGCCGACTTCGCCCTCCTCGAGCAGGGCGAGGCGCCGTCCCTGCTGCCCATCCGCAACCCGCTCTCCGGCGCCCAGAGCGTGATGCGCTCCACCCTCCTCGTGGGCCTGCTCCGAAACGCGGAGTTCAACCGCAACCGGCAGGTCGAGCGGATCCGCCTCTACGAGCAGGGCCACGTCTTCTTCCCCGAGCCCGGCGTGAACGAGCCCGTGCGCGAATCGTGGCGGGTCGCCGGCGTCCTCGCGGGCCCGCGCCGCCCGGCGTCGTGGGCGGGAACGCAGGATCCGGTGGACTTCTACGACGCCAAGGGCGTGGTCGAGGCGATGCTCCACGCGGTCGGCATCGATCCCGCGTTCGTCCCCTGCGACGCCGCCTGCCTCCACCCGCGCTCGGCCTGCGAGGTCGCCGCCGGCGGCCGCGTCCTCGGGCGACTCGGCGAGCTGCACCCGGTGGTCGCCGCCGGCTTCGATCTTCCGCGGGGCGTCTTCATCTTCGAGCTCTCCCTCGACGGGATCGTCGAGGCCGCGGCGTTGCTCCCTTCCTACCAGGGGATCCCGCGGTTCCCGGCGGTGCTGCGTGACCTCGCCGCGGTGGTACCGAGGGACGTCCCCGCCGAGCGGCTGCTGGCCGTCCTGAAGGGCCCCGCCGGCGAGGGCCTCGTCGAGCACGTGGAGCTCTTCGACGTCTACGAGGGACCCCAGCTCGGCCCCGACCGGAAGAACCTCGCCTTCGCGATCCGCTACCGGGCCATGGATCGCACCCTCAAGGACGAGGAGATCCAGCGGGTGCACGAGGCGCTGGTGGCGGCCCTCGAGCGTGAGGTCGGAGCGGAGCTGCGTGCCTGACGCTCCACCCCGCCGCAGGAGGCACCGCGGGGCGCTGGTGCTGGCCGCCCTCGGCCTCCTCCTCTGCTGGATCCCGTGGGCGGGCCTCGCCCTGTCGGTGATCGCGCTGGGCGTCGCGGCCCGCGCCCGCAGGCGCGGCGCGAGGGTCGGCTGGGCGGCGGCCCTCGGCGTGTGGGGGCTCCTCCTCGGCATCCTCTTCACCGGCGCGGTGGCGCTCCTCCCGCCGGCGGAGCCCACCGCCACGGACCAGCGGACCTGGGAGGACTTCGAGCGCGCCTTCGAGGACGATGCCCGGCCCGCGGGAGGGGCGGAGGGCGGCGGGGAAGGATCGGCCGCGGGAGGGAGCGCGGGAGCGCCCGGAGGGTCGGGCGGCGGCCCCTCCCGATGAGCCAACCCCTCGCATCCGTTGGGGAAAGTGGGCGCCGGATCTTGACAGGCCCCGCCGTCCTGCGCCAACCTCGATCTTCGTTCGATCGCCGCGTTTCTCCGTGGAGGGGGCGCCGAAGGATCATGAATGACCAAGGCCGACATCATCGAGGGCGTCTACGAGAAGGTAGGTTTCTCCAAGAAGGAGTCCGCCGAGATCGTCGAGCTGGTCTTCGACTCGCTCAAGGAGACCCTCGAGCGTGGGGAGAAGATCAAGATCTCGGGCTTCGGCAACTTCATCGTCCGGCAGAAGAACGCCCGCCTCGGACGGAACCCGCAGACCGGCGAGGAGATCGAGATCTCCGCTCGGCGGGTCCTCACCTTTCGGCCCTCCCAGGTCCTGAAGACCGCCCTCAACGGCGGCGGCGAGGCGCGCTCCGCCGCTGCCGCGGCGGACGAGTGAGGATCGATCCTCCGCGGCGCGGGTTCTCTCCTTGACGGCGGACGAGCGGTTCTCTACAAGGGCCGTCGTCGTTCCACCCCAGCACCGATGTCGGGGCGTAGCGCAGCCTGGTAGCGCACTTGCTTGGGGTGCAAGTGGTCGCTGGTTCAAATCCAGTCGCCCCGACCATGAAGGCCTCGGATCTCCGCAAGGAATCCGGGGCCTTCGCCTTTGTGCGGTCCCGGCGTGGTAGGGGCGTGCCAGGTTTGGCTTGGGTCGGGGCCACGCTCGCGCCCGGATCCGGCGGCCCCCACGGCATGCCGGGGATCGACGACGCGCCCCTCCCGTTCTCGAACCTCGTCGATGAAACCGCCCCGCAGCGCGTCGCCCAGGGCAGGGTGGGGCTGGTCGCGCATGTGGGCTCGGCGCGTGCGTGAAGCGGCGCAGGGCGCGAGCCGTCGGCGCAGGGCGATCGAGGGGATCGCCGGAGTTCTCCAGAGGCGGCGGGCCGCCGAATCTTGACCCCCCGATCCCGACGGGACAAGGTCGCCGGCGTGGGAGCCGGCCCTCCCAGACTCGTCCTGCTCCTCGTCCTCGCGGCAGCCGCGGGCTGCGCCACCCCGCGTCCGTCCTGGCGGGCGCCCAAGCCTCCCTCCCGGACGGCGCCGCTCCCCGAGCCGGCGAGGCGCGACGACGGCGGCGAGCGCATCCACGTGGTGGAGGCGGGCGAGAACCTCTACCGCATCGGCCTCCGCTACGGCGTGGACCCCGACGAGATCGCGGACCTCAACGAGATCTCCGATCCCCGATCGCTGGCGGTGGGGCGCGAGCTGCGCCTCCCCGGGGGAGCGAGCGAGCGCCCGGCGGGGAGGCCCCCTCGGGTGCGGGCGCGGGCGGCGTCCACCATGCGCCGCCCCGACCCGGCCGCCGGGCCGATCCTCGCGTGGCCGGTGCAAGGGGTCCTCTACAGCCGCTTCGGCGCCCGGGGCGCCACCCGGCACGACGGCATCGACATCGCGGCGCCGGAGGGGAGCCCGATCGGCGCCGCGGCGGACGGTGAGGTGATCTTCTCCGGCACCCAGCGGGGCTACGGGAACATCGTGATCGTCCGCCACGAGGGCGGCCTCGTCACCATCTACGCGCACAACCGGGAGAACCTCGTGAAGCAGGGCGCCCGGGTGACCCGAGGCCAGCCTCTGGCGAAGGTGGGGCGGACCGGGCGGGCCACCGGCCCGCACTGCCACTTCGAGGTCCGGCGGGGGACCACGCCGCTCGATCCCCTCGACTTCCTCCCGCGCTGAGAGGGGCGGCGCCGCTCGCCTGCGCGGCGCGGTGTCGGCGGAGCGCGCGGGCGCCGCGCGCAGCGGTCCCTCGCCGCCGATTCGGTCCGAGCGCGCCGCGCCCGAGGGCTTCCCGTCCGAGCCCTCCGGGGATCGCCGGGCGCTCGCTTCCCCGTTTGACCATGGACCGGCGGCTTGTTACCCATGCCGGGCGAAACGCCGGGACGATGGACGTCCCGGGATCGGTTCAAGCGTACGCGTGGATCAGTTCCTTCCGAGTCTCGTATTCTGGTTCGTCCCCGTGCTCCTCTCCCTGACGGTGCACGAGTGGGCCCACGCGGCGAGCGCCAACGCCCTCGGCGACGACACCGCCAAGCGGATGGGCCGCCTCACCTTCAACCCGATCGCCCACATGGATCCGCTGGGCACGGTGATCCTCCCCGTGATGCAGGTGCTGCTCTCGGGCACGGTGCTCTTCGCCTGGGCCAAGCCGGTGCCGGTGAACCCGGTGCGCTTCACCCGCCGGGTCACCATGCGCCAGGGCGACGTGCTCGTCTCCGCCGCGGGGCCGGCCTCCAACCTGGTCATCGCCCTGGTCGCCGCGGTGTCCCTGGGGCTCTCCGCGCGGTTCGGGCCGGCGCCGGCGGTCTTCGTGGCGTTCATGCAGGCGCTCTTCGGCCTCAACATCGCCCTGGCCGTGTTCAACCTGCTCCCGGTGCCGCCGCTGGACGGCAGCCACGTGCTCCGCGGCCTGCTCCCCACCCGCGCGGCGATGGCGTACGAACGCATCTTCCCGTACGCTCCCTTCCTGCTCATGGCGGTCTTCGTCTTCGGCGGAGGTCTCATCCGCTGGCCCATGGGCGTGATCCACGGGTGGATGGGCAGGCTCGCCATGCTCATCGCGGGCTAGAGGGAGCGCTTGGGCAAGAGGGACGAGGTGGAGCGCGCCCGAGGGGGCCGAACGGGGGAGGGCGTCCCCGAGGCGGAGCCGTCGGCGGAGTTCGTCGCGGCGACGCGGAGCTTCACCCTGAAGCTCCCCGTCTTCGAGGGGCCCCTCGACCTCCTCCTCCACCTCATCCGCGAGCACAAGCTCGACGTCTTCGACATCCCCATCGCCTTCGTCACCGAGGAGTACCTCGCGTACCTGGCGCGGATGCGGGAGCTCAACCTGGACATCGCCGGCGAGTTCCTGGTGATGGCCGCCACGCTCGCCCACATCAAGAGCCGGCTCCTCCTGCCCAAGCCCGAGACGCCCACCGAGGAGGGCGAGGAGGATCCCGGCGACCCCCGCGCCGATCTGGTGCGGCGGCTCCTCGAGTACCAGAAGTACCGGGCCGCGGCGGAGGATCTGGCGAGGCAGGATCTGCTGGGCCGGGAGGTCTTCACCCGCCAGGCGGCGCGGATCGAGGTGCAGCCGCCGGAGGGCGACCTCGGCCTGCGGGAGGTCTCCGTCTTCAAGCTCATCGAGGCGCTCGATCGCGTCCTCAAGAACCTGAAGCCGGAGAAGAAGCACGAGGTCACCCTCGAGCGGATCTCCATCGGCGAGTCCATCGGACGCATCGCGGAGCTGCTCAAGGATCGCGAGCAGGTGGGGTTCTTCGATCTCTTCGACGGGATGACCGAGCGCCACCAGGTGGTCGCCGCCTTCCTCGGGCTGCTGGAGATGGTGCGGCTCAAGCTGGTGCGCGTGGTCCAGAAGGAGCTCGGCGGCGACATCCTCATCGTCCGCACCGACGCCCTCGGCGACGGCGGCGTCGACGTCCGCGACGACTTCCGCTGATTCGGCGCCCAACCGCTCGACCGTCTGGTAGGTTTCAACGATTCGCAGCGTACGCCGCGCAAGACGCGACGGCAGGGAGGCCGCCTACATGGCCGATGGGACGACGATGCGGGACGATCAGCGCGCACCTCCGCCCGAGGAGCTGCCGGAGGCGATCGCGGCCGAGACGGGCGCGATCGCCGACGAGGACGCCGCCGCGCTGGTGATCGAGGTCGCCGACGCCGCCGCTGCGGCGGATCTGGAGGTGGAACGCGCCCTCGCCGACGCGGCGGCGCTGGCCGCCGATGGCGGGGGCGACGCGGGGGCCGACGACGCGGCGCTGGCCGACGCCGCCCTCGAGGCCGAGGCGGAGGCCGATCGGCTGCTCTCCGAGGCGGCGCGGCTCGCGGGGGAGGAGCCCCCCGAGGTGGCCGCCGAAGAGGAGGCGACCGTCGACGAGCAGGCCCTCGCCCAGGCCGAGGCCGAGCGCGATCCGGAGGGCGACGTCGCCCCCGCGGACATCGAGGAGCCGGAGGAGGAGTCCTCGGCCTCGCTCGAGAGGCTCGCCGCCAAGGCCAGGCGCGTCTCGGACGATCAGGTCCGCAACGCGATCCACGCGCTGCTCTTCGTCACCGACAAGCCACTCGGCGTGGATCAGATCCGGGGCGCCACCGGCCTCGAGCCCAAGCGGATCCGCAAGGCCCTCGACCGCCTCTCCGGCGAGCTGCGCGAGGGCATCTCCGGCGTGGTGCTCTCGGAGGTCGCCGGGGGCTGGCAGCTCCGTACCGCGCCGGAGGCCGCCGAGTACGTGCGGCGCCTCCTCCAGATCAAGCCGCGGCGCCTCACCCGCGCGGCCCTCGAGACGCTGGCCATCGTGGCCTACCGGCAGCCCGTCACCCGCCCCGAGATCGAGGACATCCGCGGCGTGGACTGCGGCGCGGTGATCAAGGCGCTCCTCGACTGGAAGCTCCTCAAGATCCTGGGCAAGAAGGAGGAGGTGGGCAGGCCGCTCCTCTACGGCACCACCAAGGAGTTCCTGGAGTTCTTCCAGATCAAGGATCTGGCGTCGCTGCCCACCTTGCGCGAGTTCCACGAACTCAACGAGGAGAGCCGCGCGATCGTCGAGGAGGAGCTGGGGCCCGAGGCGGTCGGCGAGATCGCGGGGACGATGGACGAGCTCGCCGACCCGGCCTTCCTCGAGGCCGAGCGGGAGCGGGTCGCCAAGAGCGAGGCGGCGCTGGCCGATCTGGAGAAGGCGATGGCCGAGGCGGAGCACGCGTCGGCCGAGGTCGCGGCGGGGCTGGACGGCAAGGCCGCCGCCAACGAGGACCGCGGAGAGGAGCGGGCCGCGCGCTGAGCCGGCCGCGCGAGTGGCTGGATGCCTCGGTCCGGTCGGTCGGATGACCCGGCCGGCCGATCCGCTGGCGCGGTCGACCTCGGCGGTCGGCCCCATCGGTTGGTCGGCTCGATCGTCTCGGTCGGCCCAATCGGCCCGGTCGCCGGCCGCGCCGAGCGGCCGGCGGCGATCGGAATGGGGCGGCGACCGAGATGCCGACGGGCCGCCCTTCGTGGTAGTTGGCGCGGGGGCGCCGGAGAAGCGCCCGAGAGCGCGCGCCGGGAGGCGCCCGCGCAGAAGGTGAGACATGGCCGAAGAGCGGCTGCAGAAGATCCTCTCCCGAGCGGGAATCGCGTCCCGGCGGGCCGCGGAGGCGCTGATCCTCGAAGGCAAGGTGGCGGTGAACGGACGGGTGGTCCGCGAATTGGGCACCAGGGCCGATCCCGCCCGCGACGTGATCCGCGTTGGGGAGCGGGTGATCGCCGAGCCCGAGGAGCTGGTCCACCTCGTCCTCTACAAGCCCGAGCGGGTGGTCACCACCCTCGCCGATCCGGAGGGACGGGCCTGCGTCGGCGATCTGATCCGCCGGGCGCGCCTCAAGGTCTATCCCGTGGGCCGCCTCGACTACGACGCGGAGGGCGCGCTCCTCCTCACCAACGACGGCGACCTCGCCCACAAGCTCACGCATCCGCGGTGGGGCGTGCCGCGCACCTACCTCGCCAAGGTGAAGGGCGCCCCCGGCGAGGTCGCCCTCGAGCGCCTCCGCGCCGGGGTCCGCCTCGAGGACGGCATGGCCCGCGCCCTGAAGGCCACCTTCGAGAAGCAGACCCCGAAGAACGCCTGGATCCGCCTCGTCGTCACCGAGGGCCGGCACCACCTGGTCAAGCGCCTCTGCGAGGCGGTGGGGCATCCGGTGGTCCGCCTCTTCCGCAGCGACTACGGCGGCGTCGGGGTGGCGGGCATGCGCCCCGGCGACCTGAGGCCGCTGACCGGCTCCGAGCTCCAGGCCCTGCGCAAGGCGGTCGAGAACGAGGCGCCCCTGCCACCGGGGGGGAGGCCGCGCCGCCGGCGCACCCAGGTGGCGGTGCGCGATCCCATCTACGGCACCACGCGCCCCGCGGGCGGCAGGTTCACCCGCGGCGCGGGCCCTGGCGGCCCTGCGCGAGGGGGAGCCCCGAGGACGCCGTCGCCGCGATCCCGCGCAGGAGGAAGAGCGGGCGTCCGCCCTCGCGGACCCGCCAAGCCGAGGCGATGAGCGCGCGCCGGCGCCCCAGGCCTCGCCGCCGGGCTCTCGCCCGGGGCGTCGCGACGCTCCTCCTCGCAGCCCTCGTCGTGGGTGCCTCCGGCTGCAGGCGCGACCGGGAGCGCTCGCTGGCGCGCCTCGCCTCCTCGGATCCCGTGGTTCGCTCGGCGGCCCTCGAGTCTCTCGCGTCCACCGCCACCGACGCAGACGTGGGCGCGCTGGCGGCCGCGGCGCGGGATCCCAATCCCGACGTCCGCCGCGCGGCGGTCCTCGCCCTCGGCAAGCGGAACACGTCGTCGGCGGTCGATCGCGTGGGCGAGGCCCTCGGCGACCCCGACCCCACGGTGCAGCAGACCGCCATCGCGGCCCTCGCCGATCGAGCGGACGACGACAAGGCCCGCGCCTGGCTCCTCTCCGCCTACGTGCGCCGCGGCCCCGGCGTCCGCGAGGCGATCGTGGCTGCCCTCGCGAGGCGCGGCGTCCCGCCCGCGGAGGTGGTGCGCGGAGAGGCCGAGCGGCTCTGGGAGCGAAACCTCGTCGCCCTGGAGTCGGGAAGCCTCGCCGAGCGCGCAGGCGCCGCCGAGGAGCTGGGGCGCTCGGGCAGGCAGGAGGTCCTGGGCATCCTGGGGGCGCGGCTCTCCGACGAGTCCGCCCTCGTCGCCGCGGCCGCCGCGAGGGGGCTGGGGGCGGCGGGCAACCCGGAGGCGCTCCCGCTCCTCGTCGGCCTCCTGGGCGATCCCTCTCCGCCGGTGCGGGACGCGGCCATCGACGCTCTCGGCACCCTCGGCGATCCCCATGCGCTCGAGCCGCTGGCCGCGGTGGCGAGCGCGGGATCGGCCAACGCGCTCCGGGCGGCCCGCTCCCTCGCAGCCATCCCCGGCTCCGGCGAGGCTGCCTGCGAGGCAGCCCGCGCCGTCCAGGACGCCGCCGTCTTCCGGGTGCTGGTCGAGCATGCCAGGGGCGCGGGCGCTCCCTGCGAGCTCGATCGGGAGGGAGAGGGCCCGCCGCATCGGGAGGGCAGAGCCCGGGCCCCTGGCGACCACGCGGAGGAGGACGCTTCCCGGGGCCAGGGGGAGGGAGAGAGCCGCCTCGACGCGCTCCTGCGGCAGGTGGCGGCCTGGCGGGAGACCCAGGCGGGGAGGCGCGACGGCGGAGGCCGGGATCGGCCGGGGCAGATTCGGGCCCTGCTCTTCCACGATCGACCCGAGGTGCGAGCCGAGGCGGCGCGGATGCTCGAGGAAAGGCCGGAGCCCGAGGCGAGGCGGATGCTCGAGGCCCTCGCCGAGGCGGACTACTTCGTCGAGGTCCGGGAGGCGGCCGCCGCCGCGCTGCGCGCCTCGCCGTCGCGGTGATCCAAGGCGCGGCATCGCCCACGCCTGCGACGAGGGCCCGCGAGGGCGGGCGCGCCCCCACGAAGTCGCGAGATGGTTCGGAGCCGCCGGAGCCTCGGGTTGGATGCCCTCCTGCGTGCGGCGAGGGGGCGCCCCCTGCCGCGGCCATGGACCTCTGGCGGACCGACCGGCCCGGCGCCCGGACGAGAACGGCGCCCGGCGGCGATCGCCGCCGGGCGCCGTTCGGTCCGATCTGCGGTTCGGGATGTGGCGCCTACTCCGCCTCGGCCTCCGCCACCGGCTTCGCGGACGGGACGAGCCGGGCCGCCTGGGCCTTCTCGGCGTCGGTGAGCTTCGCCGCCCGGTAGATCGCGTAGCTGGCCTTGCCGTCCTTCACGGTGAGCATCGCGACCGCGCCGGTGCTGGTGGTGCCGTCGTTCATCGCCCACTCCACCGAGTCGGCGGCGCCCGGGTTCAGGTAGAGCGTCTCGCTCGGCGTCTTCTCGGGCAGCACCTTCTTCCCGGCGAGGTCGGCGATCGCCTTCGTGCCGGCCTCCTTCACGTTGGCGAAGATGCCGAAGGCGATCTTGCCCGCCTCGATCGCGGCGTTGAGGTTCGAGTCGCCGATGTGCTCCTTGTCCGGCGCAATCACGTCCAGCGCCTCGGGGGTCTCGCCCTTCGGCTGGCCGTGGGCCACGAGCACCACGGGATCGTTCGCCTCGCCGGCGAGGCGGGCGAGGGCGCTGGCGTCCTTGCGGAAGTACTGGCAGCCGTGCCCCTTCTCCTGGTGGATGTACACGGGGTCGTGGTAGCCGGGCAGGGTGATGAGGTCGGCGCCGTGGAGGTCCACGTAGCGGACCCGGTTGCCGTTGATCAGGTTGGGGTAGGTCTTCGCCAGCGCGTTGACGGCGTCGGTGAAGTCGGTGGTCCGCTCGCGGTTGCCCGCGATCGCCAGCACCGGGAGCCCCGACTTCGCCAGCGGCTCGAGGACCCCCTCGATCGCCGCGCGATCCTCGCCGCTGTCGCCGGCCACCACGATCATCTCTGCGCCGTTGTCCTTGAAGAACGAGAGGTAGCGGCCGATGTTGAAGAGGTTCTCCGCCGAGGCCTCGTTGAGGCCGGCCAGCACGCCGAGCTTCACCTCGGCGCCGCCCTCGGGGGCGTCTCCCAACAGCCGCAGGCGATAGCCGTTCCGCTCGAACTTTCGGCCCGCGATCTCGACGTTCTCGGGGACGCCGGTCTCGATCGGGCCGACGCAGTCGGGCGAGGCGACGCCCTGTGCGCTCGGCGTGGACGCGTCGGGGATGGCGGGCTTCTGCTCCTCGGCCTTGGCCTCCGCGGCAGGCTCCTGCTGCGCGGGAGCAGGCGGGTTCTCCTTGCAGCCGGCCAGGGCGAAAAGAGTAAAAGCGGACAACACTGCGAGTGCACGCAAGTTCATCGAGGGCCCCTTGGGTCGGAGTCTGTGGAAGCCGATGGATTTGTCGCGGCGGAGTATATCGGCGTCATGCTCCCCGTGCAACCGGCCAAGGGCCTGCCCCTCCGGCCGGCCCGCAGCCGGCCGGGCAGGGGCCCGGCTGCTCGCAAGGCCTCGGGATCCTTGACAACTTTCGGTTCCGATGCACGTGATCGGGCGGTCGGAACGGATGCCTGCCTCGCGCATCGGACAGGCGAGGACCACGACGGGAAAGTCGCGATCCACCGGTCGGCAGTTTTGGGCAGAAAAGGATTTGCGATACGGTTTGAGAGAGTGGCTGCCCGGGACGCGGATGGCACCCCGGTTGCAGTCGAGACCGGGAAGAGGATGAGCAGATGGGCAAGGCCGTTCCGTTTCGAGGAGAACCCGAGCAGAAGGAGGGTCAGATGCTCGACGCCTTCGTCATCGAAGAGCTGAAGCGCCGCGAGAGGCTCGAGGAAGAGCGTCGGCAGGACGCCGAGCGCCCATTCCTGGAGATCCCCCTCCCCGAGGACGTGATGCCGTACCCCGTCGAGTCCGAGTCCGACGAGGGGAAGCCCGACCGTGGCGTGATCGTCATCGACTTCTCGATCTGACGAGCCCTCGTCCGGAGTCCCGAACCACGCGCCGCCGCTCGCCCCCTCGCCGGGTGAGGGCGGCGCTCGTCGTTTCAGGGCCCCCTTCCCGGCTGGCGAACCCTCCGCCCGAAAGGCCTCCCGAGGCCCGAGTTGCCGCTCCACGGCACGCTCGCCCCTCCGCGGCGAGGGGTGCGTCGACCATCGCGCCGACCCGCAGGGCTGCCGCTTGCCCGCCCGCCTCCCGATCGCTATGGTGCCCGCCTTTTTCCCAAGGAGCGAGGGCCCGGCCGGCCCGAGGAGAGGCAAGAGATGATCGACATCGTGGACGTTCGCGCCCGGGAGATCCTGGACAGCCGAGGCAACCCCACCGTCGAGGTCGAGGTCGAGCTCTCGACCGGCGACGTCGGCCGCGCCGCCGTCCCGTCCGGCGCCTCCACCGGTGAGCACGAGGCCCTCGAGCTGCGCGACGGCGACAAGGGCCGCTACCTGGGCAAGGGCGTGCGCAAGGCCGTGGCCAACGTCAACGAACAGATCAAGCCGGCGATCCTGGGCATGGACGCCGAGGACCAGGCCGGCCTCGACGCGCAGATGCTCGCCCTCGACGGCACGCCGACCAAGAGCAACCTGGGCGCCAATGCGGTCCTGGGCGTCTCGCTCGCCGCCGCCCGCGCCACCGCCAACGCGCTGGGCGTCCCGCTCTACCGGTACGTGGGCGGCGCCCAGGCCCGCACCCTGCCCGTGCCGATGATGAACATCCTCAACGGCGGCGCCCACGCCGACACGCGGGTCGACGTGCAGGAGTTCATGGTGATGCCGGTGGGCGCGGCCTCCTTCGGCGAGGGCCTTCGCTGGGGCGCCGAGATCTTCCACGCCCTCAAGACCGTGCTCAAGGGACGCAAGCTCGCCACCGGCGTCGGCGACGAGGGCGGATATGCGCCCGACCTGCCGTCCAACGAGGAGGCGCTCGTCGTCGTCAGCGAGGCCTGTGAGAAGGCAGGGTACAAGCTCGGCGAGCAGGTCGTCCTCGCCCTCGACGTGGCCTCCAGCGAGCTCTTCGACGCGTCCCGCGGTACCTACAAGCTGGAAGGGGAGGGGCGGGAGTTCGACCGGGCGGGCCTGGTCGACTGGTACGAGCAGCTCTGCAGCCGCTACCCCATCGCCTCCATCGAGGACGGCTGCGACGAGAACGACTGGGAGGGCTGGAAGCTCCTCACCGAGCGCCTCGGCCGGAAGGTGCAGCTCGTGGGTGACGATCTCTTCGTCACCAACGTGGCCAAGCTGGAGCGCGGCATCGCCGAGGGGGTCGCCAACTCCATCCTCGTCAAGGTCAACCAGATCGGCACCCTCACCGAGACCATCGACGCCGTGCGTATGGCCCACAAGGCGGGCTACACGGCGGTGATGAGCCACCGCTCCGGCGAGACCGAGGACACCACCATCGCCGACCTCGCCGTGGCCCTCGACTGCGGCATGATCAAGACCGGCTCCGCCAGCCGCTCCGATCGCGTGGCCAAGTACAACCAGCTCCTGCGCATCGAGGAGCAGCTCGGTCCCGCCGCCCGCTACCCGGGCCGCGCCTGCTTCCCGCAGCGGCGGGCCTGAGGCCGCGGGGGTCGCTTGCGCCGCCCGCGCGGCTTGCTCCATCTTCTGCCGGATGCGGGCGGCGAGACGAGCGGGAGCCGAAGGGGACGCCGAGGACCTCCCCACGTTCGTGGGGAGGCGCGCGGCACGCGCCGAGGTCGCGGCGCTCCTCGCCGAGCACCGCCTCGTCGCGCTCCTGGGGCCCTCGGGGATCGGGAAGACGCGCCTCGCCGCCGAGGTGGGCCGCCCGCCGTTCTGGCGAGGCCGGGCGATCCGGATCGACGGCTCGAGCCGCGCGCTCGGCGCGTCGCTCGATCGGGCGGAGCGGGAGCTCAACGGGAGGAGGCCTGCCCTCGTCATCCTGGACGGCCTCGAGCGAGCAGCGCCGGAGGTCGCCCGGAGGCTCGCCGCTTGGCTCGACGCCGCGCCTTCGCTGCGGATCCTCGCGACCGCCACGCGCCGGCCGGGCCTTCCGGGCGAGCGCTGCTGGGAGGTCCCGCCGCTGTCGGTGGAGGACGGCGTGGCGCTCCTGCGGGAGCGAGCCTCTCGGCTCGGGGCGGACGCCTGGATCCGCGCCGAGGGTCGAGTTCTCGAGGAGGTCGTGGCGAGGCTCGACGGGTCTCCCCTGGCCCTCGAGCTGGCGGCCGGGCGCGCCCGCGCCCTGAGCCCGCGGCGGCTGCTCCAGCGACTGGACGATGGGCTCGATCTGCTGAGGCGCCCGGGGGACGATCGACATGCGTCGGTGGAGGCCTCGGTCGCGTGGATGTGGAGCCGCCTCCCCCCCGGCGAACGGATGCACCTCGCCCGAGCGTCGGTCTTCGAGGGCGGATTCGACCTCGACGCCTGGGAGTGGGTCTCGGCCCCGAGCGAAGGCGGGCGGCGGCCGATCGAGGTCCTCGGCGACCTCCGCGACGCGTCGACGGTTCGCGAGGACGGGGAGCGCCTGCGGATCCCGGAGACGGTCCGGTGGTTCGCCGCCCGTGAGCTGGCGCGGCAAGGCGAGGACGCGTCCGTCGATGCCAGGCGGCGGCACGCCGCCTGGTGCCTCGGCCTCTTCTCCGAGCTGCCCGGCGACGACGAGTCGCTGCCGCGGGTGATCGCGGAGCGGGCGAACCTCCTCGCCGCCCACCGCTTCGGCCTCGATCACGATCCCGCGATCGCCGCGCGGGCGGCCCTCGGGCTGGGGCGGGCGCTGGCGGTCCTCGGGCCCGCGGCCGAGGAGGAGGCGATCCTCGACGCCGGCGTGGAGGCGGCGCGTCGGGCGGGCGATCCGCTCCTCCTCGCCAGGCTCGTGCGCGACCGGGCGATGTTCGAGATCCGCACCGGCCGCCTCACGGAGGCCCGCCTCGACCTGGACGAGTTCGAGACGATCGCCCGCGACCTCGGCGATCGCCTCCTCGAGATCCAGGCGGGGATCGAGCAGGGGCGCCTGCGCTTCGCGGCGGCGGACTTCGACACCGCCCAGGTGCTCCTCGTCCGAGGCCTGGATCGGCTGGGCGAGGGGGAGGCCGGAGGCGAGGGCGACGGCGTCGTCCTCTTCCTCCAGGGCTACACGCACAACCTCCTCGGCATGGTCCGGGAGGCGCAAGGGCGCCTCGACGAAGGCGCGCGCTGCTTCGAGACGGCCCTCGGGATCTTTCGCCGCGTCGGCAACCGTCGCTACCGTGCGCTCGCGCTGATGAACCTCGGCGTGGTCCGGTACGCCGCCGGCGAGCTCGAGCGCGCCCTCTCGATCTTCGAGCAGGCGATCGAGGCCTCCCGCGCCGCGGGGAACCGCGCGGGCGAGGCGGACGGGATCGTGAACCTCGGCAGCGTCCTGCTCCACCTCGGCAACCTCGGCGAGGCGGAGCGCCAGCTCCGGCGGGGGCTCGACCTCGAACGGGAGGCGGGGAACCGCCGCGCCGTGGCGCTCACGCTGGGCAACCTGGGGGTGGCGGCGTTCGAGCGGGGGGAGCTGCGCTTTGCGGAGGAGCTCCTGCGCACCGCGGTCGACACCGCTCGCGTCTCGGGCGAGAGGAACTTTCACGCTCTGTATCTGGCCTGGCACGGGGCGGTCTCGTCGCTCCTCGGCGAGCGGGCGTCGGCCCCGTCGGAGATCCGCACCGCCCGGTCGTGGTTCGAGTCCACCGGCGACGTCGGCCACCTCGCCACCGTGGGCGTGCTCGAGGCCTTCCTCCACCTCTCCAGCGACGAGGAGCGGGAGGCCCGCGTGCGTGCCGCCCTGTCCCTCCTCGAGGCGGGCGGGTCCAGCAGCCGATCGGCGGGAGCCCGGCTCGCCATGCGCCTGTTGCGGCGGGCGATCGTGCAGCGCGGCGGCGCGGGCCAGGGCGCGGCGAGGGGTCGGAGGCGCAGGGGCGCGGTCCTCGAGGTGGGGCCGGAGGTGAGCTGGCTCCGCTACCGGGGGGCGTACGTCGACCTCGGCCGGCGACGGGCGCCGCGCCGCATCGCCAGGGCGCTGGTGGAGCGCCGCCTCGCGGCGCCGGGGATCGGGGTCTCCGCGGAGCGGCTCGCCGCGGAGGGCTGGCCGGGCGGCGGCCTCCCACCCGAGGTCCTCTCGAATCGCGTGTACGTGGCGGTGAACACCCTTCGTGCGATGGGGCTGCGCGACGCGATCCTGCGGCGGGACGACGGCTACCTCCTCGATCCGGCGCTGGTGATCGAGCACCACGATTAAGATCGTTTAAGATGCGTGCGGTCCGGTGAGCCGCGAACATGTCCTTCGAGGCTCAGGAGGACGACGACATGCAGACCAGGATCTTGGCGATTGCCGCAGGGCTCGTTCTGGCCCTGGCGGCCTGCGACGGCGCGGAGAAGAACGACGCCGGCCCGGGCGGGACGGGAGGAGCCACCGCGGGGGCGGGCGGCGGCGATGCCGGATCGGGCGGCGACGGTGGCGACGGCGGCAGCGGCGGGGTCGGCGGCGACGGCGGCACTGGAGGCGTGGGCGGCACCGGAGGCGTGGGCGGCACCGGAGGCACGGGCGGCGCTGGGGGCGCAGGCGGGAGCGGCGGCACGGGCGGCACCGGCGGCGTCGACGAGCCCGGTTGCCTCGACCTCGAGCTGCCCGGCCCGCTGGCCGATGGTCGCTGGAGCACCGACTTCACCGTCGCCGGGCTCTCCGGACAGGACGGGGTCACACCCTCTGTGTACGGGCTGGCGAAGGACGCGGAGGGCGCCGTGATCGCTACGGGCTATTTCTCCTGGGCGGGCGCCTCGGCCCTTCCGCCCGCGGCGAAGCTCGGGCCCTCCGGCTGGGAGCCGCTGCGCACCGAGTGGGGCCGCGATCTGCCCCTCTCCGGCTTCGCGGCCGCGGCGGTCAGCGATGCGGGCGCGGTCGCCCTCGCGACCTACTTCGCGGGCTCGCCCCTGGGCTGGGGATCGCCCGAGCCTCGCGTCACCGAGATCTGGGTGGACGAGGGCGAGGGCTTCGAGGCGATCGGAACGGCCCTCGGCCTCGTGCACGACCTGGTCTGGTACGAGGGGAAGCTCTGGGTCGGCGGGCCCTTCGAGCTCGAAGGCGGCGAGAGCGCCGGCATCGCCGTCTGGGATGGCGCCGCCTGGAGCGCGCCTCCCGGCGGAGCGCCCGACGGCGACGTCTACACCATGGTCCGCGACGGCGACTCGCTCCTCGTGGGCGGCAACTTCGACGAGATCGGCGGGATCGCTTCGTCCCGCGTGGCGGAGTTCGACGGCGAGGACTGGATCGGGCACGGCCTCTCCTGGGACGCGACCGTCTACACCCTCGTGCGAAAGGACGGCGAGCTCTTCGCGGGCGGGCTGATCATCCCCGACTTCGAAGTGCCGTGGGGCGGGATCGCCCGCCGGGCGGGCGGCGGCTGGGAGCTCCTGGACGGGGGCCTCGCGGCCGGCTGGTTCCCGGGGACGGTGAGCGACCTGGCCGTGTTCCAGGGCGACCTCTACGTCGCCGGCTGCTTCAACGCGATGGGCGGCGACGACGGGATCGAGGCCGCCTCCGTGGCGCGGTGGACCGCGAGCGGCTGGGAGGCCGTCGCCGATCCGAGGGCGGGCGTCGGCTCGGTCTGGTTCAACCCCCTGAGCTGCGGCGACATGGGGCCGTACTCCCGGTGGGACATGGAGTTCCAGCGCTTCCTCGTCGACGGCGATCGCCTCCTCCTCGCCGGCTCGTTCCCCGGGGTGGACGGCGTCGCTTCGCAGAGCGTGGCCGCATTCGACGGGGAGCGGTGGTCGCCGGTGGGCGAGGGCGGCGAGGGCCTCTCCGGCGATCCGGGCGCGCTCGCGGTGGGCGGCCCCGACTGCACGCTCCACGCCCTGGCCCGGTACGCGAGCCACGCAGGCGGGGCGCGGATCGACGGCGTGCTCCGCTACGACGGCGGCTGGGTGTCGATCGGGGGCCCGCGGCCGACGCGGAACGACTGCGATCGCATCGCGGTGAACCGCGAGGGCACCATCTACGTGGGCTGCTTCGAGGAGCCGGAGGGCGAAGGCGATCTGCGCCCCAGGGTGTGGGTGGTCGACGACGAGGGATGGATCCCGGTGGGCGAGCCCCACGGGCTGAAGGGGCTGCTCTTCGACATGGCGATCGATCGGCAGGGTCGGATCTGGATCGCGGGCGGCGCGGAGAAGGGCTTCGTGGCCAGGCTCGACGGCGACGCCTTCGAGGTCCTCTCCGCGGACTTCGACGCCCCGGTCTACCGCCTGGCGGTGGAGCCGGCCTCCACGCGGGCCGTCGCCTCGGGCTACTTCACCAAGGTCGGCGCGGCGGAGGCCGAAGGCATCGCCCACTTCGACGGCTCGAAGTGGGAGGCGCTCCCCGGCCTGGGATCGACCGTCGTGGCGCTCGCCTACGGTGAGAACGGCATCTACGCGAGCACCACCCTCGAGGGCGATCCCACCCGCCCGATCCTCGGGCACTGGGATGGCTCTTCCTGGACGGACCTGGCGACCCCCGCGAACGGCCTCCCTCCACCGCTCGGTGAATCGGTCCACACCTTCACGGCGCTCTTGCCGCGGGGCGACCTCCTCATCGCCTCCGGCTACGTGTGGCCGGAGGAGGGCGGCCGCAACGTCTTCGTCTGGGACGGCACGCGGTTCTCGAGCATCGGCGGCGGCCTGGCCGCGATCTCCGTCGACTCGATCGCGATCGCGTCCGACGGGCTCTGGTTCGGCGGCACCATCGCCGAGGCCGGCCTCCCGGGCGAGCGCATCCCCACCGTGGGCGTCGCGCGCCTCACCTGGGAGACGGAGGACTAGCGCGAAGTCGCGATGGGCGCCGCGAGGTCGGAACCGCGGGCGCCCATCGATCCGCCGGCGGAGCCGGGCGCTACATCATCGCCGCCGACGAGTCGCCGATGGTGATCGGGCCCACGCCCTCGGGCTCGATGTCGTCCATGAGCTGGACCAGCTCGTGCTTCAGCTTCTCCTTGGCGCGGATCTCGAGCTGGCGGGCGCGCTCCCGCGAGAAGCCGAAGTGCTCTCCCAGCTCCTTGAGCGTCATCGGCTTGTCGCTCATGACCCGCTTCTCGATGATGAAGCGCTCCCTCGGATCGAGGCGCATGAGGGCCTGCTCCACGCGGCTGGTGACGATTTCGCGCTCCTCCGCGTCGGCGAGCTCGGCGTCCTGGCCGGCCGAGCCGTCGGCCACGAAGTCGACGTGGGTATTGCCGCCGTCCTCGCCCATGGGCGCATCCAGCGACAGATCGCGCCCCTCCATGCGCTGGGTCATCTCCATGACCTCGGTGGGCTTCACCCGCAGCTTCTTGGCGATCTTGCGGGCGTCCCGCGAGTCCTCGGTGCCCTGCAGCTTCTCGATCTCCCGCTTGGTGCGCGCCAGCGAGAAGAAGAGCTTCCGCTGGGCCTGGGTGGTGCCGAGCTTCACCAGCGACCAGGACTTGAGGATGTAGTTCTGGATGTACGCGCGGATCCACCACACCGCGTACGAGATCAGCCGGATGCCCTTGTCCGGATCGAACTTCTGCACCGCCTTCATCAGGCCGATGTTCCCCTCCTGGATGAGGTCGGCCATCTTGATGCCGTAGGAGCGGTACTCGTACGAGACCTTGACCACGAACCGAAGGTTGGCGGTGACGAGCCGGGCCGCGGCCTTCTCGTCGTTGTCCTTGCGGTACTTGCGCGCCAGGGCCTGCTCCTCCTCCTGGGTGAGGAGGGGGTACTGGTTGATCTCGGACAGGTACATGGCGAGAGAGCCTGCGGAAGCCGGAAGCGTCGAGAGCTTCATTCTTCGTCCTCCTGCCCGGGGTTCCGGGCCCCAAAGCCGGCACCCGCCTCTCGCGAGGTGCTGCCGCGGTCGTCCCTCCCCGCCTCTGCGAGCGGGGTGCCATCGCCTCTTCTCGGTCAATCCCCGTGAAGACGCCGGCATGCGACGTCGGATCCCTCACGCGAGGGTTCCATGACCGGTAAGAACTACAGGGTGGCGTTGCA
Source organism: Vulgatibacter sp. (assembly GCA_035565615.1). Classification (GTDB taxonomy): domain Bacteria; phylum Myxococcota; class Myxococcia; order Myxococcales; family Vulgatibacteraceae; genus Vulgatibacter. The sequence goes on along the minus strand of DATMSB010000081.1, from coordinate 13,082 downwards.
AGGACCGGCGGGAGGGGCGCCGGGCCGGTAGAAAATACAGATGGCCGCCGCTCGCCCCCGAGCGGCGAGCTTTGCGGCCATCTGCCCCCGTCCGGGGCTGGCGCCTACCAGCGCGACCAGAAGCTGCGGCGGCTGGCGATCTGCTCGAGGGCCTCCTGGAGCGCGTAGTCGAGTTCCGCCTCCCGCGCCACGTCGGTCATGGAGAGGATCCCCTGCAGCCGCCCGTCGCGACCCACCACCGGGAGCCTGCGGACGTTCTCCTCGCCCATGATCCGCACCGCGTCGGTGAGCCGGTCGTCCGGGTGGCAGGTCTGCACGTCTCCGGTCATCACCTCCCGGCACTTGACCATCCCCGGATCGCGGCCCTCGGCGAGGACCCGCACGGTGAGGTCACGATCCGTGATGACGCCGAGCACCCGGCCGTCGAGGACCACCGGGACGATCCCGGCGTCCTCCTCCCGCATCAGCCGCGCCGCGTCCCGGGCGGGCACCTCCGGCTCGACGTACTTGGGATCGCGGGTCATGAGGTCGCGCACGGTGGCGCCCTCCTGCTCCCAGCGGCCGCTCCCCCGGAAGCCCTCGCGCCGCCTCGACTCTCGCAGCGCATCCTGAAAGGTCATGCCCCGGCGGCGGACGCCCATCCGCTCCGGCTCCCATCCGGAGCCGAGCCCGTAGGTCCCCTCCATGGATCCGTAACCCGTGGCGCCGCCCTCGGTCCCGGACGGGCGGTAGATGTCGGCCTCGCCCGGGCCCATCCCCCCGTAGGAGCCGCCGTAGGCGCCGCCGCCGTACCCTCCGTAGCCGGCTCGGGGCGGCATGTCCTCGGTCCAGGAGCGGCCGTAGCGTCCGTACTCGCGTCCCTGCCTCCCTTCATGCCGGCCCCGGCGGCTTCCCCACTCGCCGCCTTCGCGCCGGCGTCCCTCGCCCCACTGGCCGGTCTCCCGTCCCCGGTACTCGCCGCCGCTCCAGATCCGGGGCTCGCCCGGGCGCCAGCGGTGCCCCCGGCCCTGCCAGCGGTCGCCGCCGCCGGGCCACCTCGTCTCGGGGCCCTCCCAGGGCTGCCCCTCCCGCGCGCCGCGCTGCCGCTCCCAACGGGGCTCCCGCTCGCCGGAGGGCCAGCGCTCCTCGCCGCCCCAGCGCTCTCGTCCGTGCCTTCCGCCCCCTCGGCCCTCGCCGTACTCCGGCGGCCAGAAGCGCGCCCGCCACGCGGACTCGCGGCTCTCGTACGGGTCGTAGCCGCCCCATCGGCCGCGGTCCCGGCCCTCGCGGGCGAACCACGGCGGCGACTCGCCGGGGCCGCTGCGCTCGCGCCGGCCGCGATCCCACATCAGGCGCCGGTCGATCTCCTCCTCGTCGGTTCGCCAGTCGAGATCCTCGCGGATCTGCTCGGGTCCCCAGGTTCGCCAGCTTCCGCCTCCGCCACGGGTCGTCTCTTCCATGTGCTCCTCCAGATCGCGCGCGGTCCCGCGACCGTCTCCGCTCGGCTCGTCTTCGATGGCCACGTCTCGCCTCCTGCCCGGGAGAAGCTAAGGAGGGATCGACGAAGATCGCGCTTCGGCGTTGGCTTCCGCATATCCTTCCCGGGTCGTGCTCGATCGGTACCTGGGTGCAAGAGAGGCAGGCCTTCGGCCCGCGCTGCTGGAGACCGTGACCCCTGGGGAGGATCGGGGTTCGACGGCGGACGTCTCGATCGCGGCGGGGGAGGGCGCCGCCGATCGACCGCGCGGGCCGGGAGGCGGAGGCCTCTCCCTCCTCGGCGTCGCGCCCGGCCGGGTCCTCGAGGTCGTGGGCGGCAGGACGCTCCTCGACAGCAGGGACGTCGGCGGCCCCCTCGAGATCCTCCGCCTCCTGGAGGAGGGCCTGGGCAATCGCTGGTTCCCCGCGTGGATCGGCTTCTTCGCCTACGAGTACGCCAGGCACCTGGGCCTCCGCACCCGCGACCCGCTCCCCGGGCTTCCGGAGGCGCACTTCCGCCTCTACCCGGAGGGCTTCGTCGCCCGTGGCGGCACCTTGGTGGAGGCCCCCGACGCGCCGGGCTTCGATCCGATCCCGCTGCCCCCGGGGGCGCTCCCCCCGGTGGAGCCAGAAGCGGAGCTGAGTCCGGAGGAGCACCTCGAGCGGGTGCGGGCGATCCAGGCGCGCATCCGGGCGGGCGACGTCTACCAGGTGAACCTCTCGCACCGCTTTCGCTTCCCCTCGCGCTCGGTGGACCCGGCGCGCCTCTACGATCGGCTGCGCACCTTGAACCCCAGCCCGTACATGGGGCTGATCGAGGGAGACGGCTGGGCGGTGGTGTCGGGGAGCCCCGAGCGGCTCTTCGCGCTCGCGCCCGAAGGAGCCGACGGGACCCGGGAGATCCGCGCCCGCCCCATCGCCGGCACCCGGCCGCGCGGCGCGGATCCGCGCGAAGACGAGGCCCTGGAGCGCGAGCTCCGATCCAGCCCGAAGGAGCGGGCGGAGCACGTGATGCTGGTGGACCTCCTCCGCAACGATCTCGCCCGATGCTGCGAGCCCGGGACGGTGGAGGTGTCCGAGGCCTTCACCGTGGAGCGGTACTCGCACGTGATGCACTTGGTGTCCGAGGTGCGGGGGCGCACCAGGGCCCGCCTGGGCGAGATCGTCGCGGCGGCTTTCCCGGGCGGCTCCATCACCGGTGCGCCCAAGGCGAGCGTCATGGAGGCCCTGGCCGAGCTGGAGCCCGTCCCCCGCGGCTCGTACACCGGCAGCCTCGGCTACGTCTCCGGCCGCGGCGTCGACCTCAACATCCTCATCCGCAGCTTCACCTTCGCCGGAGACGACGCCTACCTGTCGGCGGGAGGCGGCGTGGTGATCGACAGCGAGCCGATCCCCGAGCTCGACGAGGCCCGCGCGAAGGCGCAGGCGCTCCTCCTCGCCCTGGGCGGCGGCCGCCCCGGCAGGCCGCCGGAGCCGCCGCGCCTCGACGGCGCCTGGCGCCCGCCGCGGCCCCCGCGCCGCCACGACGCGCAGGTGATCTTCGTGGAGAACCGCGACTCGTTCAGCTTCAACGTCGTCGACTACCTGCGCGCGCTCGGCGCCGAGGTGCGGGTGGTCGACGCGGCCGCCGCCGCCGATCTCGGCGGCGCCACCCACGTGGTGGTGGGACCCGGCCCCGGCGAGCCCGCCGCCGCCGGCAGGACCCTCGAGTGGATCCTCGCCGCCCGCGGCGCACGCTTGCCGCTCCTGGGGATCTGCCTGGGGCACCAGGCGCTGGGGGTGGCCCTGGGCGGGCGGCTGGCCCGGGCGCCGGAGGCGGTGCACGGCAGGGCCGCCTCGGTGCGCCACTCGGGGGAGGGGATCTTCGCGGGGATCCCCAGCCCGGCGATCTTCGCCCGGTACCACTCCCTCTGCCTCACGGATCTGCCGCCGGGCGTGCGTTCCCACGCCGCGAGCGAGGACGGCGTCTGCATGGCGATCTCGGACGACGCCGGCCTCGCCTGGGGGGTGCAGTTCCATCCGGAGAGCATGCTCTCCGCCGCCGGGATGCAGCTCGTCTCCGCCTTCCTCTCCCTGGAGCGCCGGTGACGCTCCTGGTGAATGGATCGCCTGCCGATCGGATCCCTGTGGGCCCCTGGGCCTTCCACGGCGCCACGGTCTTCACCACGATCCGGGTGGAGGCGAGCGTCCCATGCCTCCTCGAGCGGCACCTCTCCCGGCTCGCCGAACACGCCCGCGCCCTGGGGATCGAGCACCCCGGCGACGACGCCATCCGCCGCGACCTCCACGAGGCGGCGTCGAGCGAGCGCCCCAGGCTGCTGGTCCGCGTCTCCCTCGGAGACGGGATCCGGATCGCCGAGGCGAGGCCGCTCGCGCCGCCCTCCGCCCGGGCCTACGAGGACGGGGTCGAGGTCGTGGTCACCGAGCGGCTGGTCCACCCCGATCTCGGCCGCTTCAAGACGGGCAACCACCTCCCCTACCGCCTCGCCGCCGCCGACGCCGACGCGGCCGGGGCGTTCGAGGGGCTCCTCCTCGATCCGGCGGGGAACGTGGTCGACGGCAGCCGCACCAGCCCGATCCTCGCGTCGGGCGACGACCTCGTGATCCTCGAGGGCGGGATCGAGGGCATCACCCGCGAGGCGGTGGCGATCGAGGCGAGGCGCCTGGGGTTCCGCGTGCGCAGGGAGCGGCGGCGCCGCCTGGAGGGGCAGCTCCTCCTCGCGGGGACCGGCGTGGGGCTCGTGCCCGCCGCGCGCCCCGCGGATCCCCGCCTGCGCCGGCTGATCGCCTCCTTCCGCCTCGACCGCCCCTGATCGCGCGCCCTCGCCACGGGCACGCGGTCGGCGATGCACGCCCCGATCTCGCAGTCCATCGGCAGGATGACGTATGGTGCGGCCGATGCAGTCGTCTCCACCGCCCCGACCGGGGCGCCCACTGGACCTCGCCGCGATCCTCGAGATCCTCGAGGCGGCCACGAGCCACCTCGACGTGGAGGAGCTCCTGCGCGTGGTGGTGGCGAAGATCGCCGCGGTCATCCCGGTGGATCGCTGCTCCGCCATCCTGGCGGACGGCGCCGGCGCCCGGGTGGTCGCGTCCCACGACGTCCCCGACCTGGACCCCCTCGACCTCGACCTGCGCAAGTACCCCGAGCTGGTCCACGCCTTCACGTCGAAGGAGCCGCTGGTCATCGACGACGTCCGCACCGATCCCCTAATGGAGCCGGTGCGCCCCCTGGTGGCGGAGATCCCCGTCTCGTCGCTGGTGGTGGCGCCGCTGGTGGCGAGCGGCGATTCCTACGGCGCCCTCTACCTGCGCCTCGCCCGCGACCGCGCCTTCGGCCCGGACGAGCAGGCCTTCGTGCGGGCGGCAGCCTCCGCCCTCGCCAACTCGATCCGCAACGCCCGCCTCCACACCAGCGTCCGACGCCGCCGCGACGAGCTGGAGGCGGCCTACCTCGAGCGCTACCGCGAGCTGGACCGCGCCAACGAGCTCCTTCGGGAGACGAGCCGGCTCAAGGACGAGCTCCTCTCCATCGTCTCCCACGACGTCCGCGCGCCCCTGAACGTGCTCCTCGGCCACGCCCGGCTCCTCCTCGCCGGCGACCTCGCGCCGCCCCAGCGCCGCAGCGTCGAGGCGGTGGAGCGCCAGGGCCTGCGCATCCTCGAGCTGGTGCAGACGATCCTGGATCGGGGCAGGGGACGCACCCAGGAGTGGGAGCTGACCTTCGGCCTCGCGGACCTGGCGGAGCTGGCCCGCTCGGTGGCCGCCGACCTCTCCACCCTCGGCTCGTCGAAGGAGGTGCGGCTCGAGGTGACCGCCCCGGCCTCCTTCCAGGCACAGGTGGACGAGAGCGCGATCCGGCAGGTGCTCGAGAACCTCGTGGCCAACGCGGTCACCCACTCCCCCGAGGGCGCGAGCGTCGAGATCGCGCTCTCGCTGGACGAGTCCACCGGGGGCAGGGCCCGCTTCGAGGTGCGGGATCGGGGCCCCGGCATCCCCGAGTCGGAGCAGGCGCTCCTCTTCGAGCGCCAGCGCAAGGGCGCGGAGAGCGCCGGCTTCGGTCTCGGCCTCGCCATCGCCCGCGAGCTCGTCGAGCTCCACGGCGGTGACGTCTGGATCCGCTCGGGCCCGGAGGAGGGGACCTCCTTCTACTTCTCGATCCCCACGAGCCCGCCTTCGGCGCGGGCGGCCCGCAAGCTCCTCTTCGTCTCCGAGGATCCGGTGCGGCGCGCGGCGATCCGCGACGCGCTCGTCCCCGCGTACGACGTCTCGCTGGCCCGCACCGCCCAGGAGGGGATCGCCAGGGCCCGCGCCCTCCTCCCCGACGCCGTCCTCCTGGACCGCGCCCTCGTCGACTCCACCTCCAACGTGCTCCGGGGGATGCCCGGCCTCGCCGACACGCCGATCCTCCCCGTGGATGGCGACGTCTCGGACCTGCGCGGGAGGCTCGACTCGCTCCTCGGCGCGCCGCTCGCCGCCCGCGCCTGAGGCCGCCGGGGCGCGGTGTCGGCCATCGGCAGCGCGGCGCCCGACGGGGCCGGTGTTCGGCGCTCGCGCGCGGCTCTAGTGTTCCTCTGGCCGGGTGGAGCGCTTCCTCCGTGAGCCGGCTCCTGCCGTTGCCACTGTATGGGGGTGGGCGATGAGGAACCGAGAAGCAGACGAGTCGTTCGAGCTCCCCGTCGATCGGCGGGGCTTCCTGCGCAAGGAGTGCTCGAGCTGCAGGCGCCAGTTCAAGCTGCGGTACACCGACGCCGACACCGCGCTCTTCCAGCGGCGGGTGGCGAAGGGCCTCCCCCACGTCAACGAGCACGAGATCGGGGACGCCTCGCTCCCTCGGGTGTGCCCGTACTGCGCCCACCGGGCGGACGCCGACGCCTGGTGGACGGAGGAGCACCGCCTCTGGCTGAGCAAGATCGCCGCCTCGCTCTCGGAGGAGATCCGCTTCGAGCAGCTGCGCTACGTGGAGCGAACCCTCGGGGAGAACCCGTACATGACCTTCCTCCCCGTGGCGCCCGCGCCCTTCCACGGACAGATGCGCGCGGAGGTCGACGACATGCGGGTGGTGCCGCTGGTCTGCTGCGGCGAGGACGTGAAGGTCCGCGAGTCCTGGGTGGGGCCGATCCACTGCCCGTTCTGCGGGATCGAGCACGAGACCGAGCCGCCCCACTCGGCGGCCGCGATCGAATGATCCGCCCGCGGGGGATCGGTCTCCTCGCGCTGCTCGCTCCCGCCGCCGCGCTCGCCCACGATCCCGCCGCCGAGGTGGCCGGCCTCGAGGCCCGCGCGCCCGGCTTTCTGGACTGGGTGCTCCTCGGCGTCGAGCACGTCGTCTCCGGCTACGACCACCTGCTCTTCCTCGCGGCGATCGCGGTGGTGGCCACCCGGCTCGGCGATCTCGCGCTGGCGATCACCGCCTTCACCGTGGCCCACTCCATCACCCTCGGCCTCGCCGCGCTGGAGATCGTCTCGCTCCCGCCCGCGCTGGTGGAGCCGGCGATCGCGGCGTCGATCCTCTTCGTGGCGGTGGAGAACGTGCTGCGGCGGGATCCGCGGCGGGGGAGGGCCGCGCTCACCTTTGCCTTCGGCCTCGTGCATGGCTTCGGCTTCGCGTCCGTCCTGGCGGAGCAGGGCGTGGGAGCGGGGGGCGGGGCCCTCGCGGCCCTCGCCGGCTTCAACCTGGGGGTCGAGGCGGGACAGCTCACCGTCGTCCTGGCCGCGCTGGTCCCGATCCTCCTCGCCCGGCGGAGGCGGTGGTTCGCGCCGGTGGCGGTGCCAGGGGCCTCCGCCGCGATCGGCTTCTTCGGCGCGTACTGGCTGGTGGAGCGCGCCTTCGCGGCGTGAAGCGCCTTCCGCCCGGGCGCCCGCCGAAAGGGCTCCCTTGCATCGCGCGCGCCGGCCCGGTCGCGGACGAGGCGGCGATCGAGCGGGTGCGCGATCCCCGGCTGCCCCCTCAGGCTCCCAGGGGGGGCCCGGGGTTGGATCGCAGGGCCGCCCGATCGACCTCCAGTGCGAGGAGGCCGTCGATGAGGATCGCCGACTCCTCCGCCCCCGTGCGGTTCAGCTCGCACGCGAAGGCGGTCTCCGGATCGGCGAGCCGACGGGAGAGCTCGGCGAGGGCCGCGTACCGATCGGCGGAGGCCCGGGTCTGGGCGAGGGCGATCTCCAGCGCCCGATCGAGGCGGTCCAGGATCGGCGGGAGCGGCGCCAGCCGCGGCCGGGCCGAGAGCGCCATCAGCCGCCGCTCGAGCCGGGAGCGGCGGGCCTGCGCCGCGGAGGCGAGCTCCGACAGGCGCCCGGCGAGGTCGGGGGCGGTGGCCGTCTCCGTCAGATCCGTCAGCAGCAGTTCGGTGTGACGCTCCGCTCGCCACTCGAAGGAGAGTCCCTCCTTGAGCCTGTCGATCATGTCCGCTCCCCCCACGGCCGTGGAGATGGTCCCGCTCGAGAGAGGTAGCAAGCTTCGGGCCGGGGCACACATCCCGCCGCGGGCTCGAAAGAGGGCGATTCCCGCGCCCCCGGGGAAGTTCCCTTCCGCGGCTGGGTGGGCGGATCCCGAGGCGTCGCGCGAACCGTCGAGGCGCGAGCGCCTCGTCACCCGGGGGAAGCGTTGCGGTTCGGGAGGATCGCCGCCACCTTGCAGTCGCGGAGGGGAGATGGCGGAGGGGAGGCAGAGGACCATCGAGGAGCTGATGGGCGTGTTCGGTGCGCTGGCGCACGCGGCCGAGCAAGGGGCCTCGCGAGCGAGGCGGACGGCCGATCCCATTCTCCGCGCCCGCTGGCTCGCCATCGCCGCCGCCCGCGCCGAGCATCGCGAGCGGGTGGCCGCCCGGATCGCGGCCCTGCGGGGGTCGAGGCCCCTGCGCCCGGGGGACGCCGGGGAGCCGGGCGGTGAGCTCGCTCGCCTGCTCCGCGCCGACCTCGCCACCTCCCACGCGCTTGCCGCCAGGTGCCGGCGGGTGGCGCGGATGACCACCGCCCTGGGGGATTCGGAGAGCGGGGCGCTCCTCGAGCGCCTGAGCGCGGAGGCGTTGGGACACGCCGCCGAGCTCGCCAGGGCGCTGGCGCTCCACTACGCCCGCGAGGCCCGGGCCGCCGCGCAGTAGGGGGCGATCCGCGTCGCAAGGAAACCTTGCACCTTCCGGTGCCGGTCGATTATGGTGCGCGCCCCGCGGCCGGAAGACCCGGCTGGCGGGTGCAACCCCATCGACGTTCCCCGACCGGGGAACCTCTCGGAGCCAGACATGAGCAAGATCCGCGGCAAGGGCCTCCTCGGCGTCAAGATCGGCATGACCTCGATCTTCGCGGAGAACGGCGACCAGATCCCCGTCACCATCGTGCGCGCCGGCCCCAACACCGTCCTCGGCGTCAACGAGCTGCCCGCCGACGCGGGCGTCAACGTGCGCATCGGCTTCGGCGAGAAGCGCGAGAAGCTCGTGAACAAGCCGGAGATGGGCGTCTTCAAGAAGCTGAACGTCGCCCCCACCCGCTGGATCCGCGAGTTCCGGATGAGCGCCAAGGACGCGGAGGGCCTCGAGGTCGGCCAGGTCCTGGACGCCGGGGTCTTCCAGGTGGGGCAGTTCGTCGACGTCACCGGCACGAGCAAGGGCAAGGGCTTCGCCGGCGTCATGAAGCGCCACAACATGAGTGGGCAGGGCGCCCGCGGCTCCCACGGTACGCACGAGTTCCACCGCCACGTGGGCTCCATCGGCCAGCGCAAGACCCCCGGCCGCGTGTTCCCCGGCAAGCGGATGCCCGGGCACATGGGCGTGGACCGGGTCACGGTGCGCAACCTCCAGGTGATCGGCGTGGACGAGGAGCAGCACCTCCTCATGGTCAAGGGCGCCGTCCCCGGCCACGACGAGGGCCTGCTCATCCTCCGCCCCGCCGTGAAGGCGCCCAAGATCTCCAAGGCCGAGGCCGCCAAGCGACCGGTCAACCCGATGAAGGTCTCGAAGGGCCGCGGCTGAGATCTCCCGATCGAAGGACCGCTTCACTGCGAGGCCGGCTCCCCTGGAGCGCGGCCTCGCGTCGTCTTCGGCCCCGCCCCTCGTTCGTCTCCGTCCTCCGAGTGCTTTGCGGTACCCTGCCGGCGTGACGGCCAGGATCTCCTTCCCCGCGGCGTTGGCCCTCGCCGCGGCCTGCGTGCTCGCCGGCTGCACGTCCTCGCTGCCGTCCTTTCCGGTCGCGGGGGAGCCGTGCGATCCCACCGGCCCCGATCGCTGCCGCGACTCCTTCTGCCTCCGGCTCGACGAAGGCGGCGTCTGCAGCGTCCCCTGCGCGGACGACTTCGACTGCCCCGGCGGCCTCACCTGCCAGGTGGACGGGCGCCTCGAGGCCCTCGTCTGCAAGCCCGGCGTGCGCTGCACCACCGACGACGGCTGCCCCTCCGGCCATCGCTGCGACGCCTCGCGGGGGAGCTGCTACATCCCCGTCCGGCGCGGCCTCTGCGCGCCTTGCACCGCCGACTCCCAGTGCCCGAGCGGCGGCTCCTGCCTACGGGCCCTGGGATCCGGCGAGCGCTTCTGCACCGCGCCGTGCACCCCAGGCTGCCCCGACGGCTACCGCTGCCGCACCATCCCGCCCACCCGGGTCGGCGAACAGGAGACGCGGCAATGCGTCCCCGAGTCGGAGACCTGCCACGCGGGCCGGCCCCTGTGCGCGCCGTGCAGCGGCGACGCCGAGTGCGCCGACGGCACCGCCCGCTGCGTCGAGAACCTGCTCACCGGCGAGCGCTTCTGCGGGATCGCCTGCTCGCCGACCTGCACCTGGAGCGAGGCCCGGCAGGACTGGATCGACTCGACGACCGACGCCCCTTGCCGCAGCGGCTGCCCGCGCAACTTCACGTGCACCCGGATCTCCGACCCGTCCGGCGAGGTCTTCCAGTGCGTTCCCAACGCCCTCACCTGCTCGGGGTGGTGCGAGCCGGGGGATCTGCGCTCCGATCTGGCGCAATGCGGCCCCGGCGCCACCTGCGTGGGCAACGAGTGCCGGATCGCCGACGACGGCAGGGCTTGCGCGCCCTGCACCGACGACGACCAGTGCAACGTCGGCGGCCTCACCGGGGGCCTCTGCCTCGCCAACGTGCAGAGCGGCGAGACCTTCTGCGCGCCGGCGTGCGAGGATCTCGCGGACTGTGCCTCCCGCTGGGGGGCCGGCTTCGACTGCCTCCTCGTCGACGGCGACCGGGTCTGCGTGCCGCTCCAGGCGACCTGCGTGCGGGCCGGCCGCGGGCTCGGCAGCGACTGCAGCGTCGGCGGCCCGGCGGACTGCCTCTCGGGGATCTGCGTCCACTACGGCGAGCGCGGCCTCTGCTCGGCCCCGTGCGAGGCGGACGCCGAGTGCGGGGACGCCAGGCAGCGCTGCTGCGCCGTGGTCCCCACGGAGGACGGCGCGACCATCGACTGCGACCGGCCGTCGGGACCCGCGGGAGGCGTCTGTGTCCCGCGGGAAGGGGAGTTCGGGGACGACTGCGACCCGGGCCGTGCCCCCTGCCACGACGGCTTCTGCCTCGACATCGGCACGGCCCGGCTGTGTACCGCCGCCTGCGTGGACGACGCCTCCTGCGACGAGGCCTCGGGCACCTCCGGTGGCTTCGAGTGCAGGCAGGCCCGCGCCGTCGACGGCGGGGGAGCCCCGGGGGAGCTGGTGAACGTCTGTTTCCCCTCGGGCGGCGGCGCCATCGGCTCGGACTGCACCTTCGGTCCGGCGGCCTGCGCCGACCGCCTCTGCATCAAGAAGGAGAGCGGAAACGTCTGCACCCGGTCCTGCGCCGAGGACGACTGCCCGCCGGGCTGGAGGTGCGGGGACACCCGGACGGTGGACGATCGGCCGGTGCGGGTCTGCCTCCCCGGCTGATCGACGGGGGCCTCCTGCTCTACGAGTGGTAGGTGCTTGAACCACCCGGGGGGACGTGGTACCAAAACCGACCTTCCCTGGCTGGCGATGTGGCGAAGCGCGCATCGCCCATTGAATTCCGGAGTCGGCTCTGGCGCGGATCTCCCATGCTCCCATGCGATCGCACGGGCGTCGTACAGGCCTGGAGAGCCTCCACGCCGTGGGTCACCGCGTCGCCGGCGCCCTGGTGTTGGGACTCGCGGCGACCGGCTGCGGCGACGACGGGAGCAGGCTGGGCGACGTGCAGGAGCCCTTCCGCGTCGTCTCCGGCGTCCCGGCGGCCGAGGACGCGCAGCCGCGGATCGAGCGGTCGGATCGCGAGGCGAGGCCCGACGACTTCCGCGCCCAGCGCTCCTCCCACTGCGACACCTTCCAGCAGCGCGCCTCCGGGAAGGTCGACGTCCTCCTGGCGATCCGCAGCTCCCCCTCGATGGAAGGGACGATCGCGCGGCTCGCCGGCGGGCTGGACGCCATCTTCGGCGTCTTCGATTCCGCCACGCCGGCCATCGACTTCCACTTCGCCATCACGACCACCTCCCCGGAGCCCCTCCTCGCCGGGAGCCCTCGCTTCGTCTCCTGTCGCCCGGTCTCCGGCGTCACGTCCTGCGACGTGGGCGCCGGGACGATCGCCGACGCCATCGCCTGGGCTGGCGAGACGCTCCGCACGCTCCCGCTCGAGCACGGTCCCGGGAAGGGTCTCCTCGCCGCCTCGCGGATCGCCTCCCGCCCGGAGGCGTCGGGCGGCTTCCTCCGGAGCGACGCGGAGCTGCGCGTGATCTTCGTCTCGGACGAGGACGACGCCTCGTGCCTCCCGTTCGCGCCTCCGGGGGCGGCCGCGTGCACCTCCACCGGCGTATGCGGCTGCGGGGATCTCCTCGACTTCGGATCGACCGACTACTTCGCCCGGGTCTTCTCGGGCGCGAAGGGCTTCGCCAACGGTGCGGCCGTCGCCGCCGACGCCATCGTCGCCACCACGGCCGCCGAGCTCGATCGCGACGACGGGAGCGGGTTCGCCTACGTGGGCTGCACCCGCGATCCCTCGCTCTCCTGCGACGAGGGCGACGCCTGCGCGCTCCACGCTCCGCGCTACGCGGGCGTCGCCGACTCCACCGGCGGGAGGGTCATCGACCTCTGCGACGCCGACCTGGGGGTGGCGCTCCGCGAGATCGGTTGGGCGGCGTCGGGGCTCGCCCGCGAGTTCCGGTTGAGTCGCGTGCCGATAGAGGCCACAATCGAAACGGTGGTAGTGCCAAACGATCCCGTTTCGTGCGACGATGCGTCCCCATGTTCCGACCCAGCCCAGCTCTGCGTGCGGAATCGCTGCGTCCTCCCGATCGCGCCCGATCCGGTGGACGGGTGGGAGCACCAGCTCTGCTCGGGATCGGATCCCAGGAACGTGATCAGATTCAACGGTCGTTCGATCCCCTCCAAGCTCGAGACCATCGAGGTCTGCTACGACGTGGACGTCGGATCCGAACTCTCACTGTGCCGGTGACAGGGCACGAGGCAAGGTAGCAACTCTCCATGGAAAGAATCCCGAATCGGAGCCTGATCTCCTTCCTGGCCGTCCTCCTCGCGTCCGTCACGCTCGCGCCGACCGCAGCCGGCGCCGCCGACGACGGGGTGGTGGAGCGGGTCGTGGTCCGAAACCGGCAGTTCCGCACCGAGGGCGCCTTCGAGGTGAGCCCCATGGTCGGCTTCTCGGTGACGAACCGGATGACCTCGACGACCAACTT
>DATMSB010000080.1:0-9242 GCA_035565615.1 Vulgatibacter sp. | reverse complement strand
TGGCCTTGTGGGCCCTGCGTGTTTTCGAATCCAAGAATCGAGGGCCCCGATGCTCGCTTTTTCCAGCTGAGAGGGTTCTATCGGACCGAGGACAGCTATTCGGAGGCGAGCCTTCCTTTTCTCTTTTTCGGCAACGGATATCCTATTCTCTCTTATGGTCTAGCCGCACACATCGCGATGGCTCCTGATTCCCCGAGGGAGGTGCTTCACGCTGACTTTTTATACGACGTCAACGGGATTACTCGCGATTTCTATATTTTTATCGACTTGAGATCGCTTCCTTGAAGAATGCCATCCTCATGCAACCGATACGGTTCTCGCGCTCTCCAGATTGACACTCCTGGCTTCGAAAATCCCCGGCGGACCGGGCAGAAGTACGGGCAGGAAGCGGGCTCGGAAGAAGTGGCCGTCGAGGTCCCTGATGTTCGTCGAGCGGGCCTGGCAGACGGAGCGCAGAGCATCGGCGCCTCAACCGAGCCCACTCGCTCTCGAAGCGGCGCTCGATCCTCTGATCGTCGCGAAGCAGGCGTTCGCGCTTCGTTCGGATCGGCTCGGATCTGGTCGGCTCGCACCACGTGGACCAGCATCCCGAGTGCATCCGTGGTCCGGCACCGGGGCCGCTCTCCGCCCTCCTCCTGGCGGCATACCGCGCAGACGGCCATCCGGTGCCGTCCCAAATATCCACAGCCACGCCGGCACTTTCCGCTGGTTCGCGCGGGCGATCCGAAGACAATCGCCGCCGTGCCTCCAGCTCATCGTCTGCGCCCCACCACCACGATCTGGGACACCTGCGACCTCGAGTGCTCGCACTGCGGCTCGCGTCTCACCCGATCGGCCTCCGCCACCGGCGCCTACTTCTCCTGCGCCCGCTGCGACCGCACCTACGCCTCGGCGTACGACGAGGTGGTTCGGCGCAGCGCGGGCGTCCGGCCCACCGCGCGCGTGAAGCCGGCACCGAAGCAGGACGCCCGGTTCCGACAGGTGAAGGCGCGGCTCGAATCCTTCCTGCGCCGGCTCGACGAGGAGGACGCCTGGTACGTGCTCGGCGTCCCGCCGGGCGCGCCGCTCGAAGAGGTCCACGCCCGCTACCGCGAGCTCGCCCTGCTGCACCACCCCGACCGCGGCGGCGATCCGGAGAAGATGCGACGCATCAGCCGCGCCTTCGAGGCGATCCGCTCCGGCCGCGCCGTTCCGAACGCCGGCCCCGCGGGCATCAAGCCGCCTCCCGTGGACGAGGACACCGTCCGGCCCTTCGCCGTCGGCGCCCGCAGGGGCTGATCGGCCGCTCCATTCGAGGACGACGCGGTCGCCCGCCTTCCATGGACGAGCCCGCCACCCGCGCCTACGCCCCGCGGGGCGCTCGCCGGGGACCGCGCGCACGCCATGCCCGGCGTCGCTCCCGCTCGCCGCGGGCCTTCTGCCTATGGCCTATGGCGCCCCGCCCTCCCGGATGGTACGAATCGAAAGCACCTGCACCGGGAGACACGATGCGCACCGCTCTACTCGCCCTCGGGCTCGCCGTCATCGCGTCCGGCTGCTCCCAGCCGGAGTTCTACGAGATGGAACCGGGATCGGTGTCGTTCGACGCCAAGGGCGCGACGAAGGTGGTGCGGGCGGTGGCGAAGAACCGCCGCGGCCAGGTCTTTCCCCGCGAGCGCCCCACCTCCTGGACCTCCGCCGACGAGAAGATCGTGACTGTCGACGCCGAGGGAAAGATCACCGCGGTCGGCCCCGGCCAGACGCGGGTGGTCGCGAAGCGCGGCAAGCTCGTCGGCGAGATCGTGGTCGACGTGAACTCGGTGGAGGGCCTCGAGGTGGAGCCCGCCGAGCTCTCCTTCGTCCAGGACGCGGATCCGGTCCGGCTGGCCGTCCGCGTCCTCGACGCCAGGGGCAAGCCGATGCAGGGCCGCACGGTGAAGGCCCGCTGCCTCGACGAGAAGATCTGCAACGTCGACAGGGCGCTCCAGGTCTGGCCCTACAACCCCGGCGAGACCACGGTCGAGGTGAGCTGCGAAGGTCACACGCGGCAGGTGAAGGTGGTCGTGGCCGCGGCGCGGGGCGGCAAACGACGTTGACTTGGGCATACCCCGCCGCCTAGATTGCGCCCGATTTTCGAAGGAGCCGCTAGCTCAATGGCAGAGCAACGGCCTTTTAAGCCGATGGTTGTGGGTTCGACTCCCACGCGGCTCACCAAGCGAATGTCCTGTCCCCATCGTCCAGAGGCCCAGGACGCCGCCCTTTCAAGGCGGTAACCGGGGTTCGAATCCCCGTGGGGACGCCATCTCGGAAGGCCGGACGCTCGTCGCGGGCGTCCGGCCTTCACCGTCTGCGCCATCGCCGGGCTTGTTTTGCGCCCCCTGGGCGTTAGCCTCTCCCGATGTCCAAGGCATTCACCAAGGAGACCGACCTCGAGCACGAGCTCCCGCTCCCGGACGAGAGCGACGAGGATCTCGGGCCCCCGCGGGCGCGGTACATCACCCGCGAGGGCTTCGACGCGCTGCAGGCGGAGCTCGATCGCCTCTGGAAGGTGGACCGCCCCAAGATCACCACCGAGGTGATGTGGGCCGCCGCCCAGGGCGATCGCTCCGAGAACGCCGAGTACATCTACGGCAAGAAGAGGCTCCGCGAGATCGATCGCCGCATCCGCTACCTCTCGAAGCGCCTCGACTCGCTCACCGTGGTGGAGCCGTCGCCCGAGCAGGAGGGCAGGGTCTTCTTCGGCGCCTGGGTCGCGGTCGAGGACGAGGACGGCGTGGAGGCGACCTATCGCATCGTCGGCCCCGACGAGTTCGACGTGCGCGCCCGCAAGATCAGCGTGGAGTCCCCGCTCGCCAAGGCGCTGCTCGGCAAGAAGGTGGGCGACGAGGCGATCGTGGCCCGGCCCAAGGGCGAGGTCGAGGTCACCATCGTCGACATCCGCTACGAAAGGTGATCCCCCCGCGCGAGCGACCCCTACGTGTCCGAGGAAGGGGCACGCCCCAACTTGGATCGTGTGATACCTCGCACGCTCCCGCTGGGGCCCCCGCCGCCCCGACCCCTCGATCCCGGCCGCCTCGCCATCCGCCCCGCCGTGCGGCGGTGGGCGCGGTCGCTGGTGCGGACGCTCGCGCCGATGGTGCGAAGGGCGCCGCCCCGGGTGCGCCGCCGCCTCCTCCTCGTCTTCATCGACGGCGTCGGGGGCCGGGCCATGCGCCGGGCCGAGAAGGCGGGTTGGCTGCGCTTCCTCCCCACCCTGCGCGACGGCCCCACCCACGTGGAGAGCCGCGCCTTCTCCGGGATGCCCTCCACCACGACGGCGTTCCAGGCCGGCCTCTTCTTCGGCGCCGAGCATCCGGACGTACCGTCGTTCTCCTGGTTCGACCGAAGACTCGGCAGGAAGCTCCAGATGAACCGCCCCTCCGACGCCCTCCTGGTCGAGGAGCGGCTGCGGGACGCGCTCGGCCCCGGGCTCCTCGCCGGGGGAACGAGCTACGTGTCGATCCTCGCCGGCGGCAGCGGCAACGCCCTTACCACCGCGGGGCTCGGGCAGGCCTTTCGGGCCCGCCGCATCCGCCGCGATCGCGGGCGCGGGGGTGAGGGCCCCGATCCCGCCCACGAGGCGCGGGTCGAGGAAGCCATCGCCGCGGCGGCGGGGACGACGGTCCCGATCGGCCGCGGCGAACCGGAGGAACCCGCGGCCGCGGGCTGGCGCGCCGACGCCGTGATCCAGGGGCAGATCCTGGGGAGCCTCCTCTTTCGCCTCGCCACCGAGAGCGCGGACTTCCTGGGGACGATGGCGCGCTTCCGCGGGTGGTTCGGCTCCGGCCGCCACGAGCTGCGCTTCCTCCTCAACCACCTCGCCGTGGGGACCCTCGCCACCGAGTTCGGGAAGGGCGGCGCGATCCTCGACCTGATGCGCGGGGTCCCCCGCACCTTCGTCTGCCTCCACGAGTACGACGAGTTCTCGCACCGCCGCGGCACCCGCGACGCCCTGCGTGTCCTCGCCCAGATCGACCGCGCGGTGGAGGCCCTCGTCGCAATCGCGGCGGAGGTCCCCGATCCCCCGGACGTCTGGATCCTCACCGATCACGGGCAGATCCCGGCCGTCCCCTTCGAGCGCATTTTCGGCAGGACGATCGCCTCCTGGCTCACCGAGGGGCCTGCACCCGCCCTTCCGCCCGCGGTGGAGCGCCTCGTCGGGGCGTCTGGCGCCCGCAGGCCCCACGAGCCACCCGTCGTCGTCGACTGCGGCAACTACGCCCACGTGTACCTGGGCGGCGACCGCGCCTGGGACGCGGCGGAGATCTCCAGGATGCGCTCGGACGTCCTCTCCAGGGCCCTCGACTGTCCCGGCGTGGGCCTGGTGGCGATGCGCTCGCTCCGCCACGGGCCGATCGCCTTCGCGGGCGGCCGGCAAGTCGACCCCTCCCGGCCGGACACGATCCCGAAGGGAGCGTCGCGGGAAGGGGTCGCCGCGCTGCTGGCCGAGCTGGGCAGATCGCCGTCGGCGGGCGATCTTCTCCTCTGCGGGAGTTGGTTCGACGACGCGTGCGTTGCCTACTCGTGGGAGCTCTCATCGCACGGCGGGCCTTCACAAGAAGAGACCGAGACCTTCGTCCTCCACCCGGCAGGGGTCGATCCCGGCCGGGTCGCGCACGGCGCGGATCTCCACGCGATCCTTACCGCGCTCTACGGCGCCGAGGAGCCGACACCCTTCGCATGAACTCCGTCCACACAGACGCCGACCGCCTCCCGGGCGCGGCGGCACCCAAGGGCGCGATCCGCATCGTCAAGCGGATCCTCGGCGGCATCGTCGCCGTCGCGCTCTCCGCCACCCTGATCGGCTCGGCGTTCTTCCGACCCTCCTTCGACGGGGGCCTCCACCTGGTCTCCCGCTTCCCGTTGGGGGAGTGGTTCGCGAGCCTGCCCAACCACCTGTGGTGGGTGATCCTCTTCGGGATCTTCTCGGCGGCGATGGCGCCGCTGCGCGCGCTCCGCTGGGGCTTCACCCTCCCCAAGCCGAAGCCCGCCTACTCGGATCGCTACCACTCGGTGGCCATCGGCCTCCTCGGCAACAACGTCATCCCCGGCAAGTTCGGCGAGGCGCTCCGCGCCATGGCGCTCACCCGCTTCACCGAGAAGCGCGGCAGGCCCACCACCTTCGCGCTCTCGCTGGGGACGATCATCGTCTGCAAGGTACTGGACCTCGTGGCACTGCTCGTGCTCGTGGTCCTGTCGCCGAGCGGTCCGTTCTTCGGCGGCGCCACCGACTTCGGCGCGAGCCTCACCGGCGTCGCGGTGGCCGTGCCCACCTTCGTGGCCGCGCTCTTCCTGGGCGCGCGCTACGTGCCGCGCCTCGCGGACTTCCTGGAGCGCAAGGACAAGCACCCCAAGCTGCGCAACGTGCTGCGCGAGTTCGCGGTCGGCGTGGCGGCGAGCGGCTCCCCGATCCGCGTCGGCCTCGCCTTCGCCGGCACCCTCCTGGCGATCGCCACCGTCGCCACCGGCTACACCATCGCCCTCTACGGCGCGGGCGTGCAGGCGGGCATCTTCTCCGGCGTGGTCCTCCTCGCGGCGGTCACCCTGGGGCAGAGCCCGCCCGGCGTGCCCGCAGGCCTGGGCATGTACTACCTCTCGTGCACGTGGGCCTCGCGCCTCCTCGGCGCGACCCCCGAGCAGGCCGCCACCCTGGCCGTGCTCACCCACCTGATGACCGTGATCTCCCACCTCACCGCGGGCGCGGTCTCCGTGGTCATCCGTCGGGTGAAGGTGCGGGATCTGCTCCCTCGAGGAGTCGTGAAAAAGCAAGCAGCCAGCTCTTGATCTCGGAGAGGACGGTGAAGTGGGTGCTCACCCGCTCCCGGCCCGAGCGCGCCATCGCCTCGCCCTGCATGGGCGAGGCGATGAGCTCGAGCAGCGCCGCCGCGATCGACTCGGGTGAGCGGGGATCGTCGATCAGCACGCCGTCGCTGCCGTGCCGGATCTGCCTCGCGAGCCCGCCGACGTTGGAGGCAGCCACGGGGGCGCGCTTCCACAGCGCCTCCGAGACGGTGAGCCCGAACCCCTCGCGGATCGAGTTCTGCACCACCACCGCCGCCACGCGCTGCAGCGCGTTCACGATGAGCGCGTTCTCCTTCACGTCGACCATGGGCAGCCGCATCACGTGCACCCGCTCCTTCAGGTGGGACGGGAGCCGATCGTGCCTCCGGCAGAGGTCGTCCAGGACCTCCTCGGCCTCCGGATCGTCGGCGACGCCGGACGGATCGGGCCCCGCGAGCACGAGGTGCGCCCGCTCGATCTCGCTCTTGACCCGATCGGCGTTGGCGGGAAGCGAGGCCGCCAACTCGGGCGCCGTCCTGGTGAGGAGCTCGAACGCCGGCAGCAGCGACTCGAAGCCCTTGAGGCGATCGAAGCGGGAGACCTGGAGGATCGTCGGGCAGTACAGGAGCGAGGGCAGCGGCGACTCGTCCCACTTGCCGATCCACCGCTGCACCTTGGCGCGAAACCGCGCCCACCGCGGTACGGAGGGCCCCGGGATCAGGCCGGCCGATCGCAGGATCCCCAGGAGCTTGTACGGCCGCAGCGGGCGATTCTTGTGGGAGAAGGGATCGATGCCCGGGCAGAGCTCGCCGCTGCGATCCAGCCACTCGTCCGGCACGTACGCCATCAGCGTGAAGAGCAGGCGGTCGTAGACGCCCAGGTAGGGGCGCAGGAAGCTCCACGCCGCGTTCGTGTGCTCGTTCCGCTCCGGGATCCCCACGTGGCAGCGCCACGCGAGCCTGCCGGGTTCGGGGCGTCGCAGGTGCAGCGCGATCCCGGCCGGCTGCGGGTCGTGGATCACCAGGATGTCGCGGGCGTCCACCTGCCGCATCTCGGCGGCGGCCTCCGCGCTCACCCGCTCGTAGACCGATCGCGCCGCCTCCAGGTCCTGGGTGCCGGGGACCCCGTGCAGCATGTTGTGGAGCGACTTGGTCAGCGTGAAGAACGACGGGTCGCCGGGCTCCAGGACCAGCCATCGGGTGTCCACGCCCAGGTCGGTGAGGAGGCTGCAGGCCCGGGGCATCGACTCCGCGACGCCCCCTCCGGTGACGGTGGAGCTCACCATCCACACCCGGTTCCGTCCGAGCGAGTCGGAGACCCGCCGGCCCATCTCGCGCAGCTCGGCCACCGCGGCGTCCAGGTGGTCGACGACGCGGTAGAGATCGAGGTTCGTGGTCCGGCGGATCGGCACCTCCCGGACCCGGGTGGTCTGCGGCGGCACGGGACGAAACATGCGCACGGCGCCGGGCGGCTGCCTGCCGCGGGCCGCGCTAACCGATCGCCCGTGCGCTACGATGGAGGCCCATGGTGCACGACCTCTTTCTCCACCCCGCCCCGGACGCCCCCGATCGCACCTTCGAAGAGGTGCACGCCCTCCTCCGCGACTCCGACACCCTCGCGCCCTACGTCAACGAGCAGGCGACCACCGCCGAGCAGATCGTCCTCACCGATGCCGACACGGGCGTGTGGGCGCTGCTGGGTCTGGGAGGGCCGGTCGTCGACGAGGCGCAGGAGCCCGATCCCCGGGTGCTCCACCTGCAGATCCCGTACGCGCGCCCGCGCTTCTTCGCCATCGAGGGCGCCCTCTTCGCGATGGCGCTGGTGCAGGAGCTGGGCGGCACCCTCGCGGACCCCGCCGATCCGGTCGATCCCGGTCCGCGGGATCGCCGCGAGGAGGAGATCGTCGCTGCCTGGGACGCGCAGAACCGGGAGGTCCTCGCGGCGATGTCCGAGCCCGCGCCCGGGGAGGGGGGCCTCCCGGTGGTCACCTCCGACGGGCCCAAGCGGGTGGACGGCATGCTCCTCTCCACGGTCTTCAGCCAGAACCTCCACCGCCGCGAGCTCCTGGAGCGGGCGCAGGGGAAGGTGGAGATCCCCCGGCTCGTCCTCGCCTCGCTCCCCATGCGCAAGGAGCCAGCCGTGGTTTGCGGATACACGGCGGGTGAAGGGGTGTGGCTGCCCGACGTGGTCACCCACGTGGCGCTGCGCCGGCTGCGCAAGGGCTGGCTCGGCGCGAAGGAGGAGTCGGTGCTGGTGGAGGCGGACGCGCTGCGCGAGCTCCTCGAGGGATCCGAAGCGAAGGAAGAGGCGCCCGGCGGCATGCGCGCCTTCCGCCCGTCCGAACCCGCGGCCTCGCCCTTCTGGCGCAGGCTCGAAGGACCTCCCGCCCGGACCGTCGCGGTGCTCGACTGGAACGACCTGGTCGACGCCTGATGGCGGCGAAGCGGCCACGGCGATCCCCGGGGGGGGGGCCGACCCCCGGGACGCCTCGACGCCCCCCGGTCCTCGACAGGAGGCCGGCCTTGGGGCATGAAGTCCTCTCCTCCTTGCCCGGGATTCGCCTCCACGTGAAGACGCTCGGTCAGCTTTTCGTCAACGCGGGCCAGATCCTGCTCGTGGCGATCCTCTCCACGATCCTCATAATCGTGGCGCTCGTGTCCCGGCTCTTCGGGCCGGACGCGCCGCTGCAGGTCGCCGGGCGGCTGTGGGGTCCGGGCGTCCTGTGGATCTGCGGCGCCCGCTTCGTGGTCGTGGGCGGCGAGGACATCGACTGGAAGAAGCCCCACCTCTTCCTGATGAACCACCAGTCGATGCTCGACATCCCCGCGGCGTTCGCCGCCATCCGCAGCCCGATCCGCTTCGTGGCCAAGCGGATCCTCGGGAGCGTCCCCGTCCTCGGCTGGTACATGAAGGCCACGAGGATGATCCTCGTGAACCGCGAGAAGGGCTCGGAGGCGGTCGCCGCGATCCGCATCGCCGCCGAGCGGCTCCAGCAGGGCGCCAGCATCCTCATCTACCCCGAGGGGACGCGCTCCCGGGACGGCAGGCTCCTCCCCTTCAAGCGGGGACCGTTCGAGCTCGCCATCGCCTCCCAGGTGGACATCGTCCCGCTGGCGATCCACGGCGCCGCCCACGTCCTCCCCAGAGGCAGCGCGAGCCCCCGCCGGGGCGTCATCCGCGTCGCCATCGGCGCGCCGATCGCCACCCAGGGCCTCGTCCGCGCCGACCGCGAGGCGCTGATGGCGAGCGTGCGCGGCGAGATCGAGGCGCTCCATCGCTCCATCGGCGGCGAGGGATACGAGCCCCTCGACGCCGAGGCGCCTTCGAAGGAGCACGGCGGGACCGTGACCGCGCGCGCTTCGTGAGTGGCGAGGGGCGGAGCGGGGGCATAGGCTCATCGGATGATGAGCCACGACGAGAACCTGATCGAGGGTGACGAGGAG
>DATMSB010000079.1:0-7756 GCA_035565615.1 Vulgatibacter sp. | reverse complement strand
CGAGGAGCTGGATGAGCCGCGCCCGGTAGCCGGGATCCGGCGAGCCCCACATCCTCGTGCCGTCCGGCGCCTGCGCCGGCGCGGGCTCCATCGGCTCGATGCGCAGGAGCTGCCGGCCGAGGCGGAGCTGATCGCCGGGCTGGAGGACGGTCTCGCCGCGCACCCGCCTGTAGATCCCGTTGGTCGAGTCGAGGTCCTGGACGTGCAGCTTGCCGGCCTCGTAGTAGAAGCGGCAGTGCTTGGGGCTGACGTAGGGATCGTCGGGGAGCAGCACGGGCCCGGCGCTGCGCCCGGCGAAGGCCTCGTCTCCGTCGAGGTGCCAGATCGCGCCCTCGGAGCCGTCGGGCTCGATCCCCACCAGCTTCGCCCGCGGCGTCTCCTGGGCGTGGAAGAACATGGTGCCGCTGCGCTGCGTGGCGAGGTTCGGCTCCACCGGCGTCCCGCAGGCGCCGCAGAAGGCGAATCCCTCCGGGACGGGGGTCCGGCAGACCGCGCAGGCCTTCACCTCGCCCGGAGGGCCGAAGGCGAAGGGGGGCGATGCCGTACGGACGGTGGAGACGCGGCGGGGGCCGGACGACAGGCGCAGGTCGTTGCCGCACCCGTGGCAGAAGCTGCCGGTGCTCGCGTTCTCCTTTCCGCAGGTGGCGCAGAGGATCATGGCTTACCTCGCTCGTTCGCGAAAGCGATCCTCCAGGCATATCCCCCGGCGCCGAGCGGCGTCAACGCGCGAAAATCCGACTATTCCAGGCGGAAGACGTTTCGCCCGAGGCGAATGGTGTCGCCGGTGCGCAGCTCCCGCTCGCCTCCCTTGGGCAGGCGCAGGAAGGTGCCGTTGGAGCTGCCGAGATCGCGGAGGATCGCGCCGGCGGGGTCGAGATCGATCTCGCAGTGACGGGCGGAGACGAAGGGATCGTCGGCGAAGAGGATCTCGCCGAGCGCGCGGCCGATCCGGATCGGGGCGGGCCTCGCGAAGATCCGCCCGGGGATCCCGCCGAGGTGCATCACCTGGAGGCGGAGGAGCGGACCGTTGCCGATGCGCGCGCTGCCGAGCAGCCGCGTGGAGCCGGCGGTCGGCGGCGGCGTGGCCGGCACCTTGCCCAGAAAGCGGATCAGCTTGTCGCCGATCGAGAAGTCGTCGGACTCGCCCAGGATCGCCGGGGCCGCGAGGCGGACGAGGACGCCCGACGGACCGCCCTCGTCGCGGAGGAAGAGGCGACCGTCCCGGTAGATGAAGGTGGCCGCCAGGGCCGGCAGGGTGTCGTCGGCGGAGAGGCGCAGGGTGCCGGTGGCGCGGCCGATGGGGGTCGACTCGTCGCGGAGTTGGAGGGTGGTGCCCGAGTCTCCCACCCCGCGGAGGAGGACGAGCCGCGCGCTCCCGGTCCGCGGCGAAGAGCGGGCCGGGGCGGGGGAGGCCGCGGACTCGAGCTGGAGGCCGCATGCAGGGCAGAAGCGGATCCGCGGCGGGTTGGAGCGCCGGCACCTCGGACAGGCCACGCCCCCCGCTGCCGACGAGCCGCTCCAGGGCGATGGGGGCACGTCCCTGCCGAAGACGGGCGGCGACGCCGGGCGCGCGGGCCCGGGGGTGCCGGTGGACCAGGGCGCTCCGGGGCCCGGCGTTCCCCGGAGCGGGGTGCCGGGGCCGGGCGTGCCCGCGGACCAGGGTGCGCCGGGGCCCGGGGTTCCACGGGCGGAGACGCCGGGGCCGGGGGTCCCCGACGACCCGGGGCGCATCGGCCCCGAGGGAGAGGCTGCGCCCGGATGGGAGGTGGCCGCGCCGGCGCCGCCGGCCCTGCTCGAGGGCACGCCGGTCCTCGGCGCATCGTATGCGGGGCCCGGGGTGCCGGAGACCGCCGCGGCCGCGGGGTCGGGGGAGCCGGAGAATGGGCCCGGCGTCCTGGCGGCGGCGGGCTCCGGCGAGCCGGAGAAGGCGGCGGAGGCGGGGCCCGGCGTCGACGCGAACCCTGGCCCGGCGGAGTGGGGCGAGGCCGTCCCGGCGGGGCCGGGCGTCCCGGACGACCAGGGGCGCATCATCCCCCCCGCAGGGGGCGGGGCGGGGGCGGCGGGAACCTCGCCGGAGGCCATCGCCTTCACCCACAGCGCGGCCTCGAGCGTCGACCCGCAGGCGTGGCACGCCTCCACGCCGGGCTCGTTCGCCGCCTCACAGCTCACGCAGATCGCCCCGAGGGCCGCCAACGGGAATCCCACGGCGCGGACGATACCAGGGCGCGGGATCCAGGTGTAGGATTTGCCCGCATCTTTCGGTTGTGCCCTCCGTCGGGCGTCGAATACCCTCGGTCGGTGCTCGTCAGCCTCTCCGTGCTCGTCGCGCTGCCGGTGGCGGCGGCGGCGTTGGTCCTCGTGGCCAGGCGCGCGAACGTGCCCTCCAGCGTGGCCCTCGCGGGCGGAGCGATGCTCCTCGCCGCTGCCGGCCTGCTCCCCGGGCTGCCGCGGCTCGAGCCCGAGGGGATCCTCTTCGTCTGCCTGCCGGCGCTGCTCTTCGCCGGGGGCTTCTCCTCCGACCTGCGCACGCTCCGCGCCGTCGCGCTGCCGGTGCTCCTGCTCGCCGGCGCGGGCACGGTGGTGGCGGTCGGCGTCGCCGCGGTGGCCCTCCGCCACGGCCTGCGAATCGAGTGGGGTTCGGCCCTCGCGCTGGCGGCGATCCTGGCCGGCCCGGACGCCTCGTCCGTGCGCCACGGCCTCCGCCGGGTGGGCGCCCCCTCGCGCCTCGCCGGGATCCTGAAGGGGGAGACCCTCGCCGCCGCCGTCGTGGCCCTCGTGATCTACGAGGCGATCGTCCGGGTGCCCGCGGTGCCGGCGCAGGCGGCGAGCGGCGCCCTCGTGGCGCTCGCCGGGGGCGCGGGGCTGGGGGCGGCGGCGGCGCTCGTCGCCTCGTTCGCGCTCCGGCGGATCGGAGATCCCCTCGTCCAGCTCCTGGCGGCGATCGCCCTCGCGTACGGCGCCTGGGCCCTGGGCGGCGCGCTCGGCGTGTCGGGCGCCGTGGCCGCGGCGGCAGCCGGGATCGCCGCCGGCGACACCGCGCGCAGGCACCTGGCTCCGCGGAGCCGGATCGCCCTCGACTCGCTGTGGGGATGGGCCGCCTTCGGCGTGGGGGCGTACCTCTTCTTCTCGATGGGCCTCGTCGGCGGCCCCTTCTCGCCGGGGTGGAACCTCCCGGCGATCGGGATCGGCCTCGCCAGCGTGATGGCCGGAAGGGCGGCAGGGGTCTACCTCCCCCTCCTGCTCTTGCGGCTCGGCGCGCCCGCCCGGGCGATCCCCCTGCGCTGGCAGCACGTCCTCGTGCTCGGGAACGCCAAGGGCGCGCTCTGCGTCGCCATGGCCCTCGGCCTCCCGGCGGGGTTCGCGGACCGCGCGGCCCTCGTGGAGCTGGCGCTGGGGATCGCCCTCGCCTCGCTCCTGATCCAGGGGATCGCGCTCCCCCACGTGATCCGCCGGCTCGGCCTCGCGCAGTCCGATCCCGCCTTCGACGCGATCGACGAGGAGCGGGGGAGGCTCATCGCCGCCAAGGCGGCCCGCGCCGAGCTGGACGCGATGCAGCTCGCGGGGCTCCTGCCCAGGCCGGCCTACGACCGGCTTCGCAGCGACTACCAGGTCGTCATCGCCGGCGCGGAGCGATCCCTCCGGTCGCTGCAGGAGCGCCACCTCGCGCAAGGGGCCACCATGCTCCTGGAGAACCGCCGCCGGCTCATCGACGCCGAGCGGAGCGCGCTCGTCGCGGCCAGCGGGGCGGGGCTCGTCGCCGAGTCCACCGCCGGGCGGCTCCTCGCCGAGATCGACGAGCGGCTCTTCGAGGTGGAGCGCATCCTCGCCGGCGAATCCGAAGCGAAGACCGACGCGGCCCCAGGGCCCGGGGAGGCAACATGAAGATCGTCATCGCCGGGGGCGGCCACGTGGGCGGCGCGCTGGCGGCGAGGCTCGCGGCCGATCGGAACGCCGTCACCGTCATCGATCGGGATCGGGAGGTCTGCGACCGCCTCTTCGAGGAACTGGGCGTGGTCACCGTCGCGGGAGACGCCCACGACCTCGACGTCCTCGAGCGCGCGGGCATCCGCAGCGCGGACGTCGCCGCCGGGCTGCTCCCCCGGGACGCGGACAACCTGGCCTTCGCCGTGCTGGCCCGCTCCGTCTCCAGCGCCAGGCTGCTCGCGCGGATGTCCGACGCCTCCTGCCGCGACGCCTATCGCCTGGCCGGGGTGCAGGAGGTGATCTCGGAGGCGGATCTCCTGGTCTCGGAGATCACCAAGGCGATCGACTTCCCCGAGCTGGGCGGATCGCTCTCGCTGGCATCGGGGGAGGTCGTGCTCTTCGAGCTCCCGATCAGCCTCCACGCCCGGATCGCGGGCCGGGCGATCGCCCAGGTCCGGGCGGATCCGGACTATCCCGGCGATTGCGTCATCGCGGGCGTCGTCGGCCCCGGTGGCCGGTTCGAGCTCCCCGCCGACGGCTCCATCCTGCGCGCCGGCCACACGCTGGTGGCGGCCTGCCGGCGGGATCGGCTCGGCGAGGCGCTGGCCTTCCTCGGCGCCGAGCCCGTCGACGAGGACGCGATCGCCCAGCGTCCCGTCCGGGAGGCCCTGCGCAAGGTCGATTTTCTCGCCCCCTTGAGCGACGCGGAGCTCGGCGACCTCGCCCGGGAGATGACCTTCGTCCGCAAGGGCGCCGGGGAAGAGCTCTTCCGGGAGGGCGACCCCGGCGAGGAGTTCTTCGTGGTGCTCTCCGGCGAGATCGCCCTGGTGGGGCGGGAGGGCGCGACGGTGCAGGCCGTGGGGCCCGGCGGGTTCTTCGGCGAGATCGCGCTCCTCACCGGCGACGCCCGCTCCACCGGCGCCCGGGCGGCGCGGGACAGCGAGCTCCTCTCCATCGGCAGGGAGGCCTTCAGCCGGGTGATGATGAGCAACCCGACCATCGCCCTGGAGATGAGCCGCATCCTGGGGCAGCGGCTCGCCCGCGCCACCCAGAGCCTCCAGGAGGCGCGCCCGCCCCGCCGGCTCTTCGGCAGGTAGGCGCCCGGGCGCGCGGTCCGCGGCTTGCCTTGGGCGATGGCGCTTGTACGATGGGGACGCGCCGCGTCGTGAAAGGACGGGCAGGTCTCGAGCGTTGCTACCCTCGGGGGTTATCGCGCACTTCTCATGCTCCGCCTGAACGACATCCTGCACCGGATCTCCGAGTACCACCCGGAGCCCGACCTCGAGATCATCAAGAAGGCCTACGTCTACTCGGCAAAGGTCCACCAGGGGCAGATCCGCAAGTCGGGGGAGCCCTACCTGGTGCACCCGCTGGCGGTCGCCGGGATCCTCACCGAGCTCAAGCTCGACGAGGCGTCGATCGTCACCGGCCTGCTCCACGACACCATCGAGGACACCCTCGCCACCATGGAGGAGCTCGAGGAGCTCTTCGGCAAGGAGATCGCGCAGCTCGTCGACGGCGTCACCAAGCTCTCGCAGTTCCAGATCTCGAAGGAGGCCTCGGCGGAGGAGAAGCAGGCCGAGAACTTCCGGAAGATGATCGTGGCGATGGCGAAGGACATTCGGGTGATCCTGGTGAAGCTCGCCGATCGCACCCACAACATGCGGACGCTGGAGCACATGTCTCCGGCGAAGCAGGCCCGCATCGCCCAGGAGACCCTCGACATCTACGCGCCGCTCGCGAACCGGCTGGGCATCAGCTGGATCAAGACCGAGCTCGAGGACCTCTCCTTCCGCTACATCCGCCCCCAGGAGTACGAGGACCTCGCCGCCAAGGTGGAGGCACGCAAGATCGAGCGCGAGCGCTTCATCGACGAGACCTGCGAGATCATCGGCCGGAAGATGAAGGAGAACGGCCTCGAGACGGAGGTCTCGGGCCGATGGAAACACCTGTACTCCATCTGGAAGAAGATGCGGGCGCAGGGCATCGAGTTCGACGGCGTCCACGACGTCATCGCCTTCCGGATCATCACCAGGACCCTGCCCAACTGCTACGAGGCGCTGGGCCTGATCCACTCCATGTGGAAGCCGGTGCCCGGGAGGTTCAAGGACTTCATCGCGATGCCCAAGCCGAACATGTACCAGTCGCTGCACACCACGGTGATCGGTCCGTTCGGCGAGCGCATCGAGGTGCAGATCCGCACCCGCGAGATGCACGAGGTGGCGGAGGAGGGCATCGCCGCCCACTGGGCCTACAAGGAGGGGCGGGGCGCCTACGGCCGCGACGACTCCAAGTTCGCCTGGCTCCGGCAGCTCATGGAGTGGCAGCAGGACCTCAAGGACCCGAAGGAGTTCCTCGACACGGTGAAGGTCGACCTCTTCACCGACGAGGTCTTCGTGTTCACGCCCATGGGCGAGGTGAAGGATCTCCCCCAGGGGGCCACGCCGGTGGACTTCGCCTACGCCATCCACTCCAAGGTGGGCGACCACTGCGTCGGCGCCAAGGTCAACGGCAAGATCGTCCCGCTGCGCTACAAGCTGAAGAACGGCGACACCGTCGAGGTGCTCACCAGCAACACCGCGAACCCGTCTCGCGACTGGCTCTCCTTCGTCAAGACGAGCCGCGCCCAGACCAAGATCCGGGCCTACATCAAGGCGCAGCAGCGGGAGAAGTCCATCTCCCTCGGGCGGGATCTGCTCGAGCGGGAGTTCAAGCGGTTCGGCGTCAACCTCAACAAGACCATGAAGGCCGACACCTTCGGCAAGGTGCTCCAGGACCTCGGCCTGCGGTCGCCCGACGATCTCCTCTCGGCGGTGGGCTACGGCAAGGTGACGCCGTCCCAGGTGCTGCAGCGGGTGCTGCCCCCCGAGCGGCTGGCGGCCCCCGTGGAGGACTCCACCGCGCCCATCGCCCGGCTCACCGAGATCTTCAAGAAGGTCGCGGGGCGGGGCGCCCGGGCCGGCGTGCGCATCAACGGCATCGACGACGTGATGGTGCGCTTCGGCCGCTGCTGCAACCCGGTGCCCGGCGATCGCATCGTCGGCTTCATCACCCGCGGCCGGGGCGTCACCGTCCACACCGACGGCTGCGACAAGGTCCTCTCCACCGACGAGGAGCGCCGCGTCGACGTGCAGTGGGACGTGCGGGGCGAGTACAAGCGGCCCGTCACCGTTCGCGTCCTCACCGCCGACCGGCCCGGCCTGCTCGCCGACATCTCCCAGAAGTTCTCCGCCGCCGGCGTGAACATCTCCCAGGCCAACTGCCGCTCCACCGGCGACGATCGCGCGGTGAACACCTTCGAGGTGGCGATCTCCGACCTGAAGCAGCTCCAGGGCGTGATGACCGCCATCGAGCGGATCAAGGGCGTCTACTCCGTCGAGCGCGTCTGAGACCCGCCGCCCGTGTCTCCCGCGACGCAGGCGGGGTTCGCGCCATCGACCGAGCGGCGCGGGCGCCGAAAGAACGATCGCGCGGGAGGAGGCGCCGGGGTGCGGAAGCGGCGTTGACGGGGCGGGGCGCCGCGCGTTAACTGGGCCCGAATTCAGGCACCAGGAGACCGAGAAAATGGCCCGCGACGTGATCCAGACCAACGATGCACCCAAGGCGATCGGCCCCTACTCCCAGGCGATCCGCGTCACCGCCGGGACGACGATCTACTGCTCGGGGCAGATCCCCCTCGACCCGGCCACGGGCGAGATGGTGCAGGGCGACGTCGCCGAGCAGACCGTGCGGGTGATGGAGAACCTGAAGGCGGTGCTGGCCGCGGCGGGGGCGGGCTTCGAGCACGTGGTCCGGTGCAACATCTTCCTCGCCGACATGAACGACTTCGGCA
>DATMSB010000078.1:0-3834 GCA_035565615.1 Vulgatibacter sp. | reverse complement strand
CAGGTCGAGGCGCGCAAAACCTTCTCCAGCCACCAGACGCTCCTCGCGCCGGTGCGGCGGCTCCCCCAGGGCACCTTCTTCGACGGGATCTGGACCCAGCACCAGACGGAGGTCTACACGGCGGGCAAGGCGTTCCTGTACTTCTTCCCCCACGGCCAGACCGAGCGCGCCTACATCTGGGTGGGCCACGGCGACGACGTCTACACCGTGGTGGTGGATCCGATGACGGGCCGGGCCAGGGTCGCGCCGGAGAGGCTGCGGGTCCCCGATCGGGAGATGCGGGAATGAAGGGCTCGCGCCGCTCCTCCGGCTTCACCCTCCTCGAGGTGATGGTGGCCCTCGCCATCCTGGCGCTGGCGCTCACCGCCATCGTCGGGATCAACGGCAACGCCATCCGCTCCCACGGCTACGCCAAGCGGGTGACGGTGGCGACCATGCTCGCCCGCTCCAAGATGGCGGACATCGAGTCGAAGTACGTCGAGGAGGGCTTCACCTCGGAGTTCGATCAGGTGATGGAGGGGAACTTCGAGGAGGAGGGCTGGAGCGACTACCGGTGGAAGGCCGAGATCGTCAAGCCGGACATCGACGCCGCCAACGCCACCGCGCTCGTGGAGATGCTGGTCGAGAAGCTGGTGGGCGACATGTCGTCGCTCGGCTCCGAGACCAGCTCGGGCGCGCCGATCCCGACCCCCGACATGAGCGGCCTCGCCGCGACCTACAGGCCGGTGATCGAGGGCCAGGTCACCACGCTGGTCGAGACCATGAAGCAGGCGGTGCGCGAGGTGCGCCTCACCGTCTCGTGGCAGGAGGGCGCGCACACGGACTCGTTCGACGTGGTGACGCACCTGGTGGTGCTCGCCCCCGCCGGGCAGGAGCGCGGCGAGTCGAACGATCCCGCGTTGGACGGCGCGCGTGACCGGCTCGAGCCGCCGGGCGGGAACGTCCCCGGGGAGGTGAAGTAGCCATGCGGGCCCGCGGCTTCACGCTCATGGAGGTGATGATCGCCCTGGCGATCGTGACGGTGATGGCGGCGCTGGTCTACGGCTCGTTCAGCCCCGCCTACCAGGCGAAGCAGGAGGTGGAGGCGCAGGCCGAGCGCTACCATGGCCTGCGGCTGGCGCTGGGGCGGATGGCGCGGGAGATCGGCATGGCCTACATCTCCGATCGCTACGACGCCAAGCGCTTCCGCGAGAGGCCCACCCACTTCGTTGCGCAGCACTCCGGACAGCGCGACACCCTCCGCTTCACCACCTTCGGCCACGTCCGGCTCTACGAGGACGCCAAGGAGAGCGACCAGGCGGTCGTCGAGTACCGGGTCGACCGCCACCCCGAGGATCCCAAGGTGAACGCCCTCATCCGGCGGGAGAAGACGGTGATCGACGATCGCCCGGAGGACGGCGGGACGGAGACCGTCCTGGCGACGGGCATCGACGGGCTGAACTTCGAGTTCTGGGACGTGAAGAAGAAGGACTGGGTCACCGACTGGGACACCACCGACCGCGCGTATTCCACCCACCTGCCCCAGCGGGTGCGGATCACGGTCCACGCCAAGGGGGACGACGGCAGGGACAAGAAGTACGTCACGCAGGCGATGATCGCGCTGCAGTACCCGCTCAAGTGATGAGGATCTTCACCGACCAGGCAAGGGGCTTGGGCCCCGCTCGCCGGCAGGCCAGAGGCGCCACCCCTGCGCGCGGCGCCGGGGAGCGCCCGCGGCGCGGCGGAGCCGAGAGCTCCCGGGGCATGGCGCTCATCCTGGTGGTGTCGTCGATCGCGGTGCTCACCGCGGTGGCGGTGGACTTCGCCTACAACACCCAGGTGGACACGCGGCTGGCGGCGAACGCCCGGGACGAGCTGCGCGCCTACTACCTCGCCCGCTCCGCCACCAACTTCTCGCGGCTGCTGCTCTCGTTCCAGCACCAGCTCGACAGCCAGTCCACCGCGATGCGCTCGCAGCTCGGCGACGTCGCCAACCAGGTCCCCGGCCTCGGCGCGCTCGCGGGGATGACCAACCTTCGCCTCTGGGACGCCCTCCCGATCGAGTCGGCGGCGATCACGGGCTTCATCGAGGCCGCCGCGGGGACCGAAGACAAGGAGGAGCCGCCCCTGCCCACCGTGGCGCCCATGCCCGGCGAGGCGGTCCCGGCCTCCGGACTCGCCCGGTTCGGCTCGTTCGAGGGCGGCTTCTCCACCCGGATCGAGGACGAGGAGGCCAAGGTCAACCTCAACAAGCTCGACAACCCGGGCCAGCGCGGCTCCATCGCGGGTCAGCAGTTCCTGCTGCTCATCGGCGAACCCCGCTGGAACTTCCTCTTCGACGAGGAGACCTCGCATCGGGAGCGCTACCTGCGCGAGGACCTCCTCGTCCACCTGCGGGACTGGATCGACTCCGACGAGGTGGAGACCTCGCTGAACCCGATCAACCCCATGGAGCTCTTCGTCGACGGCTTCGGCGACGAGAAGGCTCCGTACACCCGGTATCCCCAGCGCTACGAGCCGAAGAACGCCAGGTTCGACTCCCTCGAGGAAGTGTACCTGGTCGCGGGGATCACCGACCGCTTCATGGCCGCGTTCGGAGACCGGCTCACGGTCTATCCCGACATCAACTCACGGCTGAACGTGAACACCTCGGATCCGCTGCAGCTCTACATGCTCATCCAGGCGGCGGCGCAGGATCCCGCGAACCCCATGCTCCAGAACCCGATCGTGATCGAGTCGATCGTGGAGCAGATCGCCCTGGTGCGGATGCTCGGGCCCATGATGGGGATCACGGTGGAGCAGTTCGTGACGATCCTGGAGGCGGCCGGGATCGCGGTGCGCCCCGAAATCAAGCACAGCGCCGCGACGAACGACTTCCTCGGGGACAAGAGCGAGACTTTCAAGATCACGGCGATCGGGCAGGCCGGGAACGTCACCAAGAAGCTCGTCACCGTGCTGCGGTACGACGAGGGGCTCGGTCGCCTGCTCTATTACCAGGAGGAGTAGCTTGGCCCAGAGAATCATCGGCATCGACATGGGGCCTGCATCGATCGGCGCCGTCGCCCTCGAGGGCGGGCTGCGGGGCTACGAAGTCGTCTCGTGCGCCCGCGTGGCGATCGATCCGCTCCCGTCGCCTCCCGCCTCCCCCGAGGAGCGCGGCGAGGGCGAGGGCAAGGAGGCCGCGGCCCCCGCCGAGAGCGGCGGCGCCCCCGCCGAGGACGACGGCCTCGCCCGCGCCTTCACCGAGCTGGTGGAGAAGATCGGCGTCGCGAGGTCCGACGTGGTGGCGGTGTCCCTCTCGGGGGACCAGGCGGCGACGCCCATCGTCACCCTCCCGTTCGCCGAGTCGAAGAAGATCGACGCCACCCTGGGCTTCGAGGTGGAGAACCTGCTCCCCTTCGATCTCGAGGAGGCGATCTTCGACTACCAGGTCCTCTCCCAGAAGCCGGGGCAGACCGAGCTCCTGGTCGGTGTGGCCCGCGGCGACGAGGTCGGCTCGCTCCTCGCCCGGCTGCAGGCGAACGGGATCGACCCCAGGGTGGTCACCCTGCCCGCCCTCGCCACCTTCTCGCTCCTCTCGGATCTCCTCGCCCGGGAGAAGGCGCCCGCCGACGCGGTGGAGGGACTCCTGGACATCGGCCCAGACCGCACCCTCCTCGCGATCGGTCGCGGCGCGAGCAGCGAGCGCGGCCACCCGGCACTGGTGTTCTCCCGGTCGATGGGCGGGGCGGATCCGGAGGCCCTCCAGCTCGCCATCCGGGAGGTGCGCCAGAGCCTCTTCTCCGCCCAGGCTCGCACCCGCCTGCCGCTGCGACGGCTGCGGGTGGCGGGCGAGTTCGCGGCCCTCGACGGCCT
>DATMSB010000077.1:0-4985 GCA_035565615.1 Vulgatibacter sp. | reverse complement strand
TGGGGCAGATCTTCCTGCGCCTGCTCTTCATGCTGGTGATCCCGCTGGTCTTCTCGGCGCTGGTGATGGGCGTCGCGGAGATGCGCGATCTGCGGGCGCTGGGGCGGGTGGGCTGGCGCACCCTCGCGTTCACGGTGGTGGTGTCGGCGGCGGCGGTGGCGATCGGGCTGGTGCTCGTGAACTGGCTGCGGCCCGGCGACGGGATCGACGCGGAGCTCGCCAAGCGTCTCCTCTCGGACGCGTCCACCCGGGCCCAGGCGATCGTGGGCTCGAGCCGGGATGGGCTCGGCGCCGGCGGGCTGATCGCGCGGATCGTCCCCGACAACGTGATCCGCGCGGCCGTCGAGAACGACATCCTCGCGGTGATGTTCTTCGGCCTGATGGTGGGCGTCGGCCTGGTGCTCGCCAGGACGCCGGCGGCCGAGCAGCTCGAGGGCGCGATCCAGGGGCTCTTCGACGTCTCCAACACCCTCATCGACCTCGTGATCCGCACGGCGCCCTACGCGGTTGCCTGCCTGATGTTCAACCTGACGGCGCTCTTCGGCTGGGATCTGCTCCTGCGCCTGGGCGCGTTCGTCGGCGTGGCCCTGCTCGCCATGGCGGTGCACTTCTTCGGCGTGTACTCGCTGGCGCTGCGCCTGTTGGGCCGGATGTCGCCGCTGGCGTTCTTCCGCATGACGCAGGAGGCGACCCTCATGGCGTTCTCCACCGCGTCGAGCAACGCCAGCCTGCCCACCACCTTGCGGGTCGCCGAGACCGAGCTGCGCCTCCCCCGCCGCGTGGCCCGCTTCGTCCTCACCGTGGGTGCCTCCGCCAACCAGAACGGCACCGCCCTCTTCGAGGGCGTGACGGTGCTCTTCCTGGCCCAGTTCTTCGGGATCGAGCTGTCGCTCGGCAAGCAGCTCCTGGTGATGTTCGTCTGCGTGCTCGGCGGGGTCGGCACCGCCGGCGTGCCGGCGGGATCGCTGCCGGTGATCGCCATGATCTGCGGGATGGTCGGCGTCCCGGCGGAGGGGATCGGCCTCATCCTCGGCGTCGACCGCTTCCTGGACATGTGCCGCACCACCCTGAACGTCTCGGGCGATCTGGTGGCGGCGGTGGTGGTGTCCCGTGGCGAGGCGGAGGGCGGGGATCCCGCGCCGGCGGAGGCGGCCTGCAGCTAGGGGCCCGTCGCGCGAGGACGCGCGCCGCCGGTCGTCGGCGGAGACCGCTGGCGGCCAGGGACATCGGCGGACCCGCCTCCGGGGCGCTGCTCCCGTGGGCTCAGGACGCGCTGCGCGCGATCGGCACCAGCAGCGGGTGCAGCTTCGAGCCCGCGGCGAGGATCTCCCCCTTCGCCAGGTCGACCTCCCCGCCGTCCATCGAGGTGACGACGCCGCCCGCCTCCCGGACGAGGAGGATCCCGGCGGCGACGTCCCAGGGCTTGAGGCCGAGCTCGAAGAAGCCGTCGAAGCGCCCGCACGCGACCCAGGCGAGGTCGAGCGCGGCGCTGCCGAAGCGGCGGATCCCCTGCGCCCTCCGCAGGAACGCGTCCAGCAGCTTCACCACGGGCTCCGGCCGCTCGTGGACCCAGTAGGGCATGCCGGTGCCGAGCTGGGCGTGGTGCACCTCGTCCACGTCGGTGGGGTGGATCACCTGGCCGTTCAGCCGCGCGCCGCCCCCGCGCGAGGCGGTGAAGAGCTCGTCCCGTAGTGGCTCGTAGATCACCCCGACCTCGAGCGCGCCCTGCACCTGGCAGGCGACGCTGACGCAGAAGTGCGGCATGCCGTGGGCGTAGTTGCTGGTGCCGTCCAGGGGATCGACGATCCACACGTGGCTCGACCGGCCGGAGGCGCCGCTCTCCTCGGCGAGGATCGCGTGGTCGGGGAACCGCGCCCGGATCAGGCCCAGCGCCGCGTCCTCCGCCGCCCGATCCGCGTCGGTGACGAGGTCGATGCGCCCCTTGTGCTCGACCTTGCGCTGGCCGCCGAAGCGGTTCGACAGGACCAGGCCCGCCGCGCGCGCGGCGTCGATCGCGCCCTGGAGGAGTTCCTGCACGGAGCCGTCGGCCATTCGAATCTCCACTCCATCGGCCAGGGCGGCGCGCCTGGCCGGCCGTGGGGCGGAAGCGCCCGAGGCGTGCCGCGATACCACGGGCGGAGGCGGAGGCCCAGCCCGGGCGCGGGGGTCAAGCGGGGCGGGTGCACTCCTCCAGGCCGGCGAGCAAGCGGTCGACGAGCCCGCCGAATGCGCCGTTGGACATCACGAGTAGCACGTCGCCCGGCCTCGCCTCCGCCAGCGCGAAGCGGAGGATCCCGTCGGTGTCCGCGAAGGCGCGGGCGGGGGTTCCGCTGGCGACGATGTCGGCGCAGAGCTTCTCCACGTCGAGGAGATCGTCCTCCGGGACCTTGTCGTGCCGCTGGGGCGTGGCCAGGACGGCCATCGCCGCGCCGCCGAAACTGCGCACGTACTCGGCGTGGTGGAGGGAGCGGCGGCTGGTGTTGGAGCGGGGCTCGAAGATCGCGACGATGCGCCGGCCGGGGTTGCGCCCCGCGATCGCGTCGATGGTCTCGCGCACCGCGGTGGGGTGGTGGGCGAAGTCGTCGATCACCTTCACACCGCCGATCTCGGCCCGCACCTCCTGCCTCCGCTTCACCCCCGAGTAGGAGGCGAGGCCGCGGATCATCTCGTCGTTCGTTGCGCCGCGCGACAGGCACGCCGCCACGGCCGCGAGGGCGTTCTCGACGTTGTGCCGGCCGCCCAGCGGGAGCAGCGCCTCGAAGAGCCGGTCCCCGCGGCACGCGACCGCAAAGCGCGTCCCCTCCGGACCGGGGCGCAGGTCCAGCGCGCGCCAGTCGGCGTCGACACCGTCCTTCGCCGAGTAGGTCTCCACCCGGCCGCGGACGTGCGCCCTGGCGATGCGGGGCGGCGCCTCGGTGGAGGCGCACGCGAGGACCAGCCCGTCCTCGGGGACGAGCCGCATCAGCGCCTCGAAGGAGGACTCGTAGTGCGGCGTGTCGCGGTAGATGTCGGCGTGGTCGAACTCGCAGGAGGTGAAGATCACCGTGCGGGGGCGGTAGTGGAGGAACTTGGGGCCCTTGTCGAAGTAGGCGGTGTCGTACTCGTCGCCCTCCACCACGAACTCCGGCCCCGCGCCGAGGTGGAAGTTGCCGCCGAAGTTGCCGGCGACGCCGCCCACCAGCACCGAGGGATCCCGGTCGGCGGCGGCGAGGAGCTGGGCGACCATCGAGGTGGTGGTGGTCTTGCCGTGGGTACCGGCCACGACGATCGAGTGGCGCTCCTCGAGGAAGAGCTGGCCCAGCGCCTGGGGGAAGGAGACGTGGGGGAGGGCGCGCTCGCGCATCGCCTCCGCCTCGGGGTTCACCCGGCGGATCACGTTGCCCACCACCACCAGGTCGGGCCCCGCGGCGTCGAGGTTCCCGGGCGCGTAGGGCGAGAAGGTGCGGATGCCCCACTTCGGCAGCATCTCGCTCATGGGCGGGTAGAGGTTCTCGTCGGAACCGGAGACCTCGTAGCCTGCTGCCTGCAGCAGGGCCGCGAACGCGCCCATGCCCGTGCCGCCCACGCCCAACAGGTGGATGCGCCTGACGCCCGGTGGGATGCGCTCGAGGCGCCCCGGATCGGCGGGCTGCTTCCGTTCGTCGCTCATCCACTCCTCCGAAGGGATCGTTCGGGCGGCATCCTGCCACGGATCCCTCGCCTCATCAGCGTCGAGGGGAGGCGTCGGTCGCGGGCCAGGCCGGCGATCGGCCGGGGGACCGTGGCGTGCCGGCGCCAGGGACCACCTGCCTTCGCACCTCGCCCATGGCGGGATGGGAGCCGCGGTCGATCGAGGGCTCGCTGACGCCGGGGCCTAGCAGAGCGCGTCGAGGACCGCGTCGTGGAGCGCCGGGCGCACGGCGCGGATCCCGGCGGCGTTCGCGCGATCGGGGAAGGTGCGGTTGGTGAGGAGCGAGACGACGATTCGCCGGTCGAAGTCGATCCACACCGAGGTTCCGGTGAACCCCAGGTGCCCGGCGGCGCCCTGCGGGCCGGCGCGGCCGAAGCGGCGGCCGACGCACGAGTCCTCCTCGCTCGGCAGATCGAAGCCGAGGGCCCGGGGCGGCCCCGGCGTCGGATCGGTCCGAAGGAGCGCGTCCAGCACCGCCGGATCGCCGAGCGTGCCCGCGCCCGCCCGCTCCGCAACGATCGCGGCGCCCCAGCGCGCGACGTCGATCGCGGTGGAGAAGACGCCGGCGTGCCCTGCGACGCCGCCGATCGCCCAGGCGTTGTCGTCGTCGACCTCGCCCGCGGGGCTGGGCGCGCTCGACACCGTCTCTGGCACGAGCTCCTCCTGCCCGGGCGCAGGCGGCCTGGGCCGGCGCCGGCCCGTGGGCGCGACGTCCTCCGGCGGCGTCGCGGGGCGGCCGGCGGCCAGGGGACGGAAGGCCGTCGCCTCCAGGCCGAGGGGGCGGAAGATCGCCGCCGCGCAGGCGCGCTCCAAGGGGATGCCGGCCGCGCGGGCCAGGAGCTCACCGAGGAGGATGAAGCCGAGGTCGCTGTAGGCGCGGCCCTCGCCCGGCTGCCGCTCGAGGGGCGTCGCCGCGGCCGCGTCGAGGACGCGGCGGCGGCAGGCGTCGATCGCCTCGGTGCGGGCGGCCTCGTCCGGATCGGCGAGGGCCGCCTCCACCTCGTCGGCGATGCGGCGCGCCCCGGATGCGCCGGGCTCGAGGAAGAGCGGACGCCACGCGGGCAGGCCGCTCGAGTGGCCGAGGAGGTGGCGGACGCGGATGTCCTCCTTGCGCGACCCCGCCAGCTCGGGGAGCCACTCGATCGCCCGATCGTCGAGGTCGATCGTCCCGCGGGAGAGGAGGACGTGGGCGAGGGTGGTGGTCGCCATCACCTTGGTCAAGCTGGCGACGTCGAAGCGCGTGTCGGCGGTGGTCGGTCCCGCGGGGATCCGGCCGTGGGCCGACGCGTGCAGCACGCGGCCGTCGGCGATCACG
>DATMSB010000076.1:0-28944 GCA_035565615.1 Vulgatibacter sp. | reverse complement strand
CTGTCGTAGATCCCCAGGTCGTAGACGTCGGTCTCCAGGGCGTGGTGCTGGCCGATGGCGAGGAGGGACATCTTCACCACCCAGCCGGTGGCGAGGGCGACGGCGAGCAGGCCCGGGATCCATCCCGGCAGCGCCGGCGGCCGCCAGGCCCGCCGGTAGACGGAGACGCCCACCACCGCGGCGCCGCCGGCGGCGGTCGCGATCACCGCCCAGGGGAGCTTGCTCTCCACCCCCGAGACGAGGAGCAGGGGGAGGAGCGGCAGGATCAGGAGAGGGAGCAGGCGATCGTTGAGGCCGCGCAGGGCGTCGTGCCAGCCCTCCTTCGCTCGCCTGGCGACGACGGCGTAGAGCGCCGCCATGAGCAGGAGAGAGGCGCCGACGGCGATCGCGGCGATCGTCCGCGCGGACGAGGAGAGCTGGTTGTCGAGGACCAGGGACTTTCCCGGCGCGAGGAGCGGCCACGCGAAGAGCCCGGGCGAGACGGCGATCGCGAGCGCCGCCGGCAACCACGCCCGGCAGGCAGCCCACCCCCCGAGGAGGCGGTCGATCGCGCGATCGAGAGGTGCCTCGCTGCGCGCCGCCGGTACCGGCTCGTTGGGAGCGGCGGGCTCCGAGGTGGGTGGGATCGGGGCAACCTCTTCGAAAGCGTCCATCCAACACTCCGCCCACCGATCGGCTCGCCACCGCGGGCGGCGATCGTGCGCGAGCCGA
This sequence comes from Vulgatibacter sp., assembly GCA_035565615.1. Lineage (GTDB taxonomy): Bacteria > Myxococcota > Myxococcia > Myxococcales > Vulgatibacteraceae > Vulgatibacter. Next base: position 28,233 of record DATMSB010000076.1, on the reverse strand, counting down.
TTGCGACGGTCGGCAACATGCCGTAATCTCGCGCCTTTGTGAAGGGGTACGCCGAACGATGTCCAGCATTTCGACCGCCGAGACCCTCCCCTCCGAACCGGCGCGGGGACCCGCCCCCCGACAGAACGGAGAGCAAGAAGGACCTCGTCTCTCCGTAGTCGTCCCCATCTACAACGAGGAGGAGAACGTCGTGCCCCTCGTGCAGGAGCTCGAGAAGGGGTTGGACGCCTGCGGCCGCACCTGGGAGATCCTCCTCATCGACGACGGCAGCACCGACGGCAGCCTCGAAGCGCTGCGCGAGCTGCAGCGGAGCGACAAGCGGCTACGGGTGATCCGCTTCCGCCGCAACTTCGGCCAGACGGCCGCGTTCGCCGCCGGCTTCTCCCTCGCCAGGGGCGAGTGGGTGATCACGATCGACGCCGACCTGCAGAACGATCCCGCCGACATCCCGGCGCTGCTGGCCAAGGCGGAGGAGGGCTGGGACATCGTCAGCGGGTGGAGGGCCAACCGGAAGGACGCGCTGGTGAGCCGCAAGATCCCGTCGCGGGTGGCCAACAAGCTCATCGCCGCGGTGACGGGCGTGCGCCTCAACGACTACGGCTGCTCGCTGAAGATCTACCACCGGGACGTGGTGAAGAACATCCGCCTCTACGGGGAGCTGCACCGCTTCGTCCCCGCGGTCGCCAACATGATCGGCGCCCGGGTGACCGAGATGCCCGTGAACCACCGGCCGCGGGTGGCGGGCGTCTCCAAGTACACCGGCTTCTTCAAGACCGTGAAGCGGGCGATGAAGGTCTTCCTCGACCTCCTCACCGTGCGCTTCCTCCTCAGCTTCTCGACCCGGCCCATCCACATGTTCGGCGGCGTCGGCCTCGCCAGCTCCACGGTCGGCTTCCTCCTCGGCGCCTACCTGACCGTCCTCAAGCTGGGCTTCGGCCGCACCATCGGGGATCGACCGCTGCTCCTCCTCGCGGTGCTCCTGGTGATCGTCGGGATCCACTTCATCACCATCGGCCTGCTCGGCGAGCTGCTGGTGCGCACCTACCACGAGTCGCAGGGCAAGCAGATCTACGCGATCCGCGACCGCTACGAGGATCTGGGCTGATGGGCTTCCTCGACCTCCTCAAGGCGATCCCCATCGATCTGGGGCAGGGCTCGGTGGCCGATCGCACCGAGGGCAAGCAGATCGCGATGCGCCTCGTCCCGCCCGGGCACGGCAAGAAGGCCCTCGACGTCGGCTGCAGGGCCGGGGTCCAGACCCGCTGGCTGCGCAGCCGGGGGTACGAGGTCACCTCGATCGACGTGGACAAGCGCTTCGACGAGGCCCTGGTGGTGGACGCGAACGAGCGGCTGCCATTCCCCGACGAGAGCTTCGACCTGGTGTGGTGCTCGGAGGTGATCGAGCACCTCCGGGATCCCGCGGCGTCCCTCGCCGAGCTGCGGCGGGTGACCAGGCCCGGCGGCGAGCTGATCCTCACCACCCCCAACAGCTACGCCCTCCTCTTCCGGTTCATCGCGCTCTTCGGCCTCACCCCCAGGCGGATCCAGCGCAAGGATCACCTCCACTTCTTCTCGGAGGCGGACATCCGCCGCCTCGCCCCGGACGCGGAGCTCTTCGGCTACTTCCCCTACGCTTGGATCAAGCGGACCATCCGCCGCGCGATCGGCCATCTCTCGCCCACCTTCGTGATGCGGATCCGCAAGGCCGCGGAGGCCGCCGACGAGAAGGCGGCCTAGCGGATGCGGCTCGCCCCACGGCTCCCGTCCCGCACGGCGCTGCGGGCCCGCGCCCACCTGATCGCCGCCGTCGCCCTCGGCGGCATGGCCTGCCTCCTCGTCCACGCGGCGCTCACCGAGTCGCCGACCTACGACGAGCCGAGCCACGTGGTGCGGGGCCTGGCCTACCTCTCCACGGGCGACGCCCGGCTCAGCTTCGGCCACCCGCCCCTGGGCAACCTGGTCCAGGGGATCCCGGGGTGGCTCCTCGACCGCCCCCTCGACTTCCGCTCCCTGCCGGGCTGGGACACGTGGGACGTCGGGCGCATCGCGCGCACGCTGATGAGCCGGGACTACGAGCGGGTGAGGACCGCCATCGTGGGGGGGCGGATGATGACCTCGCTCCTCACCGTCCTGCTCGGCGCCTACCTCTACCGCTTCTGCCTGCGGTGGGGCCGGCTGCGGGCCGCGCTCACCGTCGGCCTCTACGCCTGCTTCCCCCTCTTCCTCGCCCACGGCCACCTCGCCACCACCGACATGCCGCTCACCGTCGCCACCACGGTGGCGATCGGCGAGTTCGTCCGCTGGTTGGAGGGCCGCTCCTGGATCCGCTTCCTCACCTTCTCGGTGGCGGCGGGGGCCGCGTTCGCGACCAAGTTCAACGGGCTCTTCCTCGTCCCCGTGCTGGGCCTGGCCGGGCTCGTCGTCGCCCTCCGCGGCGGCGGACCCTTCGCCCACCCCGCCCTCCACGCACGCCTCCTGCGCCTCGGCGCCTTCGTCGCCGTGGCGACGGCGGTGGCCGTCCTGGTGGTCAACGCCGCGTACCGCTTCCAGCGGACCGGTTGGCCGGTGGAGCGGATCCTGGCGAGGGACGAGCCGCACAACTGGCTCACCGTGCCCTACGACGACGAGATGATGGAGGAGCTCTCCCTCCTCCCCTCCCTGCCGGCCCGGATGCCGATCCCCCTCCCCTATCCCTGGGTGTTCGGCCTCCACACCATCAGGGCCCAGAACGAGCGCAGCCACGGGGGGTGGTTCTTCGGCGAGCAGCGCACCTCGGCGCTGTATTTCCCCCTCCTCAGCGTGATCAAGACGCCGGCGGCGGTCCTCTCCCTCCTCCTCGTGGGCGCCGTCGTCGTCCTGCGCCGCAGGCGGCTCCCCCGGCCCTCCACCCTCGCCCTGTGGATCGCCCCGGCCCTGCTCCTCGGCGTGTCGCTCTTCTCCGAGATCCAGATCGGCGTGCGGCACCTGCTCCCCATCTTCCCGCCGCTGGTGATCGGGGCCGGGTGGGCGGCGACGCTCCTGGGCGCCGTCGCGCGGATCCCGGTCGCGGTGGTGCTCGTCGCCGCGGCGGCCGAGGCCCTCGCCAGCGCGCCGGCGTACATCGGCCACTTCAGCTCGGCGATCGGCGGCTCGAAGCCCGGACACCGCATCAGCATCATCGCCGAGGACTGGGGGCAGGACGTCCGCCGCCTCGCGACCTTCGTGAAGGAGCGCCGGCTCGAGCCACTCTACTACCTCCCGTACGGATCGGCCGCCCCCATGGAGATGAAGCGCTTCGGCGCCACCTTCCGCCGCTTCGACTGCAAGACCCAGGTGCGGGGCCCGGCGTGGATCGCCGTGCACGCGGCCCATGCCGTGCGGTTCAAGAAGCCCTGCGGCCCCATCTCCCTCGATCGCGAGCCGGACCTGGTGCTCGCCGAGCACGTCTGGCTGTACCGGATCGACCCGCCGGAGAGGCCGGACGAGCCGGCGCCGCCGGTCTCCGAGGCGCAGGCCGGCGAAGGAGCACGCGCTGCCGGAGAGGCGCCGGCCGATCCCTCCGGAGGGCCGGCGCCATGACCGTGCGCCCCCCCCGGAGGAAGGCGCTGCGGGTGGTCCTCGCCTTCGCCGCGTCCGCCGCCCTGCTCGCCGTCGTCTTCTCCCAGCTCGACCTGGCCAACGCGGCGGTGCGCTTCCGGGAGGCGCGGCCGGGCTGGCTGGGGGTCGCGGCCCTCGGCTCCCTCTTCGTCCTGATCACGAGGGGCCTGCGCTTCGCGATCCTGAACCGCCACGCCCGCTGGCCGCTCACCACCGCGGCGACGGCGATCCAGGTCTTCCTCAACCGGGTGACGCCCCTGCGCCTCGGCGAGCTCAGCCTGCCCTGGATCCTGCGGCGCCACGCCGGGGAGGACGCCGCCCGCTCCCTCCTCTCGGTAGTCCTGGTGCGGCTCATCGACCTCGCGATCGTGGCGGCGGCGGTGGTCGCGGGGCTCGCCCTCCGCACCCACGCCGAGGGCGCCCCGCCCCTCCTGCCCAGCGTGGCGGCGCTCGCCGGGCTCTCCCTGCTCCTGGCGGGCTTCCGTCCGCTCCTCCGGCGCTTCCTCGGCGCGGCGGCGTGGATCGCGAAGCGAACGGGGCTCGACCGCCACGCGCTGGTGGCGAAGCCGCTCGCGAAGCTCCGCGACGCGCTGGCCGACGGCGAGGCGCTCGGCCGCCGGGAGATGACGGGGATCGCGCTCACCTCCCTCGCCGTCTTCCTCGGCCAGACCCTGCTCTTCGGCGCGATCCTCCGGGCCTTCTCGGTGGAGGTGGGCGTGCTGGAGCTGATGCAGGGAGGGGCGGTTGCGCAGGCGGGCGCCGCCCTCCCCATCGCAGCCGTCGGCTCGTTCGGCCCCCAGGAGGCCTCGTGGGTGGCGGGCTTCGTCTGGGTCGGCGTCCCGCTCCAGGACGCCCTGGTGACGGCGATCGCCTGCCAGGTGATCACCCTGGCCTTCGCCGCCCTCTTCGCGCTGCCGGCCTGGCTCTGGCTGCAGCGCCGCCCGGTTCTGCCGGCTCCCTCCGCCTGAAGGCATCCGAAGCCCTCGCCGGCCCGCGCCCCCTCGCTTGCCAAGCCCGACCCCGGTCTTAGCTTGGGGCCATGAAGCTCGACAGACTCACCATCAAGGCCCAGGAAGCGCTCCAGAGCGCACAGTCGATCGCCCGCCGGCGGGACCACCAGCAGGTCGACGTGGAGCACGTCCTCGCGGCGCTCCTCGATCAGAGCGACGGCATCGTCCCGCCCGTGCTGAGCAAGATCGGCGCGAACGTGGAGCTGCTCCGCTCCCGTCTCGAGGAGGCGCTGGCGAAGATCCCCCAGGTGCACGGCGGCGCGACCTACCTGGCCCAGCGCCTGGCGAAGGCGCTGGATCGCGCCGAGGACCTCGCCCGCAAGCTGGGCGACGAGTACGTCTCCACCGAGCACCTCCTCGCCTCCTTCGCCGAGGAGAAGGCCGGCGCCGGCGACGCCCTGCAGAGCGTGGGCGTCACCAAGGACCGCGTCGTCTCCGTGGTGAAGGACCTGCGCGGCGGCGCCCGGGTGACGAGCGAGAACCCCGAGGCCTCCTTCCAGGCCCTCGAGAAGTACGGCAAGGATCTCACCGAGCTGGCCCGCAAGGGGAAGCTCGATCCGGTGATCGGCCGCGACGAGGAGATCCGGCGCACCATCCAGGTGCTCTCCCGGCGCACCAAGAACAACCCCGTGCTCATCGGCGATCCCGGCGTGGGCAAGACCGCCATCGTGGAGGGGCTCGCCCGGCGGATCGTCGACGGCGACGTGCCCGAGGGGATCAAGCGCAAGCGCCTCGTCGCCCTGGACATGGGCGCCCTGATCGCCGGCGCCAAGTTCCGCGGCGAGTTCGAGGAGCGGCTCAAGGCCGTGCTCGAGGAGGTGAGCAAGAGCGAGGGAGAGGTGATCCTCTTCATCGACGAGCTCCACACCCTGGTCGGCGCCGGGAAGGCCGAGGGCGCCATGGACGCGGGCAACATGCTCAAGCCCGCCCTGGCCCGCGGCGAGCTGCGCTGCATCGGCGCCACCACCGTCGAGGAGTACCGCAAGCACGTCGAGAAGGACGCCGCGCTGGAGCGCCGCTTCCAGCCGGTGATGATCGGCGAGCCCTCGGTGGAGGACACCATCTCTATCCTGCGCGGCCTCAAGGAGCGCTATGAGACCCACCACGGCGTGCGCATCACCGACGGCGCCATCGTCGCCGCGGCCACGCTCTCGAACCGCTACATCACCGACCGGTTCCTGCCCGACAAGGCGATCGACCTGGTGGACGAGGCGGCGTCCCGGCTGCGGATCTCCATGGACTCCATGCCGCCCGAGCTGGACTCGGTGCGCCGCCAGATCCTCCAGCTCGAGATCGAGCGGGAGGCGCTGCGCAAGGAGAGCGATCCCATCAGCCGCGACCGCCTCCAGAAGATCGAGGGCGAGCTCGCCGAGCTGAAGGAGGAGTTCACCGGACTCGAGAGCCACTGGGAGGCGGAGAAGGCGGAGCTCGCCAAGATCCGGGCCGCGAAGGAGCGGCTGGAGCGGGCCCGCGCGGAGGAGGAGGACGCCATGCGCAAGGGCGAGCTCAACCGCGCCGCCGAGCTGCGCTTCGGCACCATCCCCTCCCTCGAGAAGGAGGCCGAGGAGGCGTCCCGGAAGCTCGCGGAGCTGCAGAGCGAGCGGAAGATGCTCGCCGAGGAGGTGGACGCCGAGGACATCGCCTACGTGGTGAGCAAGTGGACCGGCATCCCGGTGACTCGGATGCTGGAGAGCGAGCTGCAGAAGCTGGTGGGCATGGAGGAGCGCATCGGCCGCCGGGTGGTAGATCAGAAGCAGGCGGTCCACGCGGTGGCGAACGCGGTGCGCCGCTCCCGCTCCGGCCTGCAGGAGCCCAACCGCCCCATCGGCTCGTTCCTCTTCCTCGGCCCCACCGGCGTGGGCAAGACCGAGCTCGCCCGGGCGCTGGCCGAGTTCCTCTTCGACGACGAGACCGCGATGATCCGCCTCGACATGTCCGAGTACATGGAGAAGCACACCGTCGCGCGGCTCTTCGGCGCGCCCCCGGGCTACGTGGGCTACGAGGAGGGCGGTCAGCTCACCGAGGCGGTGCGGCGCAAGCCGTACTCCGTGGTCCTCTTCGACGAGGTGGAGAAGGCGCACCCCGACGTGTTCAACGCGCTGTTGCAGGTGCTGGACGACGGCCGCCTCACCGACGGCCAGGGCCGCACCATCGACTTCCGCAACGCGGTGATCATCATGAGCTCGAACATCGGTTCGCAGCTCATCCAGGAGGGGATCGTGGAGAGCGGCTTCGACGCCGACGAGGTGGTGATCTCCAAGCCGGTGCGCGACGCGGTGATGACGGAGCTGCGGGGCACCTTCCGGCCGGAGTTCCTCAACCGCATCGACGAGGTGGTGCTCTTCCACCCCCTCACCCGGGCGCAGCTTCGCACCATCGTCGACCTGCAGCTCGAGCGCTTCGAGCGGCTGCTCGAGGGCAAGAACCTCTCGCTCGAGGTCACCCCCGCCGCCAAGGACCTCATCGCGAAGGAGGGCTACGATCCGGCCTACGGCGCGCGGCCCCTGAAGCGGGCGATGCAGCGGCTGCTCCTCGACGAGCTGGCGATGAAGCTCCTGCAGGGCGAGTTCCACCCGGGAGACACCATCATCGTCGACGCCTTCGGCGACACCCTGGGCTTCCAGCGAAAGAGCGAGCCGCAGCCCACGCAGCCCGTCGCCCACGCCTGATTCGACGGGAGGCGGGATCCATCGCTTGAGCCCCGCCTTCCTTTTCGGCGATCATCGGGGGCAAAGATGAGCTCCGTCCCTCCCCCGAAGAAGCGAGCATCCAGGCCTCGCGCCACCGCTCCGTCCGCCCGCCGCCGGGAGGCGCCTGCTCCGGACGAGGGCCCCGATCTGGCGCCCACGGTGGGGAGGAACCTGCGCCGCCTGCGCAGCGCCCGCGGCCTCTCCCTGGAAAAGCTGGCGCAGGCCAGCGGCGTCTCCCGCGCCATGCTCGGCCAGATCGAGCTGGGGCGCAGCGCGCCCACCATCAACGTCCTCTGGAAGATCGCCCGCGCCCTCGACGTGACCTTCTCGGCGCTGATCACCGCCCGGGTGGCGTCGGGCACCACCGTCCTGCGGGAGCGGGACGCGCGCCGCCTGCGCAGCGCGGACGGCAGCTTCACCTCGCGGGCGCTCTTTCCCTTCGACGAGCCCCGGCGGGTGGAGTTCTACGAGCTGGAGCTCGCGCCGCGGGGGGTGGAGCGCGCGGATCCGCACCCCGCCGGCACCAGCGAGAACCTGGTGGTGGTGGAGGGCCCGGTGGAGATCGAGCTCCACGGCGAGGTCACGACCTTGAACGCCGGCGACGCCATCCTCTTCGAGGCCGACGCGCCCCACCTCTACCGCAACCCCGGCGACGAGAAGGCGCGGATGTACCTGGTGATGACGTACGCCGACTCCGTCGGCTGAGCGGACCCCGGCTTCTTCGTCGACGCGCCGCTCCGCCGGGCCCTCTCCGCGGAAAAACGGAGCGCCCCTTCGGCTGCCCCCACGCCGCCCCGCGGCCCGCGACGATCGCCCGGGCCTCAGGCGGGCCGGAGACGATCGCCGAGCCAGCGGCCGATCCGGTCGATCGAGCGGGCGTCGAGCACGCCGTCGTCCACCACCAGGCTGTGGTCGGGGAGCTCCAGGTTCCCCGGCGGCGCCACCACCGCCACCGCCGCCACCCGCTTGTCGCCGCTCGCCACCTCCACCGCGGCGGGCGCCGCCCTCCCGCAGCCGAGCAGGCCCAGGCGGAACGGATCGAGCTCAGGCCGGGCGGAGAGCGCGTCCAGCGCCACCTCGAGGACGGCCTCCTCCGACGCCCCGCCTTCGAGCTCGAGGCGCAGGGAGGCGAGCCCGGCCTCCTCGAGCCGCGCGGCCAGCGCCTCGCCGGCGCTCGTCCCCGGATGCACGCCCTTGCCCGCGAGCACCACCCCCGGCCACGGCCCGATCCCGGACGGCAGCCGGAGCACCGCCTTGTGGGCGACGGCGCGGGAGTCCACGAGCCGCAGGGAGCGATCGCCCGCCTGCCCCACGTTCATCCCTTGCGGCTGGGAGAGGCCGCCCCTCGCCAGCAGATCCGCCACCTCCTCCGCCGTGACCTCGGGCAGGTGCTCGTAGCAGCGATCGACCTCCTCGCGCTTCGACACCCGGACGGGCACGACGAGCTCGACCCCCATCTTCTCCAACTCCTCCAGCGAGGAGGCGACGCCGCACGGCACCGCCACCACGATCCGCTCCGCACCGCGGCGCCGCAGGAACTCGATGCCCGCCCGGGTGGTGAGGCCGGTGATGATGGCGTCGTCCACGATCACGGCGACGTGGCTGCGCACCACCTTCGCCGGATCGGGCGCGCCGAACGCCCGCCGCCACTGCGTCAGGCGGATCGCCACGTCCTCCCCCATGCTCTCCATCTCCGCCGGGAGGAGCCCGCTGTCCTTGGCGAGGTCGGTGAAGGTCATGGCCCCGTCGGCGTCGATGGCCCCCACCACCACGTTGGGCTGCTCGGGGAGCCCCACCTTGCGCACCAGGAGGGGGATCATCGGCGCGTGGAGCGCCTCGGCCACCTGGGCCCCCACCTGCACCCCGCCCCGCGGAACCGCGAGGATCACGGCGGGTCCGTCGATCCGCGGCGCGAGCATCTTACCCAGACGCCTGCCGGCGTCGATCCGATCCAGATAGCGATCCATTTGGCGCATCCTACCCCGCGGGCCCGGCGCTCGGCCCGTCAGAACCGATGGGTCTGTGCGCCGTCGACCACCACGACCGTTCCGGTCACCCAGGAGGCCCGCCGGGAGGCGAGAAAGGCCACCACGTCGGCCACCTCCTCGGGCGTCCCCAGGCGCCCCGCCGGGATCGACCTCTCCACCTCCTCGAAGGCCTCGGGATCCTGGGTGCGTCGCCTGTCCCACGATCCGCCGGGGAAGAGGATCGGCCCCGGCGCCACGCAGTTGACCCGGATCCCCTTGGGGCCCCCCTCCTGCGCCGCCACCTTGCAGTAGCCGTGCAGGCTCGCCTTCGATGCCACGTAGGCCGGCCAGCCGAACGCCTCCAGCCCCGAGATCGACGAGACGATCACCACCGAGCCGCCTCCGGCGGCCTCGAGGTGCGGCGTGCACCCGCGGACCAGCCGCACGGCGGAGAGGAAGTTCAGCTCCCACTGCGCCCGCCACGTCTCGTCCGGTCCGGAGAGCGCGGCGCTCGCCCGGGAGCCGCCGGCGTTCGCCACCGCCACGTCCACGCCGCCGAGCGCCGCCACCAGGCGCCCCAGCGCCGCGTCGTGGGCCGAGGCTTCCGTCACGTCCGCGGCCTCGATCTCCACCTGGCGCGCGCCGCCCGCCAGAAGCGCTTCGCGGGCCTGCTCCAGCCCTTCCAGCCCCCGCGCCATCAGGCCCAGGCTGCAGCCCTCCGCGGCGAGCGCCTTCGCGATCGCCAGGCCGATCCCCCGGGAGCCCCCCGTGACGATCGCCCGCTTCCCGTCCAGCCCGAGATCCACCGCCTACCTCCCTTCGTAGAAGACCTCGTCCAGGGCCAGGCCCTGGGGCGGCGCCGTCCTCCCCGCCTGCCGGCGGTCGCCCGAGGCCAGGAGCGCCGGCATCGATCCGGGCGCCCGCTTGCCGAGCCCCACCTCCACCAGCGTGCCCACGAGGTTTCGCACCATGTGCTTGAGGTAGGCGGTGGCCTCCGCCACCACCACGATCTCGTCGTCGCCTTCCCGCAGCTCGAGGGCGCGCAGGGTCCGGACGGTGGTCCGCGCCGGGCAGTCGCTCGCCCGAAACGCGGAGAAGTCGTGCTCGCCCAGGAGGTGCCCCGCCGCCTCCCGCATGGCCGCGCGATCGAGGGGCTGAAAGATCTCCCAGTGGGTCCTCCGCCGCAGCGGCGAGCGGACGGGCTTGGTGGAGATCCGATAGACGTAGCGCTTCCCGGACGCGCTGCGCCTGGCGTCGAAGCCCTCGGGCGCGAGCTCGGCCGAAACCACCGCCACGTCCTTGGGGAGCAGCGCGTTCATCCCGTGCACGTACGCCCGCAGGGGCAGATCGCGGTCGGTGCGGAAGGAGGCCACCTGCCCCCTGGCGTGGACGCCCGCGTCGGTGCGGCCGGAGCCGACCACCCGGATCGTGCCGCCGAGCAGGGTGCCGAGGGCGCGCTCGATCGCCTCCTGCACCGAGCGACCGTTCGGCTGGACTTGCCAGCCCACGAAGTCGGTGCCGTCGTATTCCAGGACGAGCTTCACCGTGTGCATCGAATTCCCGCGAAGAAGTCGGCGCCGGCCGCGTGTTGCACCACGACGTCGTTGGACTGCAGAGTAGCGAGTTTGGGCCCGATGGAGCATCCCTTGAACGCCTTGACCCTGGAGCGCCTGCGCGGGCTCGCCCGCGATCGCTTCAGCATCCGCCGCTTCCGTCCCGGCCAGGCCGAGGTGATCCAGGCGATCCTCGAAGGCCGGGACGTGCTCGCGATCCTCCCCACCGGCGGCGGCAAGAGCCTCACCTACCAGCTCCCCGCCCTCGCCCTGCCCGGGACGACGGTGGTGGTGTCGCCGCTGATCTCGCTGATGCAGGACCAGGTCGAGAAGCTGCGCGCCGTCGGCGTGGAGGTGGCCATGGTCAACTCCACCCTCTCCGAGAAGGAGCTGCGCGAGGCGGTGCAGACCATCGGCGAGGGGCGCCACCGCCTCGCCTACGTCACCCCCGAGCGGCTGGCCGATCCCGCCTTCCGCCAGGTCGTCGCGCAGGCCCGGCCGCAGCTCTTCGTGGTGGACGAGGCCCACTGCGTCTCCCAGTGGGGGCACGACTTCCGCCCGGCCTACCTCGGCCTCGCGGCGGCGGTGGAGGAGCTGGGGCATCCGCCGGTCCTCGCCCTCACCGCCACCGCCACCGACAAGGTGATCGGCGACATCGTGCGCCAGCTCGGCATGCGCGATCCCCAGGTGCTCATCGCGGGCTTCGATCGGCAGAACCTCTTTTTCGAGGTGATCCACACCGCGACCGAGCACGGCAGGCGCCGCCGCCTCGTCGAGTACGTGCGGCGCAGCCGCGGCTCCGGGATCGTCTACTGCGCCACCATCCAGCACGTGGAGGAGGTCGCCCAGCTCCTGCGCGAGAGCGGGATCGACGTGGGGCGCTACCACGGGCAGATGCGGGCCAAGGAGCGCGAGGCGGTCCAGCGCGCCTTCATGGCGACCGGCTCGCCCCGGGTGATCGTCGCCACCAACGCCTTCGGCCTCGGCGTCGACAAGCCGGACATCCGCTTCGTGCTCCACGCGCAGATGCCCGGCTCCCTGGAGGCCTACTTCCAGGAGGCGGGGCGCGCCGGCAGGGACGGCCGCCCCTCGCGGTGCACCCTGCTCTACCAGGCCGGCGACCGGCGGGTGCAGGCGTACTTCCTCGGCGGCCGGTACCCCCGCCCGGAGGACGTGATCCGGGTCTACCGCTCGCTGGAGCGCCACGCCCGCGCCGACGCCCAGGGCCTGGATGTCGTCGCCGAAGGGGCGGGGCTCCCCCTGCGCACGGCGCGGGTGGTCCTCTCGCTCCTCGTGGAGCTCGGACTCGCGGTGGAGGAGGACGGCGCCAGGGTGCGGGCCTGCGGCCCCGTCGCCGCGGACGAGGACCTCGCCGCCGCCGCCCTCCGCTACGAGGAGCGGCGCCGGGAGGATCGGGCCCGACTGGACGCGGTGGTGCGCTACGCCACCTCGACCCTGTGCCGCACCCGCATCCTCCTCGCCTACTTCGGCGAGGACGCCGCCTCCACCTGCGGGCACTGCGACTCGTGCCTGCGGCGGGTGCGACGCGCCGAGGAGGAGGCCCGCAAGGAGGAGGAGCGGCGGCTCTCCGAGGAGGCCGAGGCCCGGGTCGCGGCGGCGCGGGCGGCCGCCGCGGCCGCCGCCGCGGAGAGCGCGCACCACCGCCGCCCGCTGCGCACCTTCCGCCCCGCCCGAAAGAAGCCCGAGGGCCGCGGCGCGCGAAAGACGCTCGGCCCCGGCGCCCGGGTCGCCCACCCCGCCTTCGGCGAGGGCGAGGTCCTGGTGGTGCACGACGACCGAGTCACCGCGTTCTTCCCCGGACGCGGCGAGCGCACCGTCAAGCTGTCCTTCCTCCAGCGGGTCTGATCACGGGATCGCGAACGGCGACGGCGCCTGTCCATACCAGTTGTCGCCCCAGCAGATCAGGGTCCCGTCCCGCCGCTTGATCCCGCAGGTGAAATCCTTCCCCGCGGTGACGTCGTCGTAGCCCAGGGTGCGCAGCGCCGCGTTCCCGATCTGGCCCTTCCCGGTCGATCCCCCGCAGGCGAGCGTCCCCTGGCTCCCGCGGACGATCCCGCAGGCGTGGTTGGCGCCGACCGCGATCCGCTCGAGCGAGTCGAAGATCGCGAAGCCCACCACCCCCCCTCGGACGCTCCAGCAGGCCGGCGTCCACGTCCCCGAGCGGAGGGCGCAGAGCGCCGATCCGTTGGAGGAGGCGCTCAAGGTCTCGAACGGACCCGGAAAGGTGAACTCCTCGCCCCGGGCGCCGACGCCGAGCCAGCAATCGACGGCTCGATCGAAGGTGCGGATCGCGCACACGTCGGCTCGCCCCGCGGCGAAGTCGAGGTACGCGGTGGCGCTCGGCGAGATCGGCGCGGCCGGCGGTGCCTGCGGCCCCCAGCAGATCAGCTTCCCGTCCGCCCGCCGGATCGCGCACGCGAAGCCTTCGCCCACCGCGACGGACGAGAATCCTTCCGGATCGGTGGGGGGATCGAAGTCTCCCACCTCCTGGCCTCCCCAGCAGGTGAGGCCCCCGTCCTCCGCGCGGATCGCGCAGGCGCTGCCCGCCCCCGACGACACCGTCAGATACGCCTCCGTGGTGTTCAGCCGCGGCAGCCGCGCGTTCGGATCGTAGCCCCAGCAGCGCAGCCTCCCATCGTCCCGGCGGATGCCGCAGGTGTGCTCCACGCCGGCGCTGATCTGCGCGAAGGCCTCGCGCGAGGGCGCCGGCGACGCGGCGCCCCAGCAGCGGATGCGCTCGTCGGCGGCGACGGCACAGGTGAGGAGCTCGCCGGCGCTGATCTCCAGCACCCCCGCGAGGGTGGGGTCGGGGACCGTCTCTCCGGCCAGGTCCCGGCCCCAGCAGATCGGGGTGCGATCGACTTGCCGCACCGCACAGGCGTGCTTCTTGCCGACCGTCACCGACTCGAACCTCCCGGAGGTGGGCGCACCGCCGACGATGCCCGTCTCGTCCGCTCCCCAGCAGCGTAGGGCGCCCGCCACCGTCACCCCGCAGGTGACCTCTCGGCCCGCCGAGATCGAGAGGAAGTCCTCGTCGGGCGGCTCGGCGCCGTACGCCCCCCAACACGCGACCTTGCCGTTCGTCTGCACGCCACAGCCATGCGAGAACCCGGCGCTCACGGAGGCGAACTCGAGGCCTCCGGGAGGGCTCGCCCTGCCGAGCTCGTTCTTCCCCCAGCAGATCGCCGCCTGGTCGTGCGTGCGCACGGCGCAGGCGTGCTCGTGGCCGGAGCTGAGGCTCGTGTACTCGAACGCCGGCGACGGCTCGGTGTTCGCGTCGACGTCGCCCCCGCGGCAGGCGATGGTGCCGTCCAGGCGGAGGCCACAGACGTGGCTGCGCCCCGCCGACACGACCGAGAAGCGATCGACCTCCGGGAGCTGGGGCAGGAAGGAAGGCGACTCCTGGGTCGTCCCCCAGCAGACGCCGCGGTCGTCGAGGGCGCGCACGGCGCACGCGAAGCCCCAGCTCACGCTCACGGACCGGAAGCCGGACAGGACCATGGGCGCGGAGGGCGCCGACTCCGCGACGAGGTCGCCTCCGCTCCACGCCTCCAGGACCCAGGAGACGGGGGCGTTCAGGGGAGGCGACGGATCGAAGTCCTCCGGCACCTCCGCTCCCGCGAGGAGCGTCGTCGTCTCGCCCTCGTGGCGCCTCCACTGGAAGTCGAGGTCCATCCCCCGGTAGCCGGCGACGACCGCCTGCTCTCCGGGCTGGCTGGAGACGACGGTGCGCACCGTGTACACGGGAGCGACGTCCGGCCGGGTCGAGGGCGGCTCGACGAGCCCGAGCTGGGCGAAGCCGCGGTACCGGTCTTCGATCGCGATCGCCTGCATCGGCCGGAGCACCGCCGGCGGCGCGTCGACGTCGAGCCAGGAGCGGACGTCGCCCAGGGGGATCCAGGTCCCGCCGCTTCGCATCACCTCGTAGCCGATCGACGGGAGCGCGCGCCCGGCGACGACGCCCGTGCGATCGCCTTCGCCCTCCGCCGTGATCGCCGAGATCTCGTACTGGTGGAGGACGACGCTCGATCCGCTCTCCCAGGTGAGCAGCACCCCGTCCGCGCGGGTGCCCTGGGTGGCCGCGAGGTCCACCGGGGGACCGACGATCGGCGGGTCCGCGTCGAAGTCCTCCCAGGCCTGCATGGAAGGGGGCAGCATCGCGACTTCGAGGCCGTCGCGGGTGATCCTCCACTGCGCCACGACCGGGGCGATCCGGCGCTCATGGACCGGCTCGGTCGCGGGACCGAGCTCGTCGCCCGCGTACGCCCGCACCCGGTAGGCGTGCTCCGTCCCGTCCTCCTCCCGCGTCTCCCAGAGCAGCATCACCGAGTCGACCCTCGGCGAAGCGACGACGCCCCCGGCCCTGGCCCGTCCCGGATGGGCGCTGGCGTCGACGTAGGAGGTCGCTGGGGAGGGCACCCGCTCGAGGAGCCCGCCGTCCCGGAGGATCTCGATTCCCTCCGCCTCGGGGGCCGCCCGCGCCGCCGTCACCGGGGGCGACGCGGCGCCGGTGCCGTAGGGACCCGCCGCGGCGACCTCGTATCCGTGTTCGCGACCTGGGACGGGCTCGCCCGGCGTCCACTCCAGCTCGAGGCCGCCGTCGACCCGCGTCACGGCGAGGTCCCGGGGCTCGCCGAGCTGGCCGGTGCCGGCCGTCTCGTCCCGGTAGGCGCGGCGCGCCGCCGGGAGGACGGCCACCTCCTCGCCGTCGCGGCGGACGAGCCAGGCCTCCTGCACCTGGGGCCCCCGCGATCCCGTCGCCTGCACCCGACCCATCTCACCGTCGCCGAGGACCGCGATCACCGTGTACACGTGGTCCGGGCCGGGGAGGGCCTCCACCGCGCCCCACTCCAGGTGCACGGCGTGGACTTCCGCCTCCGCCGTCACCTCCGGCGCGGCGAAGGATCCCGCGGTCGCGCCGCGGTCCTCGAACGAGCGGGCGCCTCCCCGCAAGGTCGCGATCCGCTCGCCGTCCCGCTCCACGTGGATCCGATCCGGCGGGTCCCCTTCGACCGTCCAGGCGAGCCGCACCCGGTCCGCGAGGTCGGTGGTCGCGGTGGCCCCCGTCAGCGAGCCGCTCCTCTCCTCTTTCCCCCCGCAGGCGGCGAGGACCAGACACGCAAGCGCCAGCACTCCACGTCCCATGGGGATCGACTAGACCACATCCGCCGGGGACCTTCCACGCCGCGATTGACCGCGCCCGCGGCGCTCCCTATAGGATGCGCCGGCCGCTGCGGATTCTCCCGCGGCCGCCGGGCGTTTTCCAAGAGCTCATGAACGACAAGCTCCACGAGATCGAGCGCAGGTTCGAGCGCCTCACCGTCGAACTCTCCAACCCGGAGGTGTTGGGCAGCGCGGACAAGTACCAGAAGGTGGCCCGCGAGCGCGCCGCGCTGGAGCCCATCGTCGAGACCTTCCGGGAGTGGTCGAAGGTCGGCAAGGAGATCGACGAGAACGAGCTCCTGCTGGAGGAGAACGACGACGAGATCCGCGCCCTCGCCAAGGAGGAGCTGCCCGCCCTGCGGGAGCGGCACCAGGCCCTCGGGCAAAAGCTGCGCATCCTGCTCCTCCCCAAGGACCCGCTCGACGAGAAGAACGTCATCCTCGAGATCCGCCAGGGCGTGGGCGGCGACGAGGCCGGCCTCTTCGCGGCGGACCTCTTGCGCATGTACCTGCGGTACGCGGAGCGCCAGGGGTGGAAGTACGAGATCCTCTCCCGCTCCGAGTCGGGGGCCGGCGGCCTCAAGGAGGCGCAGGTCCTCATCCAGCACGAGGGCGCCTACTCCTGGCTCAAGTTCGAGGGCGGGGTCCACCGGGTGCAGCGGGTCCCTGAGACGGAGGCGCAGGGGCGTATCCACACCTCCACCGCCACCGTGGCGGTGCTCCCCGAGGCGGACGAGATCGACGTCCACCTCGACGAGAAGGACTACCGCAAGGACGTGATGCGGGCGGGCGGCCCCGGCGGGCAGAGCGTGAACACCACCGACTCCGCGGTGCGCCTCACCCACCTCGCCACCGGCATCACCGTCGTCTGCCAGGACGAGAAGTCGCAGCTCAAGAACTTCAACAAGGCCCTCAAGATCCTGCGGGCCAAGCTCTACGAGATCGAGGTGGAGCGGCAGCGGGCCGAGCGCGACGCCTCCCGCTCCGGCATGGTGGGCTCCGGCGACCGCTCCGAGAAGATCCGCACCTACAACTTCCCGCAGGATCGCCTCACCGATCACCGCGTCGGCCTCACCCGGCACAACCTCGACGACGTGATGGACGGGGACATCCACGACCTCCTCGTCGCCTGCCGCAACCACTTCATGGCGAGCCAGCTCGAGGCGGAGGCGGCGCCCGGCGAAGCGCGAGGCTGATGGAGCGCTGGACCATCCGCCGCGCGATCCTCTGGACCGCCGACTACCTCGAGGGAAAGGGGGCCGACTCGCCCCGCTCCGACGCGGACCTGCTCCTCGCCGACGCCCTCGGGGTCGACAGGCTCCGGCTCCTCCTCGACTTCGACAAGCCCCTCACCCCCGACGAGCTCGCCGCCTACCGCAAGCGCATCGAGCGCCGCGCCGCCGGCGAGCCCACCGCGTACATCCTCGGCCGCAAGGAGTTCTACGGCCGCGACTTCCTGGTGGACGCGCGGGTGCTCGTGCCCCGGCCGGAGACCGAGGGGCTCGTCGACCGGGCGCTCGAGGATCTGCCGGAGAGCGCGCGGGTCCTCGACCTCTGTGCCGGCTCCGGCTGCGTGGGCCTCACCATCGCGGCGGAGCGGCCGAGCGCGCGGGTCGATCTCGTCGAGCTCGAGCCGGGGGCCGCCGAGGTCGCCGCCGCCAACGCCGCGCGGCTGGGCGTCGCCGATCGCTGCCGGGTCCTCGTGGGCGATCTCTTCGCCCCGGTGGAGGGCGAGCCGCCGTACGACGTCGTCGTCTCCAACCCGCCGTACGTGCCGAGCGGCGAGCTCCCCGGGCTTTCGCGGGAGGTACGCCGCGAGCCGCACCTCGCCCTGGACGGCGGGGGCGACGGCCTCGACGTCGTGCGGCGGATCGTCGGCGGCGCGGGCCGGCACCTCGTCCCCGGGGGGCGGGTCGCCCTCGAGCTCTCCCTCGGCCAGGCGGAGGTCGTCGTCGGCCTGCTGCGGGAGGCGGGCTTCGCGAAGGCCCGGGCCGAGCAGGACTTCACCCGCCGCGATCGGTACGCGGTCGGCGTCCTGGCGCCGGCCGACGATGCGGAGTAGGTTCGCGCGCCAAATGGACTCCATCGTCATCACGGGCGGCAAGCGCCTCGAAGGGAAAGTGAAGATCTCGGGGGCGAAGAACGCGGCCCTGCCGATCCTCGCGTCCAGCCTCCTCGCCGAGGGCACCTCGTCCTACGGCAACGTCCCCGACCTCGCCGACGTCTCCACCATGGGCCGGCTCCTGCGCTCCATGGGCTGCGAGGTGGTGCGCGGCACCGGCCGCGCCGCGGAGCGGGTGGAGGTCACGGTCCCGCCGTCGAGCGAGCTCGAGCCGATCGCGCCGTACGAGCTGGTGAAGACCATGCGCGCGAGCGTGCTCGCGCTGGGGCCGCTCGTGGCCCGCTACGGCAAGGCGCGGGTGTCGCTCCCCGGCGGCTGCGCCATCGGCGCGAGGCCGATCGATCAGCACCTCAAGGGGCTCGAGCAGCTCGGCGCCAGCATCAGCCTCGAGCACGGCTACGTGCAGGCGCGGGCCCGGCGGCTCGTCGGCGCGCGGATCACCTTCGACGTCGTCACCGTCACCGGCACCGAGAACCTGATGATGGCGGCGGCCCTCGCCAAGGGGACCACCGTCCTCGAGAACGCGGCCCGCGAGCCGGAGGTCGAGGACCTGGCCGAGGCGCTGCGCTCCATGGGCGCACGCATCGAGGGCGCGGGCACCGACCGGGTGGAGATCCAGGGCGTCGACGCGCTGCGGCCCGCCGTCCACTCCGTGATCCCCGATCGCATCGAGGCCGGCACCTTTTTGGTGGCGGCGGCCGTCACCGGCGGCGACGTCGTCGTCGAGGGCTGCGTCCCCGCCCACCTCGAGGTGGTGATCCAGAAGCTGCGGGAGGCGGGCGTCGTCATCGAGCCGGCGGAGAAGGGCGTGCGGGTGAAGGCCCCCAGGCGGCTCAAGGCCGTCGACTGCAAGACCCAGCCGTTCCCGGGATTTCCCACCGACATGCAGGCCCAGCTCATGGTCGCCATGGCCATCGCCGACGGCTCGTCCGTGATCACCGAGAACGTGTTCGAGAACCGGTTCATGCACGTGCAGGAGCTGTCGCGCATGGGGGCGAGCATCTCCGTCGACGGCAAGACCGCCGTGGTGAAGGGCGTCTCGCGGCTGTCGGGAGCGCCGGTGATGGCCACCGACCTGCGGGCGTCCGCGTCGCTGATCCTGGCCGGCCTCTGCGCCCAGGGCACCACCACCGTGCAGCGGGTCTACCACCTCGATCGCGGCTACCAGCGGATCGAGAAGAAGCTGCGCGGGCTGGGCGCCGAGATCCGTCGAGTAAAGGCGTAGCGCGGCGTCGCCGCCACCCTTCGGGCGTTGCGGCGGAACATTCCGCTTTGCTAGGGTGTTCCAGCCGGTTCACCCGTGATTTTCCACACAAACCCCGAACCGAAAGGGAGACGAATTTCCATGGACTGCCCCCGCTGCAACGTCGAGATGGCGTCCCTCGATGGAGAGGACATCTCGCTGCAGCGCTGCGCCGAATGCAGCGGTATCTTCATCGATCCAGGCGATCTCAACCGCATCCTGCTCCGCAACGGACTGCCCGTCCTCGAGCGGCTCGGCGGCAAGGCCAACCTCGAGGAGATCGCCGTGACCTGCCCCGAGTGCACCGCCGTCGACCTCACCGTGGTCGAAGGAAACGACAAGCTCGGCCTCCGCTACGAGACCTGCGAGAGCTGCGGCGGCATTTGGCTCGACCTCGACATCGACGAGGGCGCCGACTTCACGACGATCGAATCCGCCATCGTCGAGCACTTCCGCCAGTTCCGGGGCTAGCGGCCCGGTTGCACGGGGGGCTCCCTGTCGCATAGCATGCCGGCGCTTTCGCCGACCGGCCGTCCGCTCGCTGCTTCGCGCGGTCGCCGCACAGGAGTGCGCTCGAACATGCTCGCCCTTCGCGCAGCCGTCGCGCTGCTTCTGCCGCTCCTCGCCGCTCCCGCCCTGGCGCAGCGTCCCTCCTTCCGATCGCTCCCCGTCGCCGAGAAGCGGGCCATCCCGGTGGAGGAGGTGATCGCCGGCCTGGAGGCCGATGCGATCGCCTTCGGCGCAGACGTGCAGGTCCGCGGGATCCTGGAGAAGAAGGAACCCCACCCCGACGTGCGGATCGTGGGCGACGTCGTCCACGTGCTGGCCGACGTCTGCGGGGAGGGCGAAGAGGCCGAGACCGGCTGCGCCCTCGTCTTCCAGGGCATGAACCAAGGTTGGGCCTACTACGACTACGCCAGGCAGGGGGCGCCCATCGTCTCCAGGCTTGTGCGGTCGGTCGACAACGGCTTCGAGATCCCGATCTTCTTCAACGACTTCATCACGCCCGACTTCGGCGGCGCCTACTACCGCC
The DNA here is from genome assembly GCA_035565615.1 of Vulgatibacter sp. Taxonomy (GTDB): domain Bacteria; phylum Myxococcota; class Myxococcia; order Myxococcales; family Vulgatibacteraceae; genus Vulgatibacter. The sequence continues at coordinate 7,855 of DATMSB010000076.1, read as the reverse complement.
CCATCTACAACGAGATCGTGGGCACGGGCATGCGGGTCCACGATCTGCGGGCGTTCTTCGGCGGCCTGGGCAGCAGCATCCACGGCCTCGTGTCCATGAACGTGTGGTGGAGCTGCGAGGCGGGCGACTGGTTCCAGGACGGCTGCACCGACCAGCCTCCGTTCGCCACCACCTACCGCTCCCTCCACGGCGTCCTCGGCCAGGAGGTCGGCCACCGGTGGGGGGCTTTCCTCACCCACTTCGACCGGACCACTCTCCTGCGGAGCAAGGAGCTCCTCGGGCGCGACGACGCCCATTGGAGCTACTGGCTCAACTCCGGCGGCTCGCCCCTGGAGGGCAACCGCTGGATCGACGAGGGCGACGGGAACTTCCGCATCGAGCACGCGGCCTTCTCCAAGTACTCCGACTTCGACCTCTACGCGATGGGCGTCATGGACGACCCGGAGGTCCGCCCCACCTTCTTCATCCGCCCCAGGGGCTGCCCCGGCTCCCGCGACTGCAGCAAGTCGACGGCGCCCGAGAGCGGTCTCCTCCGGGTGGAGGGCGAGCGGGTCGACGTCGCGCTCTACGACGTCCAGGACGACCTGGGCTTCCGCGATCCGCCGTTCGGCGAGGCCACCCGCACCAGCCGCCAGATCTTCGTCTTCAACTCCATCAAGGACGCCGAGCCGAACATCGCGCCGCCCGAGGTCGCCATCCGCAAGACCGAGGCGGTGCGCAAGTACTGGAACGAGTACTTCTACGAGGCGACCTTCACCCGGATGCGCTCCATCACCACCGTGTCCGGCCGCGACGACTACCCGCGGTGGGAGTTCACCATCGGCGCCGAGGGCTGGGAGCCGTTCGGCAACGAGGGGGAGCCGGTGTCCGTGGGCGGCATGATCGTCCTGGAGAGCGAGGGCGCCGAGGCCGTGGGCCTGCTCAACCAGCAGACCCAGATCGACACCGCCGAGTACCGGAGCCTGCTCCTCAAGCTCGTCGTGCCCGCGAAGGCGGCGGCAGGGGGCGCGCGCGTGGAGATCCAGGTGGGCGGCATCGAGGGTGAGCTGGCGCCGGAGCCGTACGTGCTGCGCCCGGCCCAAGACGGCCTCCTCCACACCTACGTGGTGCCGCTCGAGGGCACGGGAGCGTGGCAGGGCAAGGTGGGCCAGGTGCGCATCGCCCTCACGGGCGCGCCGGCCGGCGCCACCCTGGGCGTCGACCGCGTCGTCTTCTCGCCGCAGGAGGCGGCCGACGTGGACGGCGACGGCATCCCAGACGCGGACGACAACTGCATCGACGTCCCCAACCCCGACCAGCTCGACGGCAACCGGGACGGGGTGGGCGACGCGTGCAACGCCTTCCGGCTCGTGGCGCAGGAGGAGCAGTCCTGCAGCGCCGCCGGCGGCGCGCCGTCCCTGGCGGCCCTGGCGCTGGCGGCCCACGCCGTGCTCCGCCGCCGGCGGCGGTAGGCACCCGCCCGGCATTTTTTTTCCTCACTCCCCGGGCTCCACCGCGGGCGTCGGCCCGGCGTTCCAGAACGCCGAGGGCCATTGGCAGGCCGTCGCCGACGCGCACGTCGACGAGGACGCGAACGAGGTCGTGGCGTCCGTGGATCACTTCAGCGACTGGCCCGCCTTCCAGATGCTCGTGCTGCCGGCCCACCCGTCCGTCGAGGTGGGCGAGGCGATCGGCCTGTGGGTCTACAAGTGCACCACCACGACGCCACACCGAGACCGTCGACGAGGACACCGGCGTCCGAGAGGTCTCCCGGGCCCTCTTCATCCGAGAGAAGCCGCAAGGGGAGTAGCCGGTCGCCGCGGGCGAAGGAGCCGCCCTTCCCCGGCGGCCTCCTCGCCAGCCGATCGTTCCCGTGGCGCCGACTCCGACGCGCGCCGGCCACTCCCGCGCGGCACCAGCCCGGCCAAACGCCCCGCGCGAACTTCGGCCGTGCCGGCCTCCGGACCGACCGCCTCAAAACGCCGCTCCGACCGCTGCGCACGCTTGACTTGGCCCGACCGCCCCTCTATTTCTGCGGTCACTTCTATGCGGGAATAGCTCAGTTGGTAGAGCATCAGCTTCCCAAGCTGAGGGTCGCGGGTTCGAGTCCCGTTTCCCGCTCCAGAAAAGAGGCCGGATTCCCAGAGGTTACCGAAGGGGATCCGGCCTTTCCTTTTGCCCGAGCGGCGTCGGGTAGCAACCGGGTAACAAACGGTTCGGAGTCACCGTTGGTCCCGGTCGCCGTGGCGGTTTCGAGATCCTCCTCGGCCTCCGGTAAAGCAGGCAGCCGGTTGATCGCCTCGCGCAGATCCTCGACGTCCAGGTGCCCGTAGATCGACGTCGTCGTCCGCACGTCGCGGTGCCGCATGATTCGCTCAGGCGAGCGAAATCCAGGAGCTCGGCGCAGGCTTCGTGGATCCGCTTCGCCCACGCCGCAAGCGGGCCGATCGCAGCGGATGGGGGCTCCTCGCTGCCACCAGCGTAGAGGCGGTCGAAGAGCTCGTCCTCGAAGCGGAGCTGGGGAGGATCCGATCGGTCGACCTGGTCCAGTCCTCGTGCCTCGCGGTGGAGGAAGACGTGCCAGCGAGGCACGTCGAAGAGGATGCGCTTCATCGGACGCTCCGGAGCCCGAGACCGGCGCTGACCGTGCGGGCCAGCTCTGCGTGCATGGCATTGATCTCGGGGCTGGCGTCCGCGATGACGCTCCGGGCCCGCTTCCCGCCGCTTCGTGCGAGCTTCGTCAGGCGGTCCTGCTGCTGGTTGAACTGCTCCAGCGCCTGCGCCGCCGCAGCGATGTAGCTCTTGCGATCGCCGGTCTTCAGCGCCGTCACCTTGCCGGCGGTCTCCCGTGCCGCGTCGAGGACTTCCTGTGCCTGCGTGCCGATGGGGTCCGCCAGCTTGCCCACGATGCGTGCGACCTTTGGACGGTCCTTCGGTTCGCGCCAGAGCGAGTCGACGAGGATCGAGAGGTCCTCCGGCGAGGTCTTCTTCTCGCCCGCGAGGTGTGCTGCCGCCTGGGCGAGCCGGAGGCACTTCTTCCACCGGCGATCGCTGGCGACGATGCCCTCCTGCCGCAGCGCCTCGCGCATCGCCACCAGGGCATCGACGGTGTCGTCGGTGACCTTCACCAGCCTGGTGGCGGCCTGCTCCTTCCGCAGCTCCTTCAATGAGAGGGAGACGGTGGAGGTAGGCTCGCCCGCTGCGAGTACGGCGCGGAAGTTGTGCGGCTGGAGCAGGTACTGGACGTTGAAGCGCACGAGGAACCGGTCGAAGAGCGCCTCCAGCTCTTCGCCCTCCGGCATCTCGTTCGAGGCCCCGAAGAGCGTCACCAGCGGCACCTGCATCGGAGTGCCGTCGTTGTGGAAGAGCCGCTCGTTGACGAGGCTGAGGAGGCTGTTGAGGATGGCGGAGTTGGCCTTGAACACCTCGTCAACGAAGGCGAACTCCGCCTCGGGGAGCCGGCCTGCGGTGATGCGGACGAAGCGGTCCTGCTCCATGCCCTTGAGGCTGATCGGGCCGAACAGCTCCTCGGGCATCGAGAACTTGGTCAGCAGCCGCTCGAAGTAGCTGCCACCGAAGGCCTGCGCGATGGCCCGGGCGAGCGTCCGGGACGTCGTGTAGCCACTCCCGGAGGGCGTGCCGGCAGCCCAGGCGCTGAATTGAACGGAAACCGTCTCGATCCCCGAGAGACCTTCCTGGTGTTCGTCGGGGTCCTCGGAGACGACCACGTAGGTGAGCGCCGGAAGCGACGAGTCCTCGGGGATCATCTCGGGCGCGATCCGATCCCCAACCAGCGCCGAGACCACCGGGTCGGCAAGAAGCATCGAACGAAGCGCCGCCCCAACCACGGAAGGCCTCGTCGATGTGGTGCCTCAGCTCGGCCTCGAACGCTCGGAGTGCCCAGTCTTTGGCGGCCTGCGCGGCAGGGCGCACGAATGGCTGGGGCGCGATGAAACCGGTGTACGCGAGGCGCTTCTTGACGAGGATTCGCCCGAATCGCGTGGCCTTCCGTTGGCCACCTCGAGCATCCGTGAACCCACGCCGTTCGACCTCCCCCCACTCGTAGGTTCGGGAGATCTCGCGGTAACGCTTCGCGGTGCCGTACTCCACCCATCGCCAGTAGTAGGCGTCGGACTATTGGTTGGTCCGCCGATCGGGCTTGCGGATCCGAACGAAGAGCTTGATCCTCCCGCGTCTCGAGACGACCTGCATGTAGACGGCGCGCATCAGGGTCTTGCGCGCGTCCTTCGAAGTCGAGGTCGCCGGCTCGCTTCTTGATTTCCCGGGTGTACACCTTCCCCATCGACCGGAGAGAGGTCCGCAGCGCCTTCTTGGCGAGCTTGGGCTCGAGGTCCTGCATCCGCCGCATGAGGGCGTCGAGGCCAAACACTTCCACTTTGGCGGTCATTTGACCCTCGGTGCGACATGGCTACAATGGGTGTGGAGGTGCACGATGAAGCTCGTGGGTGGACGGACCCCTCTCGCAGCCCTGATGCGAGTCGTCGGCTGGGTGATGCTGGCCGCGCCCCTGGTCCCTGTACTTGCCGGCGCGCGTGCCGGCGGTGACCTCTGGTTGCTCTGCCTCGGGATCTGGATCGGAAGCCAGGCCGCGGCCGGCATCCTCGACTACGGCGCCCGCGAGTTCGACGGCTGAACCGCCGTCACGAAGAGCTCGAGGCCCTCTCGGCGCCCGAGCTCCGAGACGCCCCCGATCTTCCAGACCTTCCCGTCGAGCCTCGTGAACCTCGATCCGAGGTCCTGGGTTCGGTGGTCCACTCGATCGAGCTTCTGTTCGACAAGACGCAGGCGCGAGTCGAAGTCATCGAAGCGGTTCTCGAGCCCGTCGAGCCGATCGCCGATGGCGCCGATTGCCGCGAGGATCTCATCCTGCCGGTCCGTCACACCTCTCAGGTGGACGTCAGTGGACGTCGGTGGACGGCGGCGCACGTAGCCGGAAGGCCCCCGAGAAGGCAAGCGCAGCTCGTTGCAGATCGTCGCAGGCCACCCTTGGCGGATGAAGGCGGATGTGGGCGATGACCGACCCGATTCTCGTACCTGCGGACCTGCCCCCGGTGATGACCGTGCCGGAGGTCTGCGACCTCCTCCGGCTGGACCGGCGCACGGTCTACGCGATGCTTGACTCGGGGGAGCTGGAGGGGTCCGGCCGCTCGGGGAAGGGGCGGCCCATCCGCGTCTGGACCGCAAGCGCCGTCCGATGGGTGCGGGGCGGAGCGGCGCAACTTGCGTCCCCTGCCCCATCGGTGGTCGACTCGGCCCGCGGTAAGCGCCGTGTCGCCTCATGAGGAGGCAACATGGCAGCACGGTAGATCGGCGGCCGCTGGGTCGTGGACTTCTACTTCCGGTTCCCGGACGGAACCTCGAAGCGGATCCGCGAGACCAGACCCGTCAACACGAAGCGCGGAGCAGAGGAACACGAACGACTGCTCCGTACCGCTCTCCTGGAGGGACGGCGCGACAAGCTGCCGCCGGCGGAGGTTCCGACCCTCGCCGAGTTCTGGGACCGTCGGATCGAGGGGCACGCCAAGGCCAACCGCCAGAAGCCGTCCACCATCTTCAGCAAGGAGGGAATCTACAAGAACCACCTGGGTCCACTCCTCGGGAAGAAGCGCCTCAGCGAGATCTCCGAGGAGGACGTGCAGCGGCTCAAGGGGCGCCTCGTCGATCACTCGGCGAAGACGGTGAACAACGTCCTCTCGGTGCTCGCGAAGCTCCTGAAGACGGCAGTGAGGTGGAAGGTGATCCCGAGGATGCCTGTCGACGTCGCGCTGGTGAAGGCGCCGCCGCCGACGATGACGTTCTACCAGGAGCACGAGTTCGCCCGGCTCACCGAGGCCGCGGAGAAGCTCGGGCCGTCACGCCTGGTCTTCCTCCTCCTTGCCGGCGAGGCGGGGCTGCGAGCTGGCGAGATCATGGCGCTCGAGTGGGCGCAGGTCGACCTGCGCAACCGCACCCTGACGGTGAAGCACTCGCTCTCCCGCGGGGAGCTCGTCGCACCGAAGGGTGGCCGGGCCCGCACGATCCCGATGACCTCGAGGCTGGTGGAGGCCTGCCGGGAGGCGCGGCACCTGCGCGGGCCGCGGGTCCTCTACCGGGACGGCCGCCGCAACGCGGGCAAGCCGGTTTCACAGAAGACGCTGCAGGTCTGGATGGAGGCGATCCAGCGGCGGGCGGGTCTGAAGGAGACCGGCCAGCTTCACATCCTGCGGCACACCATCTGCTCGCGGCTCGCCATGAAGGGGGCGCCGGCCAAGGCGATCCAGGTACTCGCGGGGCACGTCCACCTGACGACGACCCAGCGGTACATGCACCCGTCGCCCGCGGCCCGGGAGGGCGCGATCCGCCTCCTGGAGGGTGATTCCGTTTGGGCAGTAGATGGGCAGAAGGCGTCTTCCGAAAAGTCAGACGCCGAGAATCATTGAGGAAAAATGGTGGAGGCGGGGGGAATCGAAATCGGACAAAAGAACAGCATTTCAACGCGCCGCTTGGAGTCGCTGGCGATCTTGCCCCCTGCCTTGCCCCTGTCCCTGGAACGGGCGGGGGTGCGGTTCCCGTAACGCGATTACGAGCGGTAACGCATTTACAAAAAGAGTTAGGGGGTGGTGCTGGTGGTCGCGCTCCCCGGGCACCCCTCCCCCGCGACCCCCGTGCCCCCTTTCCCCGGGGGTGGGGGGTGCCTTCCCCCGTTCGAGTGGCGTTCACATTTAGTGAGACAAAGAGGCACCGTCGCCGAGGGACGGCGGCGGGCCGTGCGCGTGAACCGGGCGGGCCTTCCACAGACGGCGAGGAGGCCGGCGCGGAGGAGCCTGGAGCGGGCCGGGAGGAGGCGCGGCGAGGGCCGCTTGCCAACGGGGGGAAGGTGGGCCGGATGTGGCCGGCGGCGGGCCGCTTCCACCGGGGAGGAGGTGCTGCGAGGCGCGGCTTGCCACCGAGGGAGGAGCGGCCGGATCTGCCCCCGTTCACCCGGTCGAAAGAGCGCCGAGGGGGCATCGGCGGGGGCACGCTCCAACTCTCGATCGAAACGGAGCGGTGGAACGCTGCGATTCTTGATTCCGTTCGATTCCCCCACGCTCCCTCGAACGTCGAAAACGAGGAAAGCGCCACGCCGTCGGAAGGAAACGTGACGCCTCCTCGATGCCGGCCGCCGCCGGGTGGTCAGCCTGCCTTCTCCTTCGCGGTCTTCTCCCGCTCGATGCGGAGGATCACGGACTCCAGACCGGATCCTTCGTCGGGGAGGTCGTTAGGGCGGGGAGGCGCTTCGATGCCGAGGGAGCGATAGATCGCCTCCTCCATCGTGATGCTTCGCTCCTGCTCCGCAATGGCCTCCTCGGCGGCCTGGAGGCGGCGTTCCAGCGCCTTCATCGTCGGCCCCGGGTGGCCTGCCCGTGCGCGAAGACGCGCCTGGCGAGGCGCTGCTCGGCGCTGGTGAGGCGATCGAGCGGATCCTGGCCCCGGTTGCTGTCCGGGTGGTTGAACAACGCGTTGCGAGCGTCGGCGGCGTTCAGCACGGCCTGGGCGTGGGCCAGCTCCGCAGGCGTCATGGACGCGGACGGCGGCTCACTCGCCGATGGGGTCGAGGTCGGGTGGTCGAACAGCGGCCCGCCCTCCGGGGGATTCGATGTCGGGTGGTCGAAGATGCCAGCACTCATACCACCCGCCCGGTTTCGACGATCATCTGGGCGCGGGCGAGGTCGTGCGCGGCGTGCTCCCGGAGGCGGCGGGCCTCCTCGTGGCGGCGGCGCTCCTGGGCGAGACGCTCGTTCTCGACACGGCACCGCGCCCGGTACTCCTCATCCTGCCGCCGGTGGTGGGCGTTCGTCCGGTAGGCGGCGAGGGCTTGCCCAAGATGGGCGAGGGC
>DATMSB010000075.1:0-11531 GCA_035565615.1 Vulgatibacter sp. | reverse complement strand
CTCGAAGCCACCGGGGGCCGACGTGCCGGCGGGTCCCACCGCGAGGCCGCCGATCGGACCAAAGGCCTGCGCCGCGCCGTGCGCCATCGCCCCGGCGGCCTTGCCCAGCGCGATCGCGACGATCTCGGTGGGCCTCGAGGGCAGCAGGTGGCGCCGCTTCACGAGGTGCTCGCGCACGAGGTGGTCGCCGGCCAGCGACGCCACCGCGGCTTCGTAGATCTCGACGAGCTCGTCTCGAAGGGAGATCGGCAAAGGCTACCTACCCGCCTCGGAAGTGGGGCGCCCGCTTCTCCAGGAACGCCGCGATCCCCTCCAGCGCGTCCGCGCTGCCAACGCCCACTGCCGCCAGCTCGATCACCTTCGACAGCTCTTCGTCGTACGAGTCGTTCGCCTTGAGCCGCTGCTTCGCCGCCGCCAGCGCCAGCGGCGCGTTCGCCGCCACCCGGGTCGCCAGCTCCACCGCCAGCGCCCTCGTCGACGCGCCGTCGGTCACCCGGTTCGCGAGGCCCATGGCGTACGCCCGCTCGCCGTCGAAGTGTTCGCCGAGGAGCACCAGCTCCAGCGCCCGGCCCAGGCCCACCATCCGCGGCAGGTAGTGGCCGGTGCCGCCGTCGGGGACCAGGCCGCGCCGGGTGAAGGTGTACGAGAGCTTCGCGTCCTTCGCGATCACCCGCAGGTCGCAGGCGCAGGCGAGATCCAGGCCGAAGCCCGCCGCCGCGCCCTCCACCGCCGCCACGGTGGGCTTGGGCAGATCCCAGAGCGAGCGGATCGCCGCGTGGAGCTGCCCGGCCAGCACCTTGCGCGACAGGCCGCGGCGGTTGTGGGGTGAGGGGTCGCCGCTCAGCATCCCCATCAGGCCGGAGAGGTCGATACCCGAGCAGAAGCTGCCGCCCGTGCCGGTGAGCACCACCGCGCGGATCGCGTCGTCGTAGCGGGCGTCGTCCAGGGCCTGGGCGAGGGTCTCCGCCAGTTCCGGCGTCAGCGCGTTGCGTGACTCGGGGCGGTTGAAAGAGAGGACGAGGACGTTGCCCTCACGCTCTCGCTGCAGGATCTCGGTCGACATGTGCGCTCCGCTTGAACGATCGCTCGGACGGTCGATCCTCGACGTTGACGTTCGAGCAAAGGTCGGTTCCCTCCACCTCCACGCCACGCCTCGGAAAGAGCGTAGTCCCATCCCAATGTGGTGAAAAGTGGACAAGAGAGGAAAGGCGGGGCGGGGGTGCTACCCGAGGGCGACGTCGGGCCCGATCCCGCGTCCGATCGGCGGGGGATTCGCCGGATCTCGGTGCAATCATCAGTGGATGCGCGGCTCGATGGGCAGGGCGCGCACCACCTCCGCCTCGAGGTCCGCCAGCTCGTCCAGGCGGGCGTCGACCTCGGCCGCCGGGGCGTAGGCCTTCGCGAGGTCCACGAAGAGGAGGAAGTGACCGCCCTCGGCCCGGGCCAGCCCCGCGTAGAATGAGCGCAGCTCGGGGTCGGGCAGCCTGCCTGCGAGGAGCTCGAGGCGCTCGCAGGACCGGGCCTCGATGAGCGCGCTCACCAGGAGGCGATCGGTGCGGCGGTGCTCGTGGCGGTCCTTGCGCACCTGCGCGAGCAGCGCCTGGGCGTAGGGGTTGCCGCCGTCGCGGCCGAGGGTGAGGCCGCGGGCGAGGATGCGATCGTGCACCTGGCGGAAGTGGCGAAGCTCCTCCTGCGCCAGCCGCGCCATGCTCTTCACCAGGCGATCGTGGTCGGGGTACGCCGTCACCAGGGCCATCGCCGAGGCGGCGGCCTTCTTCTCGCAGTGGGCGTGGTCGAGGAGCACCTCGTCGAAGCGCTCGACGGCGAGCTCGGTCCAGCGGGGATCGGTGGGCGTGCGCAGGGGAAGCATCGGGGCGGGAGGATACCCGCAAGGGGCGCACGGGCAAGGGGGCGGGCTCGCGCGGATCGTTCCGCGGAAATTTTCGAGAGGGAACGTGGAGGCCGCCGGCGCGGCGTTTTTCGAGGACCCGCTCAGCCGGGCAGGCGCGCGGGACCTTTCGGGAGCTTCTCGGGATCCCATCGGGACACGAGCTCCCGGGGCGTCACCCGCTCGCCGGCCGAGGCCAGGCCCGACATCGACGCGAGCAGGCCGCAGATCGCCTTCGGATCCTCGCCCTTCGCCCGCAGCTCCGGCAGCGACCGGGCGCCGTTTCGCTTCGCGAGCCGGCCGCCGTCGGGCCCGAGCACCAGCGGCACGTGCCCGAACGAAGGCGCCCGCAGATCCAGCGCCTGGTAGACGAGGAGCTGCCGCGGCGTCGAGGAGAGCAGGTCGTCGCCGCGGATCACCTCCGTGATCCCCATCGCCGCGTCGTCCACCGCCACCGCGAGCTGGTACGCCGCCACCCCGTCCACGCGGCGGATCACGAAGTCGCCCACCTGCGCGTCGACGTCGATCGCCTGCGGCCCGAGGAAGAGGTCGTGGAAGCGGATCGCGCCCGGGGGCACCTGCAGCCGCACCGACGGATACCGCCCCGCCGCGCGCCTGGCGGCGGCGCGCTCCGGCGGGCAGGTGCGGCAGGTGCCGGGGTAGCGGGGCCCCTCCTCGCCCGGGTGGGGCGCGTTGCTCGCGGCCGCGACCTCTGCGCGGGAGCAGAAGCACTCGTAGGCGAGCTTCCGGAGCACCAGCGCTTCCACCGCGGCGTCGTAGCGCGTGCCGCGCCGGGACTGATCGTAGGGGTCGAAGGGGCCGCCGACGTCCGGGCCCTCGTCCCAGTCGAGGCCGAGCCAGCGCAGCGCGTCGAGGATCCGCGCGGCGGCGCCCGGCGCCTCGCGGGGCTTGTCCAGGTCCTCCATGCGGAGCACGAACGCGCCGCCCTGCGCGCGCACGGAGAGCCACGCGAGCAGCGCCGTGCGGGCGTTGCCGAGGTGGAGATCCCCGGAGGGGGTCGGTGCGTATCGGCCGCGGACCATCCCGCTCACGCTACTGCAAACGCGGGCCGCGAGGCCGCTCTTCGCGACGCGGCGTGCCGAAGAAGGACCATCCGAGCGGCCGGTTTACGTGCGGGCGCGGCGTCCCCAAGTTCATCCGGCAGGCAGGGCAGCAGCCGGAAGGGCGGTCTCGCGTTGCGCATCCTCCACATCTCCGACGTTCACGTTCAGATCGACTACGACGCGAGACCCTGGGGCCAGATCGGGTGGAGGCGGGTGGCCGCCCAGCTCGAGCTCAAGCTCGCGGGCCGGGGGCGCCGCTACCGGGACGCGCCGCGCACCCTCCAGCGCATCCTCGCCGACGCTTCGGCGAGGGGCGGCTTCGACCACGTGGTCGTCTCGGGCGACCTCACCGCGCTCGCCGTCGACGAGGAGTTCGAGGGCGTGCGCCGGGCCCTGGGCGAGCTCGCCGATCAGCCCGACCTGCTCACCGTGATCCCCGGCAACCACGACGTCTTCACGCCGGGCAGCGCGCGCAAACGGCGCTTCGAGGCGTGGTTCGGCCACCTGCTCGACTCCGATCTGCCCGAGCTGCGGGCCGAGGGGCCGTGGCCGCACGTGCGCCTGCTGGGCGAGGGCGTGGCCATCGTCGGCCTGTGTTCGGCGCGGGTACCGCCGGTGCCGGGCATCGCTGCGGGGTTCGTGGGGGCGGATCAGCTCGCGGCGCTGGTGCGGATCTGCGAGCACCCGCGAATGCGGGGCCGGAAGATCCACGTGGTCGTCCACCACGCGCCGCTGCGGGCCAACGGCAGGCTCGACTCGCGGCACCACGGCATGGCCGACGGCGTCTCGCTGGTGGAGGCGGCGATCCTGGGCAAGGTGGACTCGATCCTCTGCGGCCACATCCACAACCGCTTCCGCTTCGATCTGGCGGCGGGGCCGCGGATCGTGTGCGGCGGAAGCTCCACGTGCCTGGGGCACGAGGGCTACCTGGTCCTCGACAGCACGCCCGGGAACGTCACGCGGGTGGAGGAGGTGGCGCTGCCGGCCGAGGCGGTCGTGCCTGCGCCCGGGGTGGTGCCGGCGGCGCCGGGTGCCGCCACCGCCGCGACGGCCGGGAAGCCTGCGCTGCTGCCCGGGGCGCCGCTGGCCGCGGCGAGCTGAAGCGCCTCAGCGGGTTGCAGATGCGCGTGAAGCAGAAGGGGTCACGGTGGGCCAGAGGCCGCGGCTACCGATGGTCGCAAGCCTGCGCCCCGCTTCGTGCGCAGGAATGACCTGCTTCTCTGGCGCCCTTGCCCTGCGAAGTCGGGCATCGGCAATCCTCACCCACAGAGGGATTCTCCCTTCTGTCCGAACTCTGGTCGAGACATCCTCGAGCTTTGCAAGGAGCCGATACGTTCCGCTGAAGTCGCGGCATAGGAGGTCCAGGTGCCGGGAGAAATCGAGCACCAACGAGATCTCCTCCGCGAACCGCGACGGCCGCTGCGGTCAGCACTCCCGCGAGGAACACCACGAATGCTGTCGACTCCATGGTCTACCCCCTTCGCCTTCGCTTCGAGTGCGGTGGCATGACGATCGGATCAGCTGGCGTATCGAGCTTCAGAAGATCGACGATCTCTTCGTCGGTCATCCGGATTACCACCTTGAAGAACAGCGTCCCCCAACTCCGGGATGCCTCGAGAAAAGGCTACTTCTTCGCCTTTTCGTGGCGGGCAGTGACCACCGTGCGGATCCCGCCGCGCACGAAGAAGTCGCCCACCACCTCCACGAAGAGCGGGTCGATCGCGGCGACCAGGTCGTCGCAGATCTGGTTCGTCACCGCCTCGTGGAAGGCGCCCTCGTCGCGGTAGCTCCAGAAGTAGAGCTTCAGGCTCTTCAGCTCCACGCAGAGCTCGTCGGGGACGTAGCGGATCTTGATGTGCGCGAAGTCCGGCTGGCCGGTGAGCGGGCACAGGCAGGTGAACTCCGGGGCGTCGAAAAAGATCTCGTACGGACGGCCGGGCTTCGGGTTCGGGAAGGTGTCGAGGTGCTTCTGGGGCTTGGTTGCCATGTCGATTCTTTCCAAGGGGTGCGCGGCCCGGGCGGCGCGGCCTGGGTGGTCTCTTGGGCCCGGGAGCGGTTCAGGTCCCTTCTGCCTGCGAACCGCCGTCCGTCGGCGCGTCTTCCGCCGTCGACACGGTCGCCTCGCGCTTCGGCTCGACCTCCGCCGCCGATGCGGCGTCCGCGCTCTTCGGTTCGGCCTCTGCGGCCGACGCGGTCGCCTCGCGCTTCGGCTCGACCTCCCCCGCCGATGCGGCCTCCACGTCCTTCGGCGTTTCGTCCTCCGCCGATGACGGCTTCTGGGCCTCTGGTGCCTCCGCCGCCCCTGCGGGCTCCGTGCCCTCCAGCGCTTCCGCCGCGTCCGGCTGCGGCGCCTCCGCCTTGAAGCCGAACGTCTGGCCGAAGCCGCGGTTGTAGAAGCGCACCGCCTTGGGATCCAGCGCCAGCGCGCGCTCCGCGCCCTCGCGGGTCACCAGCGCGAACGAAAGCTCGGCGGGGGTGGGCTTGTCGATGATCGCGAGATCGCCCGTCTCCAGCTTCCGGAGCTGATCCGCGGTGAGGTAGATCCGCTGCACCTTCTTGCGGCGGGTGGTGAAGTGGAACGCCTCGTCGCCGCGCTCCGTCACCTCGTGCTTCTCCGCGGCGGCGAGCAGGCCCTCGAGCTTCTTGCGATCCTCGGCGGCGCGCCTGCGGTTCTCTTCGCGCTCGCGGTTCAGCATCCGCTCGCGCTCGCGGAAGGCGGCGTCCTCCTCGCGCTTGCGCTGCTCCTCGGGGGAGAGCGCCTTCGCCGGGGCAGCGCGGCCCGGCTGCGGGCGGTCGGAGGCGCGGCGGTTCGCGCGATCGGGCGCCTTCGGCCCACGCCGCGCGGCCTTGGCCTCTTCGGCCTTCTTCGCCTGATCCTCGGTCACGAGGCCGGCCTGAAGGAGCTTGTCGCGGAGGCTCTGCAGTCCCATGTCGTCTCGAAAGGTTCGCGCCCGAAGGCTCGGGCGGTTTTCGGGGCAAGGCAAAATGGCCCAGGTCGCGCCGGGGCGCAACCGAAGCGGGAGGTCGGGCGCCTGCCGGCCTGGTGCCGGGTGGTCGGGTGAGGGTCTCAGGCCTGCTCGCGGGCGGCGCGCTCGAAGGCCTCGACGAACACCTTCGGGGGCTGCGCCCCCGCCACCCAGAACTTCCCGTCCACCACGAAGAACGGGACCGCCGTGATCCCGATGCGCCGGGCTTGCTCCAGCTCCGCCCGCACCTCGGCGACGCCGATCTCCGACTCGAGGAGGCCGCGGATGCGCTCCTCGTCCATGCCGACCCCCACCGCGAGCCGGACCAGCTCTTCGCGGTCGCCGATGTCCCTGCCCTCGAGGAAGTAGGCGCGGAAGATCGCCTCCACCATTTCGTCCTGCAGGCCGACCTCCCCCGCCATCCAGATCAGCCGGTGCGCCTCGAAGGTGTTCACGGCGCGGCCGATCCGCTCGAAGGCGAAGTGGATGCCGGCCTCCTTGCCGACCTCGCGGAGGTGCTCCTGCATCTCGGCGAGGCGCTCCAGCGAGCCGAAGCGCTCGGTCGTGTACGCGTTCCAGTCCCGGCCCTCCGGGGGAAGGTCGGGGGCGAGCTGGAAGGGGTGCCACGCCACCCGGAACTCGTAGCGGTCCGCAGTGGCCTCCATCGCCGCCTCCAGGCGGCGCTTGCCCAGGTAGCACCATGGACAGACGGTGTCCGAGATCACGTCGATGCGGAGCGGCGACTTCTCTACTTCTACTGCCATCGTGCGGTGCCCTCCACTCACGCTCCTTCCAGGCGAAATCGGCGCGGACGTTGTCGCACGGGTTGGCCTGTAGCGAAAGAATGCGGCGCCCGAAAAGACGGGCGTGTAGGGAAGTGTGGGGTGGGCGTTCGTTGGCGATAGGAGAGCGGCGGGCGAGGCGCGGGCGTGCGAGGGCGGTGCGGCGCGGCAAATCCGGCGCTTGACAGGCCCCAGGGGCCCAAGTAAGAACGCCGCTCGCATTTTTGCGCCGGGCCTGGGGTCCGCGCGCGGGAACAAGAGAATATTCCGCGGTAGCTCAGTCGGTAGAGCAGGTGACTGTTAATCACCGGGTCCGAGGTTCGAGTCCTCGCCGCGGAGCCATTTCCTCCTCCTCGCGAACTTCGCGGGAGGCGCCAGTCAACAGCGGCCCCGAGGAGCGATCCTCGGGGCCGTTGCCTTTCCTCCCCCACGTTTCCGCGACCTTCGGCGCTCGGCGCGTTCGCCGTGTTCCGGGACAGCGTTCGCGCAGAGAGCACCGCGGGCGTGAAGGAGCGCGCGCCGAGGGCGCTCGGGACGGCGTTCGCGCTCTCTCTTCTGGCCAGCGGGGAGAGAGAAGCCGAGAGCGGTTAACAGCGGGGGGCCTTCGGGCGGGACGGAGGCGCTGATGTTTAACTGGCCCGGCGCGCCCTGGTACAGTGTCAAGCTGTGATCGACCCCGAGAGCATGGCGCAGTTGCGCCAGGAACTTCGGGAGCGGATGGTCGAGGACCGGAAGCTCCTGGAGGAGCTGCGCGCCGAGGTGCGCTCGGGGCTCGGCGATGCGCGACGGATCATGCCAAGGCAGACCACCGCCGTGTCTCTGGTGGGCACGGACGGCGGGAACAACCGCATCGAGTTCGACCCCTTCATGGCGCAGCTCGTTCGCGTCGTTGATTCGAGCAACAACGAGTACTGCCTTGAGGTCGTAACGCCAACGTCGGACCTCGTCGCGCTCTCGAAGCGCCATCTCGAAGACGGAACTGCCAAGACTCCACTCGGCAAGATGATGAAGTACCTCGGCGTCACGTTCCTCTGGGAGCTGTCGCCGATGATCAAGAAGCCCCCGGCGACGCCTTCGCCGAGCTGGGTGCAGGTCTACCGGGAGCTGACCGAGTGGGCGGTGCTCTTCTCGCTCGTGCGCGAGAAGGACTACGGCACGGACACGGTGATCGTCTGGGATGGCCTCCTGCGCAGCAAGGTCTTCTCGACGACGCTCTTCGCCGACCTTCGCAAGGGCATCGAGGAGGCCCTACGCGCGCAGAAGGCCAAGCGCCGGAACATCTACGTGGTCGGGGTCGCGAAGCACTCCAAGGTCCTCCAGCGCTACCGGCTTGCCATGATGCTCGAGGGCACCATGCGCACCGACTACCCCTGCTACGCCGACGTCTCGCGTGAGCTGGAGCAGAACGCGTACGTCTGGTCCGAGTACGCGCGCGGCGGCGAGGTCGAAACCGGCGAGGTCAACAAGTTCGTCGCCGGCAAGATGTTCTTCGTGAAGTTCGGTGGTCGACCGCGCGACCCGATCTGGCCCGTCGACCTGCTCGAGACGCAGCTCAACGAAGCCCAGCTCATCTTCGGCAGCTTGCTCGCCGATGCCATCGAAGGCTTTCCGGTGCCGTTCTACCCGCGGTGCCTCCAGCGGGCGCACGAGAACGCCGCCCTCGTCGACTTCGACATGGACATTCTCCAGCAGGGAATCGTGAACTCGATCCGCGAGTCCCTTGGCGAAACCGCAGCCGTTCTCGACGAGCTGGCCCTCATAGACGCGGACCCCGCAGGAAAGCGGTACGGATAGAACATGGCGGACCTCAATCTCTTCCCAGACGCTCAGGTCGTCGGCGTCTTCCGTGGCTTCCGTGAGGGCGGCATGGAGTTTCACGCCGACCTCGCGTTGCCGTACCGCACCGAGTTCCACAACACGCCGATGCATGGGCAGTTCTTGCTCGTGCAGCTCGAAACGCCCGACGAGGCCGTCCTCGGACGCATTACATCGCTCTCTTCCGAGGGGCGCCTCAGCGGTCCGTCCGGAGAGGACTTCAACATCCGCGCCGTGCGCGAGCGCCGCGCCGTCCCCGAGGGGCTGCGCGAGGACTACCTGAAGTACCGCGTGAATATCCGCGTGCTCGGCGTCCTTCGCAAGAACAATGGCTCGCTCGTATTCGTCCCGTCGCACCGACGCCTGCCGCACGTCGGCAGCCCGGTCGCGTTTCCCTCGGGCGCCGTGCTCCGCGAGATCGCGGGCCACAACCAGGCCGGTGCCGAGCTCGGCTTCTTCGCGCTTGGCGAGTACATCTTCGCCAAGGGCGATGGCAGGCTGAACGCCGAGAACTGGATGCAGCTCCGTGACCCGACCATCACGGTGAAGTTCGACATCGCGAACCTCGTGTCGCGCAGGTCGTTCGTCTTCGCGCGAGCCGGCTTCGGCAAGTCGAACCTGAACAAGCTGCTCTTCAGTGCGCTCTACTCGCAGACGCCCACCGTCGAGAAGCGCGGCGGCAAGAAGGTCCCCGTCGGGACGATGATCTTCGACCCCGACGGCGAGTACTTCTGGCCAGACGACAAGGGGCGCCCCGGGCTGTGCGACGTGCCCGCGCTCGAGAATCAGATCGTCGTCTTCACCTCGCGGGCGGCGCCGAGCCCGTTCTACCAGTCGTTCGTTGCTGGCACGATCAAGCTCGACATCCGACGCCTCCGTCCCTCCGACGTCATCTCGATCGCGCTGCCGCCCGAGCGACAAGACCAGCAGAACGTCAGCAAGTTGCGCGGGCTCGACTCGGGCCGGTGGGAGCAACTCGTCGACCTTATCTGGGCAGACCGCAACAACGCCGACCTTGACGACATCAAGGAGCTGCTCGGCCTCGCTGACAGCCAGGACCCCGAGGCGCTCGCGGCGCGCGGGAACATGACCAAGATTGTCTCACAACTCCACGACCCTGCGAGCCGCCTCCTCGACCTGTTGCTGCGCGCCCTGCGTGACGGGAAGCTCTGCGTCGTCGACGTGTCGCAGCTCCGTGGCGGCGCCTCGATGATCCTCTCCGGCCTCATTCTGCGCCGCATCTTCGACTGGAACCAAGAACAGTTCACCCGCGCTGACTCGGAGAGCATCCCGACGATCGCTGTGGTCGAAGAGGCGCAGAGCGTCCTGAACGACAAGGCCTCGGCCGCGACGCCCTACATCGAGTGGGTGAAGGAAGGCCGCAAGTACGATCTTGGCGCTGTGCTCATCACGCAGCAGCCCGGCAGCATCCCCGTCGAGATTCTGAGCCAAGGCGACAACTGGTTCATCTTCCACCTGCTCTCGGCAAGCGATCTCCAGAACGTGCGGAAGGCGAACGCGCACTTCAGCGATGACCTCCTGAGTAGCCTGCTCAACGAGCCACTCGTCGGCCAGGGCGTGTTTTGGAGCAGTGTGAAGGGCAACGCCTACCCGGTGCCCCTTCGTATCCTCTCGTTCGAGAAGATGCACAAGACGCGCGACCCCGGCTACGCGCTCGGACCAGTTGAGAACTACGCGACGAAGCTGCGCGACAGCGCCCCGCTGACCTCTGCTACGCCGCCGACGGCAGCTGCTGTGGCGAAGGCGTCGGCCGGCGCCGCGGCGGTGCCCGTCGCTTCGGGCGACGAAGACGGCCCGGACATCTCGGTCACCCCGCAAGACACGCTCCGCGCCGACACAGAGAGCGCCGTAGCCGCCGTCGAGCAGGACTCCGAGGTGCGCCAAAAGATCCTCCAAGGCGACGGCATCCCGTGGTTCGTCGTGATGCGGAAGATCGAGGCGATGCTCCCCGAGAGCCTTCGCCAGGACAAGAACCGCATCAACCGCCTCGTCGCGAACGCCGTCTCGAAGATCGTCAATGGTCAGCAGGACAAGGCGTGGGGTACCGAGCGACGCGGCCCCAAGAACACGCTCTTCATCATCCGGCGCTGACGCAGTCATGCGGCCGGCGCCGCCAACGCCAGCGGACTCCACACCACGTCGTCATCGGTCGCGAGGGCAACCAGCTTCGCGTCGGCGCTACTCGGGAACTTGAAGTCCAGGCCGACGCCGACGCCACTGGGCGCGTTCGCGTTCGCCGCCAACTCCCGCACATCGGTATTATCGACTCGTAGGCTCTGGATGCGCCCCCACCGAGCGCCGGTGGACTCCACGATGACGAACACCGGTTGCCCAACGAAGAGCCGCTGGTCGGGCTCCTCGACAACAACGACCGTGCGGCCCCTGAAGGGTCCATCCCCGTCACGCAACGTCAGCTCGACGCGGCCGGGGGACGCTGCATGGTGAGTCTCCAGATAACGGCCTACGACCAGCCCGAAGATAGAGGTCGCCAAGCTCTCGATGAACGCCACGGCCTCGATCATGTCCGCGCCTCCGAGGAGGTTCGTGGGGTTGCCTCCACGGTGGGCCACCTGGTTTCTGCGCTCGACGATGTCGTTCAAGCGCCCCTCGAGCACTGTTCGCTTCACGCCTTGCTGCGGCGGCGTGTGGAGTCCGTGCACGCTGCAGTACCATGCGACGACCGCGTCGGCGCGGCACGCGCGGTCGCAAATCTTCTCGATGCCGACCGCGCCGAAGAGCGCGTCGACTTCGCCCGCGCGCAGGTTCGCGTCGTGAGCGATCACCACCGCCTCGTTCAGCTCGTAGGGCTTGGTGCCGCTCAGGCAATCGAAGAGGTTCTTGATCATGCCGAGCTTGATCAGCGTCAACTACTCTTGCCGGCCAACGACAACTATTCTTGCCGGTCCGTGCTCGGTTGGTGGGTCCCTGGCCGCCTGACGCCGTAGTTGTCGCTGGCGCCAGGGTGCTGCCCGCCACGGGGATCGTGGGCGAGTAG
>DATMSB010000074.1:0-3864 GCA_035565615.1 Vulgatibacter sp. | reverse complement strand
CCGATCCTCCGTAGGCGCGGCGGTATCGCTTGCCTCCTCTCCTGCAGAGGCCTCCTTCCGTGAATCCTCCCCAGACTTGCCGCACGCGGCGATCGCGAGCGCGACGAGGAGCGCGATGGGCGTCGACCTAGCCACGATGATTCTCCTCTGGGCCGCTGCCCACTGCGGTACGAAGCGCCTGGAGGACGTCCGGGAGGGGCCGGGCCTCGCCGTGGCTCTGACGGAGGAAAGAGAGGAGCGAATCTCGATGGCGGAGTGCGCGATCGAGCCGCGGGTTCGAGCCGTGCGCGTAGGCTCCGATCTCGATCAAGTCCGCGGATTCCTGGTAGGAGGCGAGCTGATCCCGGGCTGCCTGCGCGAGCGCGCGATGCTCGGGACCCGTCACGTCGGGCATTACCCTGCTCACGCTCGTCAGCACGTCGATCGCCGGGAAATGGCCGGCTGCCGCGAGCTTGCGGGAGAGCATCAAGTGCCCATCCAGGATGGAGCGCGCGGCGTCCACGACGGGATCCGCGTGGTCGTCACCCTCCGCGAGGACGGTGTAGACGCCCGTGATGCTTCCCTCGCCGGCGTCCGTCCCGGCTCGTTCCAAGAGGCGGGGGAGGATCGCGAACACGGACGGCGGATAGCCCTTCGTGGTCGGCGGTTCGCCGGCGGCCAGGCCGATCTCGCGCTGCGCCATCGCGACGCGAGACAAGGAATCGATGAGCAGGAGGACGCGCTTTCCCTTGCTCCTGAAGTACTCTGCCACGGCGGTCGCGGCCATCGCGGCCTTGACGCGCACGATCGGAGGCTCATTGCTGGTAGCAAGCACGATTACCGATCGTGCCATTCCCTCCGATCCCAGATCCCGTTCGACGAACTCGCGGACCTCGCGCCCTCGCTCCCCCACCATGCCGGCGACGACCACGTCGACCTTCGCCTGCCTGGCGAGCATCGCGAGGAGGACGCTCTTCCCGACGCCCGGGCCCGCCATGATGCCGACACGCTGGCCTTCACCGATCGTGAGGAGCGAATCGACGGCGCGGATGCCGGTCACGAGGGGTTCCTCGATGCGGCGCCGCGCCATCGCGGGCGGAGGAGGCGCGTCGAGACGCACGCGGTTCCGCAGGAGCGGGACCGGGCCTCCGTCGAGCGGGCGCATGCGCGTGTCGACCACTCGGCCAATGAGCGCGTCGCCTACCTGGAGATCCGAGGCGTCGGGACGTGGAACGACCGGACATCCATCGTACACGCCCGCCATGTCCCCGAAAGGCATGAGCAGCGCGGTCGAACCCGTGAAGCCGATGATCTCCGCCTGGACGACGTGATCCGCGCTGGTCTCGATCTCACAGGTGGTACCGACGGCGACCTTTGGCAGCAACGCCTCGACCACGAGCCCCGCGGCCCGCACCACGCGGCCCCGGACGCCGACGGGATCGGCTCTCGAGAGCGCCTCTTTGAGCCTCGCGGGATCGATCAGGCTCACGACCGCTCCCCGATGGCGCCCGAAGCGGCCCGACGAAGCTGGGCGAGCCGGCTCTCGAGCCTGCCGTCGAAGGAGCCCATCTCGGTGTCGATGACGCAGTCTCCGGGCGAGAGGGACGGATCGCCGACGAGCCGGATCTGTGAGATCGAAGGGCCCTGCGGGAGCACCGTGCCCTCGGCCTGCCGCACGGCGGAGGCATCCGCCGGGTGAAGGCGAATGGTGATGTCGCGGCTCTCGCCGACTCGGCGAAGTGCGCTCCTCACCAGCGAGAAGAGCGCCTCCGGATTCGTCGAGATCTCCGTCTCCAGTATCCGGCGCGCGACCAGGAAGCCGATCTCGAGGGCATCCGCGCGAGCGAGCGACGCCAGGCGGTTCGACTCGAGCCGGAGCGTCTGCACAGATGCCGCCAGCCTATCGAGCATCTCACTGCGCGTACGCTTGCGCTTCGCGGGCGGTGGATTCTTCGCGAGGCTCGCCGGCGTCCCGGGTGCGTCGCCGCCTGCCACCGGCTGCTGCACCCTCGGCGGCGGGCTGGGGGGGGGGGCCGGCGGCGGAGCGGCGTCCGCCGTCTCTCCGCCGGGGGGCGCGTGATCTCGCGATTGCTCGGGCGGCGGCGCCGCTTCTCTCGCCTCGTCCGTCTGGGAAACGAGCGAGAGCGGGGGCCTCACCACCTCCGCGAACGTGCGAGTGAACGCGGGTGGGGAGATCTTCTCCGTCCTCGTCGCGCCCATGAGGAAGAGCGGCTTGCGAACCTGGTCCTGGTCGGGCTTTTCCATAACGTGAGGCTCCAGGAGATACCGGGTTATCCGACCACCTGGTCGGCAGCGCGAATGATCGTGACCTTCCCTTGATCGGCCAGCTCGAGGGCGAGCTTCGCGATCGCGGCCTGCGCCTTCTCGGCTTCGGCCATTCGGACCGGGCCGCTGACCGCGATGTCGTCGACGAGCATCTCCGCCGCGCGGGCTGACATGTTGCCGAGGATCCGATCCCGAAGCTCCTCGCTGGCTCCCTTGAGCGCCAACGTGAGCTGGGCGTTGTCGACCTCCTTGAGGACGGCCTGGATGTCGCGATCGGAGAGGCTGAGAAGGTCGGAGAACGTGAACAGGCGGGCGCGCAGCTCGTCGGCGAGTTCGGGATCGTTCTCCTCGATGAAGGAGACGACCTCGTTCTGTTCGGGCGTCGGTCGGCGCCGAAGCAGTTCGAGGGCCGCCGCCTTGCCGTCGATGCGTCTCATGCCACCCGCGACCACGATCTGGAGTTGCTCCCAGAGCGATCGGCCAACCTCGCGAAGGATGTCGGGCGAAACCGACTCCACCGTCGCAACCCGATGGAGGACCTCCGCGCGGACGGTCTCGTCGAGCCTCGCCAGGACCTCGACGGCGCGATCGGCGTCCAACGAGCTGAGGACCAGCGCGATCATCTGGGGACGCTCCCGCGCGAGGATCATCGCGAGCGCTTCCGGATCGGCATGCGCGATGGGACCCAGCACCTCGTCGGGCTGCGGAGGGGGGATCTCGCCGTCGAAGGCGCGTCGCACGACATCGGAGCCGAGAGCCTGGGCCGCGAACTCGCGCAGGACCTCGTCGCTTGCCGCCGCCTCCGCGCCGACGCGCTCCATCTGGCTGACGAAGCGGCGCAAGGCCTCCGAGACGTCGCTGGGAGGGCGCGTTCGCATCTCGCGGGCGCCGGTCGCCACCCGGCTGATCTCGCTCTCCCGGAAATGCTGGAAGATCAGGCCGGCCGCTTCGGCCCCGAGTCCTAGAAGGACACCGGCTACCATCCGGGCACCCGGCTTTTCCCCTCCGTCTCTCGGCGGCGCGAGCTTGTCGTTCTTATTCATTGGTGGCCATCTCCGTTTCGGCTTCGTCCGCCGCGAGCCAGGCGCGGAGGAGCCGCGCTGCTTGGACGGGATCCTGACTGGCCAGTTCACGAGCCCTGTCACGGATGGCGAGGTTCGGGTCCGGGAGCGATTGGGTCGTGAGGGGCGACTCCGGCAGCACGTCTGAACCGACGAGCTCTTCGGGGAGCTCGCGCGCCGGGGTGTCGGCAGCGGCGGGCAATTGCCTCGTCCGGCGCCGGCGCCTCGTGAGAAGCAGCAAGCCCGCGAGGAATGCGAGGGCCGCGAGGACGGCGGCGACTCCGATGATCACGGGTTTCTCGAAGGGAAGCGGCGGCGCCTCGGCGTCGGGTGGCGTGGAGCCGTCGTTGAAGGGGAAACTCGACACCTCGATCTGATCGCCGCGGCTGGCGTCGAATCCGACGGCTCTTCGAACGAGGTTGCCGAGGCGGGCGAGCTCCGCGTCGGAGCGTGGCTGCCCGGAGAGGCCATCGATGACGACCGCCACCGAGAGACGCAGGATCCGCGGCGAGCGCTGGACGCTCGTCGTGACGGTCTT
>DATMSB010000073.1:0-3552 GCA_035565615.1 Vulgatibacter sp. | reverse complement strand
CGCACCCCGAGTGGCGCGATCCCCGCACCGCGTTCCTCGCCACCGACCGGCTGCTGCGCCTCGCTCGGGCCGCGGGGCGGCGGGTGCACGTGCTCCACGTCACCACCGCGGAGGAGCTGCAGATCCTGGCGGCGAGCAAGGACTTCGCCACGGTGGAGGTGACGCCGCAGCACCTCACCTTGCGTGCTCCAGGCTGTTACCAGTCACTGGGGACGCTCGCGCAGATGAACCCGCCGATCCGCAGCGGCCGCCACCAGGAGGCCCTATGGCTGGCGCTCCGGGCGGGGGTGGTCGACGTGATCGGCTCCGACCACGCGCCCCACACCCGGGAGGAGAAGGCCAGGCCGTACCCGGCGTCACCCTCCGGCATGCCGGGCGTACAGACGCTCCTCCCCATCATGCTCGACCACGTCTCCGGGGGCCGCCTCAGCCTGGAGCGCCTCGTCGATCTCACCTCCGCCGGGCCGGCGCGGGTCTTCGGGATCGCCGGAAAGGGCCGGATCGCGGTGGGCTACGACGCGGATCTCGCGCTCGTCGACATGGAGGCGCGGCGGACCATCACGGACGAGTGGATCGCCAGCCGCTGCGGGTGGACGCCCTTCGACGGCAGGACGGTGCAGGGGTGGCCCATCGCCACCATCGTGCGGGGCCGCGTCGCCATGCTGGAGGGGGAGCTCGCCGAGCCCGAGGGGCGCCCGGTGAGGTTCGTGGAGACCCTCGCCGCGCGGGAGCCTGCGCCACGGTAGGCCTCGCCGGCGTGGGCGGCGGGGGCCGCAGGCCCCGTCGGGCGGCACGGGCGCTCGCGCGCCGCCCGGGCTCCCCGGGGCAGCCGGAGCGTCGCGTGGCCGAGCCCGTCAGGCGGCCCCCGCGGCCCGGGCGGCGACGACCGCCTCCACCGCTGCCGCGAGGCGCTCGGCCGGCGGGTTCGACGTGGTCACGGCCCGATCGTGGGGGTGATCCACGAGCTCGGGGACGTCCAGGCGGTCACCGCTCGTGAAGACGATCCGCACCTTGTCGTCGTCGATCACTTTCGCTCCCGCGAGCTCGCCCGCCGAGACGCGGTGGGATCGCAAGGGGTGAAGGATCGTCAGGCCGCCGTCCGAGACGAGCACCTGCGCGGGCACGGCCCGCAGCGTCACCCAGGCCGTCAGCGGCACGGCGAGCGCCGTGAGCAGGGCTCCCAGGGGAAGCGACACGGGGAGGACGCAGATCGCGCCGTAGGTGACGAGCCACATCCACGCGGTGGCGAGGAAGTTGTAGTAATCGGCGCGCCGCCGCACCCGGGCCGTGGCGGCGGGCTCCCGCGGCCTGCCGAGGATCGTGCCGGCCAGCGCCTCCGCGTCCTGTCGCGAGTCGGCGACGAGGCGCACTGTCGAGAGACTCCGCTCCAGCTCGACGCAGAACGCGTCTCCGTCCTGCACCACCACGACGCTGCGCAGGCCGCGCCTCGCGATGGGCCTTCCTCCGACGACCACGCCCTGCGGCGTGGCGACCGCGACCGCACGCCGCGGCCTGGGCTTGACGAGCACGAGGGCCAGCAGCACGAACCCGGCGGCGACGGCGCCGGCGATGAGGCGGCCCGCGCGCGCGATGGAGGCCGAGGTGTCGAGCGTGGACTCCGCTCCACCCAGCACCGCGTAGGCGAGCCCGGCCACGAGGGCCATCGACGCGATCCCCAGCACCGCCAGGAGCCCCAGCTCGCTGGCCGCCTCCCGCACCTCCACCTCAGCTCGAAACTCGGATCGGACCACCGCTGTCTTTCCTTTCCCTCGGACGAAGCCGGCAATCTGCCACGTGGAGCACGGGGCGCCAAATCGGGCGTGCGCTGGCCGACGAAGTGCCCGGCCGCTCCCCGCGGGAGGGGCGGCCCTCACGGAGGATTCTCGGCCGAGAGGCCCCTTGCTATCTCTCCGTGCACTCACGGAAGCACGACCGCGACAACGACTTGGCGAGGGATGCCATGCACCCGCACACGAACCATACGATCGATCTGACCGCTGCCCTCTCCGACGTCGCCCGCATCTACCGATCGATAACCGGGAGGGAGCTGCCGAGGAACCAGAACCCCATCGCGCCGATTCCTCCCGAGCGGGAGCCGCAGGAGGTCGCGCAGATCGCCCTCGAGCAGCTCGCGTCGGTGCTCGAGCGCCAGGGCGCCGCCGAGAACCGCCTGCCTCCGATGGTCCCCGCCGTGGACTGCTGGGAGACCGCCGACGAGCTCGTGATCGTCGTCGACCTCCCAGGCATCGATCGGTCGTCGCTGCGGGTGGAGGCCCACGAGGGGTTCCTGTCGGTGGCGGGAAAGCGCGAGCGCCTCTACCCCGACGGCGGCAGGCCCGCCGCGCTGGAGCGCCTCCTGGGCGAGTACGAGCGCAAGATCCTCCTGCCCCGCGGGATCACCGCCGAGCGCATCGACGCGGAGCTCCGCAACGGGGTGCTGCACCTGCGCCTCTCCCGCAAGCAAGGACCGACGGCGACCGGCGCCATCGGCGTCCGCTAGCCCGTCTCGCAACGGCCGGATTCGACGCGAACGACCGCCCGGTCCTCCGGGCGCAGCGCGACACGTGTTCGTGAAACGAGAAACACGGGGCAGTGGAGCATGGACGAGATCGAGAGACAGCGTCTCCAGGCCCTGGTCGACGCCGTCCACCTCACCTGCGCCGCGGTGCGCGCGCTGTCCGGCGCGGATGCAGCGGCCCTTCCCTTTCGAAGGATGCGCGCCGGCGGAGCATCGTCCGGCACGACATGGCGGCCACAGCCCGTGCCGAGGGGCTGGCTGCCAGTACCGCTCGGCACGGAGAGAGAGATGTACGTCCCCTACTTGTCGCCGTTCATGTCGCACGTCGTCCCCGTCTACCCCGGCATCGGATCCCCGGGCCTGATCCACTCGGGCGTGGGCCCGGTGGGCTCCGGGATCCCCGTGGGCTCCGGGATCCCGGTGGGGATCGGCCCCTCCGGCCACCCCTACATGTCGCCCGGCATCTACGGCTATCGCCCGATCCCCTACGGCGTCGGCTTGGTGCACGCGGGCTACGACGGCTCGATCCCCAGCGGGATCAACCCGCTCTTCGGGATGAACCCGGTGATGTCGGGCTGGGGTCCGTCGATGATGCCGGGCATCGGCCCGTCCATCATGCCCATGCAGATGGGCTCGATGTCCGGCTCGCCGATGCAGCCGGCGTGGTCGCCGGTGCAGATGCAGCCGTCCGCCTAGGCGATCGGCGCGCCTTCCCGGGGCGGGATGCCCGCAGCGCGGCGTCCCGCTCCTCTCGGTCTCGGCTCTAGATCCGGAGCACGTTCGCCAGGACGTCGTCGAACGACGTCACCGGCACCACCGCCCGGCGGGCGATCGATCGTGGCACCTCGACGCCGGCGGTCGCCTCCTCCACCTGCTGCGCCGGGAGCACGAGCGCCCGGGCGCCGGCGTGGAGCGTCCCCTTCAACTTGAGGCCCAGCTCGCCCACCTGCCGCACCGTGAGCTTGCCCGCGCCGTCGTACGAGAGGGCGCCGGTGAAGACGTGGTCGGACGGCGCCTGGATCTGGAGCAGGCAG
>DATMSB010000072.1:0-4934 GCA_035565615.1 Vulgatibacter sp. | reverse complement strand
CTCCCTCGAGTTCTGGCCCAGCGTGTGGGAGCTCCTGGACGGCGAGCTCTCCTCGCTGATCCCGGGAGGCGGAATGGCCTCACTCGACGGCGAGGATCTGCAGCCGTCCAACCGGCGCCTCGCCATGTCCGCGGCGACGATGCGCAGCATCCGGGCGGAGGTGATGCGGCAGGTCGCGCGGGAAGCGAACGGCAGGGGCATGCTCTACGCCAGCGCCGGCGCCGACGCGATCCACGCGTCCCTTCCGATGCTCGAGTC
Organism: Vulgatibacter sp.; assembly: GCA_035565615.1. Lineage (GTDB taxonomy): Bacteria > Myxococcota > Myxococcia > Myxococcales > Vulgatibacteraceae > Vulgatibacter. The sequence goes on along the minus strand of DATMSB010000072.1, from coordinate 4,676 downwards.
GCTCTCCCGCGGCGGCGCCGCCTGGACGGTGCACCTCCTCGGTCGGCGCGGCCCCTTGACCCTGGTGCACCCGGTGGTGACGCCCGTCTACGTGGACGCCCAGGACGAGATCTGTCGCCACGATCTGCTCCTCTTCCTCTCCGAGCAGACCTCCTACGCCCTGGTGCGCAAGGCGGGGGAGGAGACCACGGCGTTCCACTCCAGCGACGGCCCCCTCGTCGATCACCTGATCACCCGACTGCAGCAGGCGTATGACCTCCACTCCTACTAAGCATCCGGCGCGCACGATCCTCCTCGCCGATCCCGACCACGTGACGGTCCGCTGGCTCGGGCACCTGCTCCGGGATCGCGGCTTCCAGGTGCACGCGGCCAGCGACGGATCCCAGGCGCTGCAGATCACGCTGCTGCGGCATCCGGACCTGGTGCTCTTCGACCAGGCGTGCACGCTGATCGAGGCCGAGGCCTTTCTGCGGATCCTGCGCAGCAACCCCCGCACGGAGTCGATCCCGGTGATCGTGACCGGCCAGGGCGATCGCGCCCGCCCCGCGGCGGCGCAGGGCTGGCTGCGCAAACCCTTCGCCGAGGACGAGCTCTTCGGCAGGATCGAACAGGTCCTCCGCGGCGCGCCCTCCGGCCTCCCCGCGCCCGAGAGCGAGCTGCGGGGACAGCTCTCCCACCTCCCGGTGCCGGATCTGCTCCAAGTCCTCGCGATGAACCGGCGCACCGGCCGCCTCGTGATCCGCAGCGGCGGGGGCCAGGGCGAGATCTTCGTGGTGGAGGGCAAGGTGCACGACGCCCGCGCCCCCGGCGTCTTCGGCGAGAAGGCCTTCTTCCGGATCCTCGCGCAGAAAGAGGGGACCTTCGAGCTCCAGACCGAGTCGCTCGCCGTCCCCGATCGCCTCGGCCGCAGCCTGGACAGGCTCCTGCTCGACGGCTCCTACCAGGCGGACGAGCTGTCCCGGGTGCTGGATCGGCTCCCCCGCGCGGACGAGCGGATCGAGCTCGCGGTCGAGCCCCGGGCGCCCCTCGAGCCCGAGGCGGCCGTCGACCAGATCCTCGAGATCCTCCGCTCCGGCCCCAGCACCGTCGGGGCGCTCATCGACCGCTGCGCGTCCAGCGACCTCGACGCGGCCCTCGCCCTCGAGGCGCTCCTGGTGAAGGGTGCCGCCCTGGTGATCGAGTCGCCCGCCGGGACCACCGAGGCGCCCCTCGTGGACGCGTCGCAGCTCCACGTGCTCCGGCAGCGGCTGATCCGATCGCGGGGAAGCTGGGGAGGCGCGGCCGTCGCCAAGGTCCTGCTCGTGGCGGACGAGGGCGGGAGCGCCCGCGGAGCGGCGCTGCGGCTCGCCCGCCTGCCGGGCTTCCAGCGCGACGCCGCCGAAGGCCCCGGGACGATCGCCCACGTGGAGCTGGGCGACGGCGTGCGGCTCGATCTGGTGGCGCTCCCGCCCCGAGACGAGATGCGCCCGCTCTGGCCGCTGTGGTCGGCGGGGGCGCTGGGCGCGCTGGTCCTCGACGAGGGGAAGGATGCGGACGAGGCGGCGGCCTGGCTGCACCGCAGCGGCCTCCCGGTGGCGGGGGCACGCGCGGAGGGGCTCTCCGATCTGCTCCCGAAGCTGCGGGAGCTGATGTCCGAGGCCCTCGCGGTGCGCTGAGAGATTCGAGCCGGCAGGCGCTCGTGCCGGATGCCTTCCGTGGTGACGGGCCGACCGGCGGACCGTCGTGCGCACCGGGGATCCCGCGCCCATCGGCCCCGCGCGCACGGGCCGCCCGGCGATGCCTCGCCGGGCCGGGCGCCCTTCACTCCACGTAGCCGTCGAGGATCGCGCGCAAGGGGCCCGCCCCTCCGACGCCCGCCTTCCGGTAGATCTGCCGGCGCCGCTCCCTCGTGGTCTCCGGCGACACGCCGTCCAGGGCCGCCGCCTCCTTCGAGCTGCGGCCCAGCAGGATGTGCCCCAGCTCGTGCCGCTCCATCGGCGTAAGCCTCCAGCGCTTGGAGAGCCGCTCCACCCTCGACGAGCGCTGGCTCTGCTCGGGGTTCGCGGCTTGGAGGAGGTGCTGCCCACCGGAGAGGGTGGTGAGGACGAAGCCCCGCAGCGGGATCTCGCCGCGGGCCGCGGCCTCGAGCCTCGCCGCGGCGATCAGCGCCTTGGGGTCGGCGAAGGAGAGCCCGATCTCCACGCCGTCGCGGAGCTCGAGGGCCCGCCAGAGCTGGGCGTTGGCCCACATGAGTTGCCGGCGCTCGAAAAGCGCGAAGGGCAGGCCGGTGTGGCGCCCGACCGCGTCGAGGAGGGAGATCGAGGAGTGGACCGGATGCCACGGCCGGTCCAGCGCCTCGCCGATGGCGCGGCGCTCGGCCGGGGTGGGGTGGCTCCTCCCGATGGCGACGGCCAGGGTGCGCCATCGGCTCTGATCGCCGTGGAGGGAGATCGAGGTCCGCGCGCCACCGTCGGTCCTGCCCTCGAAGAAGACCACCCGGGGGCGGCCCGCCGGCGGGATCACCTCGCTCACCGTGCGGGCCTGGCGCACCGCCTCCAGCCAGGGCTCTTCCGAGATCCCCTGGCCGGCCACGGAGTCCGGGCCCACGTAAGGAGCATCGAGATCGGCGACCAGGGCCGACTCGGCGCCGCACGCCCCCACGAAGCGGGCGAGCGCGCTTCGAAGCCAGCCCTTCGGGCTCCCGGTCGCCGGCTGGACCACACGTGCATTCACGGCGTCACCTTTCGGGCGTTCAGACCACCGCTCGATCCATACCATGCCCTCGCGGGTCGGCGCGCTCCAACGACACGGCGCGCATGGCCGGCATCCGCCGGAGGAGGTCCCACTCGGCGGTGGGGAGGATCGCCCTGCGCACGCCGGCGGGGATCGGGATCTCGAGGTGCACCTCGCCCGCCCCGTCGCTCGCCTCCACGAACCGGAGCGGCGCGCCGGACGCGGCGGCGTCCCGGGCGATCGAGCGGAGGCGCCGCGCCACCCGGAGCGCCTGCCTTCCCTCGGGGCTGGTAAAGGCGTGGAAGTGCCGGTTGCGCGAGAGCGCGGGGCCGTCTCCCGTCAGCCGCTCCACGATTCGGTACACGAACGCATGCATCCGGGGCAGCTTACCGGGATCGCGTTGCGTGCGCAGCCACCGGCCGAACGGCCTCCCGCGCCTACAGCGGGAGCGGCAGCTCGGCCGCCTGCCGCCGCAGCTTCTGTTCCGCCCTGCCGCCGCCCCGGCCCACGAGGGTGAGCTGGAGGTTGGACCGGGACACGATGCGGGAGCACACCCGGACGAGGTCCGACGCGGTGACGGCGTCCACCTTCGCCAGCCGCTCCTCGAAGGTCTCCGCCGGGCGCCACAGCTCGGATCCGCCGAACCAGCCGGCGAGATCCGAGGTGCTGTCGAGGGCGAACTCGAGGCCCATCCGGTAGCGGCGCTTGGCGCGATCCAGCTCCTCGGCGGTGGGGCCGTCGGTGACGAACCCCCCGAGCACGTCGGCGATCGCCGAGAGCACGGTGGGGACCTTGGGGTGGGCGCACGCCACCTCCACCTCGAAGATCGACAGATCCGAGAAGGTGTCGATCCCCGCGTGGAGCGCGTAGGCCAGGCCCCGCTTCTCGATCACCTGGAAGGGGAGGCGAGAGGAGAGGCCGTCGTCGAGGATCCGCCTGGCGAGGAGCAGCGCCGGAAAGTCCTCGTGGTGCTCCGGCGGGGCCAGGAAGTTCAGCCTCATCTCCGTCTGCTGCGAGTCCTCGTTGTCCACCAGGTGCACGGAGGGCCCCGCCTCGGGGGAGGCGAACGGCTCCTCCTCCGGGGGGTCGCCGCCAGGGTGGAGGCGTCCGAAGTGCGCGAGGGCGAGCTCCTCCACCCGCTCCTGCTCGCCCGGCCCCACGCACGCGAGCACCAGGTTCCGCGCGCCGTACATGCGCCGGTGGTGCGCCCGCAGGTCCTCAAGGCCGATCCGCTTCACTGTCTTCGGCGTCCCCGCGATCTTGTGGGCGAGGCCGTGGCTCCCGAAGATCGCGGCCTTCGAGAGGTTGTCGATGTCGACGTCGCGGCCGCTCTCGTCCACCTCGTCGAGCATCTCCTCGAGGATGATCTGCCGCTCCGTCTCCACCTCCACGAGGCGGGGCGCGGCGAGCATGTCCCCCAGCACGTCGAACCCCACCTCCAGGCGGGAGGGGTGGAGGGGAGTGTAGTAGTAGCCGTGGTCACGAGTGGTGACGCCGTTCAGGTTGCCGCCGGCGTCCTCGACCCGGGCGTTCATCTCCACCGTGTCCCGGTACCGCTCGGAGCCGCGGAAGAACATGTGCTCGAGGAAGTGGGAGATGCCCATCAGCTCGGGCGCCTCGTGGCGGCTCCCCGAGCGCACGTAGACGGCCAGCATCGCCGAGTGGAGGTGAGGGGTCTGCACGCTCACGACCCGCAGGCCGTTGGGGAGCAAGCTCTTGCGGTGGATCATCGCTGGGTGGGTCAAAGCCGTCAGGCTCCGGGTAGCTGCACGGTGAAGGTGGTGCCGCGGGACGGCGCGCTCTCGCAGCGGATCGTCCCGTTGTGCTGGGAGACGATCTGGTGGGTGAGGGAGAGGCCCAGTCCGGTGCCGCCCCGCTTCGTGGTGAAGAACGGGTCGAAGATGTGGGCGAGGTCCTGGTCGCCCATGCCCACGCCGGTGTCGCGGATCTCCAGCTCGACGCCG
>DATMSB010000071.1:0-67511 GCA_035565615.1 Vulgatibacter sp. | reverse complement strand
AGGCGGGTGGCCACGATCTCGAAGGGAGCGCCCGCCCGGGCCCTCTCCTCGATGAGGGCCAGGGCCTCGTCGATGGAGCCCACCGCCGCGCCGCCCACCGAGACGATCCGGTCGAACGTGCGCAAGCCCGCCTCGAAGGCGAGGCCGCCCTCGCCCACCCCGACCACCGGCGCCGCGGGGTTGGGGACGATGCCGATCTTGCCCACCGTCACCGACTCGATGGGATCCTGCTCGACGAAGGCCTCGGGCGTCACCGCGACCTTGGTTCTCGCCCCGGCCCGCTCCACCTCCATCTCGAGGGGACGACCGGCGGCGGGATCGACGAAGCGGCGCAGATCCTGGAAGGCGTGGACGGGCTCCCCGTCGATGGCGACGATGCGGTCGCCCGGGAGGAGCCCCGCCTTCTCGGCGGGCATCCCCGCGATCACCTGCCCAACGTGCGGGGCAATCGCCTCGGTCTGCAGCGAGAAGACGGCGAAGTACGCCAGCAGCGGGAAGATCAGGTTGAAGGCCGGCCCGGCGAAGGCGATCGCCATCCGCCTCCACGGGCTCTGCTCGAGGAAGCCGCGGCCCGCGTCCGCCGGTTCCACCGGCGTGGAGGGATCGTCCCCCGCCATCTTCACGTAGCCGCCCAGGGGCAGGAGGGCGATCCGGTACTCGGTCTCACCCCAGGTGAAGCCCACGAGCTTGGGCCCGAAGCCGATCGAGAACCGGAGGACCTTCACCCGGAACGCCTTGGCGACGAGGAAGTGCCCCAGCTCGTGGAAGAAGATCAGGCCGCCCAGGAGCACGACGACCGAGAGGATGTGGAGCGGGGCCAGACTCATCGTCTCCCAACCTTAATCCCTTCCAAACCTTCCGGCCAGCCAACTGTCCGCAAGGCGCTTGCCCTCGTCCGACGCGTCGATCGCGTCCTCGACCGAGGCAACGGGGCGCACGCGGTGGGTCTCCAGGGCGTGGGCGATGGCCGACGAGATCGCCGGGAGAGGGATGCGCCCGGCCAGGAAGGACGCCACCGCCGCCTCGTCCGCGCCGCTGGCGACCGCCGGCGCGGTGCCGCCCATCCGCAGCGCCTCGTAGGCGAGCCGGAAGGCGGGGAAGCGGACCGGATCGGGCTCCTCGAAGGCGAGCGTCCCCAGCGACGGCAGGTCCAGGGGCGGCAGGGCGAGGGGGAGCCGCGGCCCCGGCCAGGAGAGCGCGTAGGCGATGGGGCCGCGCATGTCCGGGGTGCCGAGCTGCGCCACCACGCTCCCGTCCACGTACTCCACCATCGAGTGCACCACGGACTCGGGGTGGACGACGATCTCGATCTGCTCCGGGGGCAGATCGAAGAGCCAGCGGGCCTCGATCACCTCGAGGCCCTTGTTCATCAGGGTGGCGGAGTCGATGGTGATCTTCGCCCCCATCGACCAGTTGGGATGCTTGAGCGCTTCGGCGGGGGTGCACGCCTCGATCCGCGCCGCGTCCCAGGTGCGGCAGGGGCCGCCGCTCGCCGTGAGCAGGAGCCGCCGCACGTCCTCGCGGTGGTGCCCGGCGAGGCACTGAAAGATCGCGGAGTGCTCGCTGTCCACCGGGAGGATCGGCGCGCCCGTCTGCCGGACCTTCGCCATGAGGTACTCGCCGGCGAGGACCATCGACTCCTTGTTGGCGAGGCCCACCTTCTTGCCGGCCTCCACCGCGGCGGCGGTGGGGCGCATCCCGGCGCTGCCGGCGATCGCGGCGAGGACGAAGTCGATCTCGCCCAGGGACGCCACCGCCGCGGCGCCCTCGTCGCCGACGAGGATCTCGGGGCGCTCCCCGGCGGGGATCAGGCCGGCGAGGGCGGCGGCCGCCTCCTCCGTCGCCACCGACACCACCCGCGGCCGATGCGCGCGCACCTGGGCCGCGAGCCGCTCCACCTGCGCCCCGGCGGCGAGGCCCACCACCTCGAAGCGTTCGGGGAACCGGCCGATCACCTCCAGGGCGCTCGTCCCCACCGATCCCGTGGAGCCGAGGATCGAGACCTTGCGCATGAGCCCTCTCCTCAATCGAGCGCGCGGATGAAGTGCTGGTACGCGTAGACCCAGGGCGCCACGAAGATCAAGGCGTCCACGCGATCGTAGATCCCGCCGTGCCCCGGCATGAGCCGACCCGAATCCTTCACGCCGAACGCCCGCTTCAACATCGACTCCGACAGATCCCCCATCGGACCGAGGCACGCGCCCACCACGCCGACGATGGCGCAGTCGACGGCGCGCAGGCTCTCGGAGTCGAGGATCCAGTCGACGAGGAAACAGACGAGGACCGACGAGGCCATCCCGCCGAAGAACCCCTCCCACGTCTTGTTGGGGGAGACCCGCGGGTAGAGCTTGCGCCTGCCGAAGAGGCGCCCGGCGAAGTAGGCGCCCGTGTCGTTGCCCCAGGTGACGCCGAGCGCCACCAGCGTCCAGGCGTAGGCGCCGGTCTCGAGCGATCGCAGCCCCACCACCGCCGAGAGGCACAGGCCGACGTAGGCCGGGGCCAGGGCGACGAAGGCGGCGGAGGCGGTGGCCCGGCGCAGATCCCCCTCCGGCGGCAGCAGCGTGTGCATCGCCAGCGAGAACAGCGGCGTCAGCGCCAGGACCCCGAGGATGCCCGGCCAGCGGGTGTCCACCGAGGCGGCCATCCAGGCCAGCGAGGCGGAGGCGAGGACGCCGAAGATCGCCGCGGGATGCCGCAGCCGGATCCCGGCCATCTGGTAGAGCTCGATCGTGACCAGCGCGATGCCGACCGCCACCAGCAGGATCGTGGCGACGCCCCCCAGCCACAGCAGCAGGAGGACCACCGGCAGGAGCACCAGCGCCGAAGCGATCCGCACGAGCAGGTTGCGGTTCCTCTCGTTCATGAGCGCGGACCGCCTCGGAGCTGGGCGCTCACGAGTCCGAAGCGCCGCTCCCTGCGGCGGAAGGCGAGGAGGGCCTCGTAGAAGGCCTCTTCGCGGAAGTCGGGCCAGAGCAGGTCGGTGACCACCAGCTCGGCGTAGGCGATCTGCCAAGGGAGGAAATTGGAGACGCGCAGCTCGCCGCTGGTGCGGATGCACAGGTCCAAGTCGGGGAGGCTGGCGCTCTGCAGGTGCGCGGCGAAGACGTCCATGTCCACCGCGTCGGGGTCGAGGCGGCCCGCGGCGACCTCGAAGGCGATGGCCCTGGCGGCGTGGGCCAGCTCCTCCCTCCCGCCGTAGCTCAGGGCCAGGGTGAGGAGCATGCCGTCGTTGCCGCGGGAGACCTCGGTGAGCTCGTCCATCGGCTCCCGCACCCGCTCCGGCAGCAGCGCCAGGTCGCCGATCGCCTGGAAGCGGATCCCGTTCTCCATCACGGTGGGGCGCTCGCGCAGGAGGTACTCGCGGAGGAGATCCATCAGCCCCGAGACCTCCTCCTCGGGCCGCGACCAGTTCTGCGAGGAGAAGGCGTAGAGGGTGAGGGCCTCCACCCCGAGCTCCCGGGCGGCGGTGGTGATCGCCCGCACGCTCTCGGAGCCCACCCGATGCCCTTCGAGCCTCGGCAGGCCGCGGAGCTCGGCCCAGCGACCGTTGCCGTCCATGATGATGCCGACGTGGGCCGGCACCTCGCCCGCAGCCACTTCGGCGCGGAGATCTCGCTCCATTCTGGTCACGCGGCGCGGACCCTAGCTAGCGTGGTGGGGCAGGTCAAGGTCAGGCGATGCGCCCGCTCTCGACGTCCACGCTTTTGACCCGAGGGGCGTTTTGGCCCCAGAATCGAGCCCGTGCCCCCTCGGCTCGTCGGCCCCTATCGCATCCGCTCCACCCTCGGGAAAGGCGGGATCGGAACCGTCTTCCGCGCGGTCGATCGCCGCACCGGCGACGAGGTCGCGCTCAAGCTCCTCTCCACCGGTGCCGCCCTCGAGCCCGTCGCCGCCAAGCGGATGGCGCGGGAGTTCGAGACCCTCGCCCAGCTCGCCCATCCCAACGTGGTCCGGGTCTTCGACGCCGGCGTGCACCACGGCTACCCCTACCTGGTGATGGAGCTGGTCGAGGGGCTGGATCTGCGCAGCTACCTCTCCCTCTCGGAGGGGCCGCCGCAGCGGCCGGTCGCGCAGGTGCACGTGCGGGACGGCGCGCCGTCGGCCGAGACGTCGGGCCGCCCCTTCGACGTCGAGGCGCTCCTCGGCGAGCCCGACACCGGCTTCGTGGATCGCTCCGATCTGTCGGGCGCGCGCCGCGCCCTCGAGGAGTACGCACGCCTCGGCGACGAGCCCGACACCGGCGAGGAGGCCTCGGGGACGGACTCGGACGAGGACTCCCTCCTCTGGCCGACGCACTTCGGCTCCTTCGACGAGTCGGACGAACCGCCCCGCCCTCTCCTCTCGGCGACGCCTCGCACCCGCGAGCTCAACCGCCCCGAGCGCATCGGCCGCCTCAAGGACGCGCTCCTGCAGGTATGTGAGGCGCTCGGCTACATCCACGCCCACGGCCTGGTGCACCGGGATCTCAAGCCCGGCAACATCCTCGTGGACGAGGATCGCCACGTGCGGCTGATGGACTTCGGTCTGGCGAAGTTCCTCGCCGAGGACGCCACCGTCACCGCGAGGGGCCGGGTGGTGGGGACCTACCGGTACATGGCGCCGGAGCAGGCCCTGGGCGAGACGCTGGACGGGCGGGCCGACCTCTACTCGCTGGGCGTCGTCATCTACGAGCTGCTCGCGGGGAGGCCGCCCTTCGACGCGCACACGCCGGTGGAGCTGTGGCAGAAGATCCTCGAGGGCGAGCCTCCCTCCCTCTTCACCCACAACCCCCACGCCGACGAGGAGCTGGCGCGGATCGCCCACAAGCTCCTGCGCAAGGATCCCGACGACCGCTTCCAGACGGCCGAGGAGATCTTCGACCGGCTCATCTCCGGATGAAGGGGCCGCCGACCCAGAAGGAACCGGCGGCCGAAGGCGTCGCGAGGTGGGTCGCGGCCGTCAGAAGGCGGCGCCGACCGAGAGGCGCAGCGCGGGCAGCACGCCCGCGACTGCGGTGGCGAGAAGTCTGTTCATGCGCATGGTATTTCCAAGCTCCCTTTCGATCGAATGTTCACCGGATCGGGGGTGCCTCTTCGATTCTTCGACAGCCTCGAAGCTCCGGACTGGCGTGTCAACTTCGATCCGTGGGGGCATGGGCTCGCATGCTCGCCCACATGGGAGCCGGTAACCGATGGATCCCGCCGCCTGGCTCGAGGCCGCTCGCGATCGCTACCTGCAGCTCCGCGGCAGCGGCCTCGTCCTCTCGCCCATGGACGCCGACAGGCTCCGCGCCTGGCGCGATCGCGGCCTCCCCCTGGACGTGGTGCTTCGCGGCCTCGAGCTCGCCCACGCCGCCTGGCTCGGGGCGGGGCGCGCCAACGCCAGCCGGCCGTTCCCGCTGTGGGCGGCGGAGCGCCACGTGGAGGCGCTCGCCAGGGGATGGGAGCGGCGCGCGCCCTCCGGCGCCTCGCGCGCGGCGGCGGCCCCGCCCTCCCCGACTCCCGGCCCGCTCGACCGCGACCTCCTCTCGTCTGGTCCGCTCGCGCGCACCATCGAGGCGGTGGCGCGCCTCGCGGGCGTCGGCGCAGGCGAAGGGCGGTCGGCGGCGGCAGGAGGCGAGAGCCCCGGCGCGGCGGCGCGATCCCCGATCGCCGCCGCCTACGGGGCCGCGCTCCGGGTCCTCCTGCGGGCCGAGGCGGGAGGCGGCGACGAGAGCCGCTCGCTGCTCCGGGCCGACGAGGCGGCGGGGATCGCGTACCTCGTCGCGCTGCCGCGCCACGAGCAGGCGGACGTGGTATCGGAGACGATGCGCCGGGCGGGGCCGCGCGGCGCCTCCACCCGGGCGCGCCATCGTGCGATGCTGCGGGCGGTGCTGGCGGAGGCGGCCTTTCGCCACGGCGGCTTCGAGAGGCCCTCGGATCTATGAGCGAGCGGGAAGAAGAGTTCGAGCAGGTCGGCAGTCCGCTGCGGGCGATCGTGGAGGGGCTGCACCAGCGCTTCGAGGCGATCGGCCTGGAGAAGCCGGAGGCGCGGAGCGAGCCCTGCCCGCGCTGCGGCGACCGCGGGTTCGTCATGGGCCGGCAGGGCGCCATCGCGGTGGCGGAGGTCTGCGGCTGCGAGCGGCGCTGCCGCCTCTGCAACGGCAGGGGCGTCTCCGTGCAGGAGAAGGACGGCTACCAGTTCGCCCAGGCGTGCGAGTGCCAGACCCTGGCGCACAGGGTCGCCAGCTTCAACGCCGCCCAGCTCCCCGCCCGCTTCGCCGAGAAGGGCTTCGACGAGTTCTACGTCCACGCCGACGATCCCCGCGAGCTGATGATCGCCAAGAGGGAGATGATGCACCTCGCGGACACCGCGCGCCCGGGCCACGCCGGCCTCGGCAAGGGCCTGCTCGGGAAACCGGGCACCGGCAAAACCCACCTGCTCGTCGCCACCCTCGCCCGGCTCACCCTGGGCCGCGGGATCCGCGCCCGCTACATCGAGATCTCCTTCCTTTTCGCGGACCTCAAGGCGGCGATCTCCGATCCGCGGGCCCGGGCCACGGTGGACAAGATCGACGTCCTCTCGGAGGTGGACGTCCTCGCGATCGACGAGCTCGGCAAGGGCCGCGGCAGCGTCTTCGAGGAGGAGGTCCTCGACGAGCTGATCGGCCGCCGCTACAACAACGGCAAGCTCACCCTCTTCGCCAGCAACTACCCCCGCGAGGCGAGCGGGAAGGCCGACCCCACCCGGCAGGATCTCTCCAGCCTCTCCCTGCGCTCTCGGGTGGGCGAGCGGGTCTTCTCTCGGCTGCACGAGATGGTCGACTTCCTCGACCTGCCCCAGGCCACGCGCGATCGACGCCTGCCGCCGACGCTCCGCTGATCCGCCGCCGCCCCGCTTCAGCCCACCATCTCGGCGTGGAGGGCCCGCACGGCCTCCGGGACCTGCGCCTCCTCCAGGAGCACGCTGATGCGGAAGCTCGAGGTCGACATCTGCAGCGGCTCCACGCCGATGGAGGCCAGCGCCGCCTGCACCCGGCGCACATTGGCGAAGCTCGCGTTGATCCCGGCGCCGATCACGGACACCGCGCCGACGCCCTCCCGCACCCGCACGCCCCCGCCGAAGCGCTCGCCCAGCTCGGCGACGAGGGCGCCGTAGTCCGGCAGATTCTCCCGGGAGAGCACGAGCGACGCGCCGCCCGAGGGCAGTCGCTCGAAGAGGAGCTGCTTCCCGAACGATCCCCGGGCGTCGAGGTGCTCGAGCAACTCCGCGAGGGCCGCGGCGGTGCCCGGCGAGGCGAGCAGCAGCGCCAGGTCCCGCTCGCTGGTCACGCCCGCGATCCGCTCCGGCTGCGCGCCTCCGGGGTGGATCACGGTCTCGCCGGATCCGCCGAAGGTGGAACGGGCGTGGATCGCGATCCCCTTCTCCTTGGCCCACTCCACCGCCTGGGCGTGCAGCACCTTGGCGCCGGACTCCGCCAGCTCCTGCATCTCCTCGTACGAGAGCTCGGCGAGCCGCCTGGCGCCCGGCACCAGGCGGGGATCCGCGGTGTGGACGCCCTCGACGTCGCTGTAGATCTCGCAGGCCTCCGCCCCGAGGGCCGCCGCGAGCGCCACCGCGGTGGTGTCGGATCCGCCCCGCCCGAGGGTGGTGACCTCCTTGCGCCGGCTCACCCCCTGGTAGCCGGCGACGATGACCACCTTCCCCCGCACCAGCTCCTCCTGGACCCGGAACGGGCGCACCTCCACGATCCGGGCGTTGGCGTGGGTGTCGGTGGTGATGATCCCCGACTGCGATCCCGTGAAGCTCACCGCGGGCACGCCCCTGGCATCCAGGGCCATCGAGAGCAGCGCCATCGAGATCCGCTCGCCGGCGGTGAGGAGCATGTCGAGCTCCCGGCGCGACGGGTTCTCGCAGACCCGCCGGGCCAGGGCGAGGAGATCGTCCGTGGTGTCGCCCATGGCGGAGACCACCACCACGATCTGCTTGCCGTCGGCGCGGGTGCGGGCCACTCGATCGGCGACCCGGCCGATCCGCTCCACGTCGGCCACCGACGAGCCGCCGAACTTCTGCACCACGATCGCCAAGGTCCGTCTCCCGTGAACGAGCGCGCCCGGGGCTCCTCCGCGAGGAGGGAGCGCGCCACCTGTGTACGGGGGGAGGAGGTCCCCAGGCAAGGGCTCCCCCGGTGGAGAAGCGCGCGTCGCCCGCAGCGCCCGGCCCGCCGGCGCCCGGGGGGCCGCCCGGCCCCGCCAGGAGACGGTTGACTGTTCGATCCCCGGTGTTAGCCTTGCGAGCCGCCGGTGAAAGCGAGGGGAAGGGCCGGGGATCCTGCGCGCGAGAAACCCAGCCACCCGCTGGAATGAAGCTCGGCCTCGGCTGTTGCGGGGCGCGTCGCGTTCGGATTCCCGCGCCTTCTTCTCGCCCCGGGGGGTCTCGGGACGGCGAAAAGGACATTCTTCGACGGAGACGCTCCATGATCGAAGTCTCGAACCTCACCAAGCGGTACCGGGATCTCACCGCCATCGAGGACCTCTCGTTCAAGGTGGAGAAGGGGGAGATCCTGGGCTTTCTCGGCCCCAACGGCGCCGGGAAGAGCACCACCATGCGGATCCTCACCGGCTTCCAGCCCGCCACCAGCGGCACGGCGAAGGTGGCCGGCTTCGACGTCTTCGAGCACCCCCTCGAGGTGAAGAAGCGGATCGGCTACCTGCCCGAGGTCCCGCCGGTGTACCCGGACATGACCGTGGCCGCGTACCTGCGGTTCGTCTCCGAGCTCAAGGGCGTGCCCCGCAAGGCCCGCGCGGACGAGGTGGATCGGGTGGCCCAGGCCGCCAGGGTCTCCCACGTGATGGACCGGATGATCGCCAACGTCTCCAAGGGCTATCGGCAGCGCGTGGGGATCGCGCAGGCGCTCCTGGGCTCGCCCGACGTGCTGATCCTCGACGAGCCCACCGTGGGCCTGGACCCCTCGCAGATCCTCGAGGTCCGGGACCTGGTGCGCAGCCTGGCGGGCATGCACACGGTGATCCTCTCCACCCACATCCTCCAGGAGGTCACGGCCACCTGCGACTCGGTGCTGATCATCGCCCGCGGCAGGCTGGTGACCCACGAAAAGCTCTCGGTCCTCCAGGAGCGGCATCCCGGCCGCAGCCTGGACGAGATCTTCCTTCAGCTCACCTCGGACACCAGGGGTGCGCCCGCCCGCGAGGGGGGCGAGAAGGACGGGGGCGGCGGAACCGACGCCGCGGCGGGTGCGCCCGCCCGCGAAGGAGACGAGCCCACTCCCACCGAGGTCGCCTAGAACCCTTCCCTTCACCGAACGCGAACGCAAAGGGGGGACCGCTCGCGAGACGAGGCATCCCGATGCGAAACTCCATCGCCATCGCCAAGAAAGAGCTCTACCTCTACTTCACCACCCCGATCGCCTACGTGGCGTTCTTCGCCACCTCGTTCATCGGCGCGTGGTTCTTCCTGTCGCTGACCAGCTCGTTCCAGCGCCAGTCGATGCAGTTCATGCAGTTCCAGGCGCCGCAGATGCTGGAGCGGATGAACCTCACCGACATGGTGGCGGCGCCGCTGCTCATCAACATGGGGCTCATCCTCACCTTCGTGATCCCCTTCCTCTCCATGCGCCTCCTCTCCGAGGAGCGCCGGCAGAAGACGATGGAGCTCCTGATGACCGCGCCGGTGCGGTCGTCGGAGATCGTCTTCGGCAAGTACCTCTCGGCGCTCGTGGTGCTCGTCGTCGTGATCGGGATCGTCGCCGTCTTCCCCGCCCTCCTCTCCGTCTTCGGGACCGGCGGCGGCGGGAGCGCCATCGAGTGGCAGACGGTGGGCGCGGGCCTCGCCGGCCTCTTCCTCTGCGGCGCGGCGTTCCTCGCCATCGGCCTCTTCGTGTCGTCCCTCACCGACTCCCAGGTGGTGGCGGCGCTCATCACCTTCTTCGTCCTGCTGCTCACCTGGGTGATCAGCTGGAAGGCGGCGGAGGCCGAGGGGGTGTGGCGCGACGTGATCCTCCACGCCTCCTCGGTGACGCACCTGGTGCAGTTCGCCCGAGGCGTGGTCGACCTCTCGGACGTCGTCTACTTCCTCTCGGTGATCGCCCTCGGACTCTTTCTCACCCACCGCGCCGTCGAGTCGCGGCGGTGGGCCTGACGCAAGGAGGCAAGCGATGAAGAAGAGCCTCTCCCGGATCGCACTCGGCTTCGGCGTGGCGCTGCTCGTCTCGTCGGCGGCCATCCTCCTCCTCGTCCCCGGCAGCACCCGCGTCGCCGTAGTCGAGGCCATCGCGGGCATCCTCCTCGTCGGCGTCTACTTCGCCGTGAACAAGGGCGCCCTCGGGCGCACCTTCGGCGGCAAGGCCACGATGTTCTACGGCGTGTCCGCGGCGATCGCCGTGGTGCTCGCCGGGGCGCTGGGCGCCGCCAACTACGTGGCCGCCAAGAAGAAGGTGAGCTGGGATCTCACCAAGGCGGGCCTCTTCACCCTGGCCGAGGACACCACCCGGACCCTCCAGGGCCTCACCGACGAGGTGAAGGTCACGGCGTACTACGGCTCGGCCGATCCCGAGTTCCCCGGCGTCAAGGAGATGCTCGACCGCTACCAGAAGCAGAGCGACAAGCTGGTGGTCGAGTACGTCGACCCCGAGAAGGAGCCGCAGCGCGCCAAGGCCGCGTCGATCACCGCGCACGGGCCGCGGATCGTCTTCTCCCACGGCGCCACCGAGGCCCGGGCCAACGACGCCTCCGAGGAGGCGCTGACCAACGCGCTGGTGAAGGTGCTTCGCACCTCCGAGAAGAAGGTCTACTTCACCACCGGGCACGGCGAGGCCGACCTGAAGGACGAGGCGACGGAGTTCGGCTACGCCCGCATCGCCAAGAAGCTCGAGGACGAGGGCCTGCGCAGCTCCACCGTGAACCTCCTCGGCGGCTCGATCCCCGACGACGCCGCCGCCCTGGTGATCGTCGGCCCCCGCAAGCCCTTCATGGAGCCGGAGGTGGAGGCGATCTCCGACTGGCTGGACGAGGGCGGCCGCCTCTTCGTCGCCCTCGAGCCGGGCTTCGCCGACCCGGGCCTCGAGAAGCTGCTCGAGGAGTGGGGCGTGATCTTCGAGGACTCCCTGGTGGTCGATCCGCTCTCCAAGCTGATGGGCGGCGGCGACGCGGTGCCGGTGGTCCAGCACTACGCCGAGCACGACATCACCAAGGGCTTCGGCCTCACCACCGTCTTCCCCACGGCCCGGCCGGTGATCGCCCGAGGCGACGCCGATCCGCGGCCGACGATCCTCGCCCTCACCAACCCCACCGCCTGGGGCGAGACCGACTACCGCAGCGGCAACGCGCAGTTCGACGAGGGGGAGCGGCGCGGCTCCCTGGGCCTCGTGGCCATCGCCGCCCGGACGAAGGAGGGCGCCGAGACCGAGTCGCGGATCGTGGCCACGGGCGACGCGGACTTCGTCAACAACAAGTACCTCGCCGCCGCCGGCAACGCCGACCTCTTCCTCAACTCGATGAACTGGCTGGCGTCCCAGGAGGCGCGGATCACCATCCGGCCGAAGATGCGGGAGGCGTCGCACCTCATGCTCACCGACGCCGACGCGAAGTTCCTCAACTTCTTCTCGATCAGCGCGATGCCGATGCTGATCCTGGCGGCGGGCCTCTCCGTCTGGCTCGTGCGCCGCTCCAAGTAGGGAGTTGGCGATGACCCAGAAGCAGCGGCTCCTCCTCTCCTTGGCCGGCGTCGTGGTCGCCGCGGCCGGCATGTTCGCGTGGGCGTTCTTCGGCGTGTTCCAGACCGAGAAGGCCGAGGAGGCCCGCAAGGACGCCGAGGCCAGGCTCTTCGCCCTCGACCCCGACGACGTGGTCCGGCTCGAGGTCACCTCCGGCAAGGGCGACACCGTGCTCGTCCGCGGGGACGACGGCTGGAGCATCACCTCGCCGGTGGAGGCGAAGGCCGACCGCGCGGCGGTGGACAACCTGCTGGCGACGCTCTCCTCGTCGCGGCGGAAGAAGGTCGTCGACGAGAAGGCGACGGACCTGGCGAGCTTCGGCCTCGCCCCGCCCAAGGCAGAGGTGGTGGCGAAGACCGCCGACGGCAGGGAGGCCCGGCTGGCCGTCGGCGACGAGAACACCTTCGATCGCAGCCGGTTCGTGACCACCGGCGACGAGGTGGTGGGGACGGCGGAGGCCTCCCTGGAGCGGGCGCTCGACAAGAGCACCTTCGATCTGCGGGACAAGCGGATCGTCGTCTTCGGCGACGACACCCTCGAGGCGGTGTCGTCCGCCGGCGCCGCCACCTGGGAGCTGAGGCGCAAGGACGGCCAGTGGCACGTCGGCGAGGAGATCGCCGACGAGAGGGAGACCGGCCGCATCCTCCGGGCGCTCCACGACCTGCGGGCCACCGCGTTCCCGGCAGGCGAGGCGGCGGCCTTCGGCCTCGCCGAGCCCCTGCAGACGGTGGAGCTGCGCCGGAAGGAACTGCCCACCCTCACCCTGCGCTTCGGCATCGCCGAGGGGAAGACCTACGTCCGCCTGGACGAGGGCCCGATCGCCGAGGTGGACGACAAGATCCTGGGGGACCTGCGCAAGACGCCTTCGGATCTGCGCGATCGCCGGGTGATCCCCTTCGACGAATCCAAGGTCTCGGCCCTCGAGTTCCAGGCGGGAGACGAGACGTTCCGGGCCGAGCGCGGGACCGGCGAAGGGGGCGCCAGGACGTGGTCGCTCGTCGCTCCCAGGTCCGCGGCAGCCAAGCAGTGGAAGCTCTCCTCGGCCCTCTCCACTCTGAAGGAGCTGCGCTTCGACGAGGACGCCCAGGAGCCCGGCGAGGACGCGGGCCTCGACGCCCCGGCCCGCACGGTGACGGTGCTGGGCGAGGGGGGCGCGAAGCTCGCCACCCTCCTCGTCGGCGCCGACGTCGACGGCAAGACCTGGGTGAAGTCCGCGGAGACCGGTCGGGCCGGGACGGTGGACACCTCCCGCATCCGGTCCCTGCCCAAGGACTTCGCGGACGCGGAGGAGGAGGCGCCGGCCCCCGAGGCCGCCGCCGACTGAAGGCCGCGCGCCCGCGGAGGCGCCGACCCGCCCGGCCGCCGCCGGGCGGGCACCGCGGCCCGCCGGCGATCCCCCGCCGGGGAGACCGCCGGCGCCCGCTCGAAGAGGTTGACGGGGCGGGTCGCGGCCGGTAGATCCCACCGCTCTCGGAGGAACGATGGCCCGCGTAACGATCGAAGATTGCCTCCCCCTCGTGGAGAACCGCTTCGCGCTGGTGATCCTCGCCACCAAGCGGACGCGCCAGCTCATGGCCGGCGCGCGGCCGATCCTCGATCCGGGCAAGAACAAGCCCGCGGTGCTGGCCCTGCGCGAGATCGCCACCGGCAAGGTGAAGTTCGATCGCGACGTCGCCGCCGCCCTCGCCGGCAAGTACGACGAGGAGCCCGTGCCGACCACGCTGCGGCCGATCGCGCCTCCCTCCGCCGCGCGCTGACAGAACGCGTAGCGTCTACCCCCCGGCCTCGCCCCGTCCCGGCGGATGGGTGCGGGGCCTTCGCATTTTCGGGCCGCCCTCGTCCGGGAGTCGACCCTCCCTTCCCTCCGAAACGGCTCGGGGCATGCCCCGGGATGGCCCGATTCTCGGCCCTTCGGCGGGGCCGAGCGTCGGCTGCCGAGCGCTTCCGCCCCACTCGATCCCGGACCGCTTGACGCCTCCGGACCCTGCGTTATATCTGCCCCGCCTTTGGCACTCGCCCGGCTGGAGTGCCAACAGAACAACGTCGCCGGGAAATCGTTTTTCGGAGGAATCAACTCATGAAGATCCGGCCGCTGCAGGACCGCGTGATCATCAAGCGCGTCGAGGAAGAGGAGAAGACCAAGGGCGGAATCATCATCCCCGACTCCGCCAAGGAGAAGCCGCTCGAGGGCAAGGTCATCGCCGTGGGCAACGGCAAGGTCCTCGAGGACGGCAAGGTCCGCCCCCTCGACGTGAAGCCCGACGACCGCATCCTCTTCAGCAAGTACGCTGGCACCGAGATCAAGATCGAGGGTGAGGACTACCTGATGCTCCGCGAGGACGACATCCTCGGCGTGATCGAGAAGTAAGGCTCCATCTTCGAAACCGTCCCCGGCGGTCGGCGGCGCTGCCGCTTCGCCGAGGAAGCAACCGAAAGGTCGATAGAACATGGCTAAGGAAATCGTTTTCGATACGCGCGCGCGGGAGGCCATCCTCCGCGGCGTCAACACCCTCGCCGACGCGGTGAAGGTGACCCTGGGCCCCAAGGGCCGCAACGTCGTCATCGAGAAGTCGTTCGGCTCCCCCACGATCACCAAGGACGGCGTCACCGTCGCCAAGGAGATCGAGCTCGAGAACAAGTTCGAGAACATGGGCGCCCAGATGGTGAAGGAGGTCGCCTCCAAGACCTCCGACGTCGCCGGCGACGGCACCACCACCGCCACCGTGCTGGCGCAGGCCGTCTACCGCGAGGGCTCCAAGCTCGTGGCGGCCGGCCACAACCCGATGGCGATCAAGCGCGGCATCGACAAGGCCGTCGCGGCGATCACCGAGGAACTCAAGACCCTCTCGAAGCCCACCAAGGACCAGAAGGAGATCGCCCAGGTCGGCACCATCTCGGCCAACGGCGACACCACCATCGGCGCGATCATCGCCGAGGCGATGCAGAAGGTCGGCAAGGAGGGCGTGATCACGGTCGAGGAGGCCAAGGGCCTGGAGACCACCCTCGACGTGGTCGAGGGCATGCAGTTCGACCGCGGCTACCTCTCGCCGTACTTCGTCACCGATCCGGAGCGGATGGAGGTCGTCCTCGAGGATCCCTACATCCTCATCCACGAGAAGAAGATCTCGTCGATGAAGGATCTGCTCCCGGTGCTCGAGCAGGTGGCGCGCTCCGGCAAGCCCCTCCTCATCATCGCCGAGGACATCGAGGGCGAGGCGCTCGCCACCCTGGTGGTGAACAAGCTGCGCGGCACCCTCCACGTCGCGGCCGTCAAGGCCCCGGGCTTCGGCGACCGCCGCAAGGCCATGCTCGAGGACATCGCCACCCTCACCGGCGGCACCATGATCGCCGAGGACCTCGGCATCAAGCTCGAGTCCATCACCCTCAAGGACATGGGCCGCGCCAAGCGCGTCACAATCGACAAGGACAACACCACCATCGTCGACGGCGCCGGCGAGAAGTCGAAGATCGAGGCGCGCGTCAAGCAGATCCGCGTGCAGATCGAGGACACCACCTCCGACTACGACCGCGAGAAGCTCCAGGAGCGCCTCGCCAAGCTGGTCGGCGGCGTGGCCGTGATCAACGTGGGCGCCTCCACCGAGACCGAGATGAAGGAGAAGAAGGGCCGGGTGGAGGACGCGCTCCACGCCACCCGCGCGGCGGTCGAGGAGGGCATCGTCCCCGGCGGCGGCGTCGCTCTCATCCGCGCGCTCTCCGGCCTCGACAAGCTCGACGTCCACGCCGACGAGAAGTTCGGCGTCGACATCGTGCGCCGCGCCGTAGAGGAGCCCCTCCGCCAGATCTCCGAGAACGGCGGCCTCGAGGGCTCCGTGGTCGTGAATCGGGTCAAGGAGGGCAAGGGCCCCTTCGGCTTCAACGCCGCCACCGGCGAGTACGAGGACCTGGTCGCCGCCGGCGTCATCGACCCGACGAAGGTGTCCCGCACCGCGCTGCAGAACGCTGCGTCGGTCGCCTCCCTCATGCTCACCACCGAGGCGATGGTCGCCGAGAAGCCCAAGGAGAAGGAAGACATGGGCGGCGGCATGCCCGGCGGCATGGGCGGCATGGGCGGCATGATGTGATTCGAGCGCCCGCTCGCGTCTGAACCGACCGGACGGCCCCTCGCTCCTGCGGCGTGGGGCCGTCTCTCTTTTCGGGTGGCGCACCGGGGGCCGCGTCTCCCGGCGCTTGGCGCGCTCGAAACGCATTGCGACGTCGGCGCATCCAAGGAAACGTCCTGGAACGAAACGAGAGCGAGAGAAAGGACACCGTGAAGCCCGTCAAGGTCTACACCACCGACTACTGCCCGTACTGCGTGCAGGCGAAGAACCTCCTCACCCGCAAGGGGGTCCCCTTCGAGGAGATCGACGTCACCGGCGACGACGCCGCCCGCGCCGACCTCGTGAAGAGGAGCGGCGGCCTGCGCACCGTCCCCCAGATCTTCATCGGCGACCACCACGTCGGCGGCTACGACCGCCTCTCCGAGCTGGACCGCGCCGGTAAGCTGGACGAGCTCCTCGCCTGATCTCCGCCGCCGCCCCCGCGGCGCACCCCGACGGAGGCGGCGCCACGAGGTGCGCACACCCGCGGCGGGCTCCGCTCAGCCGGGGAAGACGGCGTCGATGAGGTCGGCGGCGCCGGTGGCCAGCGAGTCGGGGGCCACGACGAAGGGCGCGGCGAAGACGACCGCAATCGCGAGCATGAGGCGCCAGGGATGCGCCATGCGCTCGTGGAGGAAGTTGGCGATCACAGAGAGCGCCAGCGTCAGGGTGCAGCCCAGGAGGATCGCGAGCGGGGGCGCGATCCCCAGCAGCCACACCGAGAAGGAGAGCGCCACCGCGGCCAGGGCGTTGACGACGTCGCGGCCGTTGGAGGCCCACCACGCCCGGCGCTCCTCGTCGCGCAGGCGGAAGGCGAGGCGCTGGCAGCCCACGAAGAGCACGAGCGCCGCGAGGAGGATCAGGGCCCCCGCGGGGAGCGGGAGCTCGGGCGCTCGGTAGGGCTCGATCACGCGGCCGCCTCGCCCTCCGCGTCGTCGCCCCCTCGCGAGAGCTTGACGCTCACCGTCTTGGACACGCCCGGCTCCTCCATCGTCACGCCGTAGAGGGTGTCCGCGATCTCCATGGTCCGCTTGTTGTGGGTGATGAGGATGAACTGCGAGCCCTTGCTCATCTCCTTCACCATCTCGTTGTAGCGGCCCACGTTGGCCTCGTCGAGGGGAGCGTCGACCTCGTCCAGCAGACAGAACGGCGTCGGCTTGATGAGGAAGATGGCGAAGATGAGGGAGACCGCGGTGAGCGCCTTCTCGCCGCCGGACATCAGCCCCACGTTCTGCATCTTCTTGCCCGGCGGCTGCGCCAGGATCTCCACCCCGGGGTCGGCGCCGGGCTTGTTCTCGTCGCGGGTGAGGAGGAGCTGGGCCTTTCCGCCCCCGAAGAGCCGCGGGAACACCTGCTGGAACTTGGTGTTGACGATCTCGAAGGTCTCGTTGAAGCGCTCCTTCGAGGTAGCGTCGATCCGCGCGATCGCCTGGCGGAGCTTGGCGAGGCTCTCCTCCAGATCATCCCGCTGCTTCGCCAGGAAGTCGTGGCGCTCGCTGAGCTCGGCGTGCTCCTCGACCGCGGTGAGGTTGACCTCGCCCATGCGCTCCACCTGGGCGCGCAGGGACGAGAGCCGCTCCTCCGCCCCTTCGGCCGGCGGCGGCACCGAGTGGAAGTCGAGGAGCTGCTCGGCGAGCGACACGTTGTGCCGCTCCTGAATCCCCTCGACCAGGTGCTCGATCTCCAGCTCCAGCTCCCGATCCCGGATCGCCGCGGTGGAGGTCACCGCCAGCACCTCCTCGAGGCGCTTGCGCCGGGCGCGCAGGGCCTGCTCGTCCTCCGCCACCGCCGCCTGGGCCTGCGCGTGGGCGGTCCGGGCCTCGGCCAGCTCCTCCTTCGCCCGGGCCAGCTCGTCGGCGAGCGAGGTGATGCTGCCGCTCGCCTCGTCCACCTTCCCGGCCAGCTCCGCGAGGCTGGCGTCGCCCTCCTCGATCGCCGCTCGGGCCCGGGCCCGGCGCTCCTCGAGGGCCCTGCGGTCCTCCTCCACCCGGCGCAGGGTCCGCTCCACCGCTTCGCGCCGCTCCACGTTGGCGGCGGCCTCGATCTGCAGCTTCGTGAGCTCGCCCTGCGCCGCCTGGAGCCGCTCCCGCGCCGCCGCCAGCTCGGCGGAAAGCTCGGCGGTGCACTCCTCGCGCCGGGCCCTGTCGGCCTCGGCCTGGGCGGTGGCGCCGCGGGCGGCCTCCGCATCGGCGTCGAGGATCGCGAGCTGGTTCTGCAGCCCCTCCCGCTCCCGGGCGAGCTGCTCGCCCCGGTCCCGCAACCGCGCCAGCTCCTCGGTGACCCGGGCCAGATCGCGCTCGACGTGGAGGAGGTTGATCTCCTCCGCGTGCCCGGTCTTCTCGAGGCCCTTGAGGCTCTGCTCGAGATCCTCGGCCTGACTGGCGAGGCGCCGATGCTGCTCGGCGGCGATCGCCACCCTGGACTCGAGGTGCGCGACCGTCTCACCGAGCTCGGCCACCTCGCGCCGCTTCTGGAGCAGGCCGGCGCCGGGCCCGTCGGCCTCGCCGCCAGTGACCCCGCCCACCCGGGACACCACCTCGCCCGCGCGGGTGACGAAGGTGTGGCCCGTGCCGAGGCTCCAGAGGGCCACCGCGTCGTCCAGGCCGTCCACCAGGAGCACGTCGCCCAGGAGCGCGTCGACCAGCTCCCGATGCCGGGGATCCGCCGTCACCACGTCCGCCGCCCGGGCGACGATCCGATCGTCGTCCAGGGCGGCCGGCGCCGTGGGCGCGCGCAGGCCCAGCGGCAGGAAGCTCGACCGCCCCTCCCTGGCGTCGGCCAGGTAGAAGGCCAGCTCCACCGCCCGCTCGTGGCTGTCCACCACGATCGCCTGCAGCCTCTCGGCGAGCGCCGCCTCGATGGCGCGCTCGTGCTCCTCGCCGGCGGAGATCAGATCCGAGACGAGGCCGATCACGCCCTCCGGGAGCCGCCCCTCCGCGGCGCCGTCGCGGGTCATCACCGCGCGGACGCCCCGATCGTAGCCCTCGTAGGAGCGCTGGATCTCCACCAGCGAGTTGAGGCGCGATCGCCGGTCGCCCAGCTCCTCGCGCAGCTCGATGAGGGTGGCCTCCGCCTCGAAGAGCTCGGCGCGGACCCGCTCCTGCGCCTCCGCCTCCTCGCCCCGGCGGGTCTCGAGCTCGAGCTTGAGCTGGCGCGCCTCGGCCGCCTTCGCCGTGAGCGCCTTGCGCTCGCGCTCCAGCTTCTCGACGCCGTGCTCCAGCTCGTCGGCCTCGGACTGCATCGCCGCGATGCGATCCACCAGGTCGCCTCGCCGACGGTCGATGGTGAGCAGGTCTCCCTTCAGCGTCGCCGCCCGGGCGAGGACCTCCATCGCCGCGGCGCGCTCCTCCTCGAGCTGCGCCGCGGCGGCCTCCTCCTCCTCCTTGCGGGCGGCCACCTCGGCCTGGAGCGCCTCCAGGCGTTCGACGTCGCCGCCACCGCGGGAGTCCATCTCCCCGGCCTGCGCCCGGGCGATCTCCTCCTCCTCGTCGAGGGCGGCGAGGCGCCCGTCGATCCCGCGGATCTCGTCCTCGAGCTCGGCCTGCCGCTGGGCGATCTGGCGCCGCTCGCGCTCGTAGAAGTCCAGGCTGTTCTGGTTGAGCAGCGCGCCCTGCGAGAGCGCGTTCACCTTCTCGCTGCGCTCCTCCAGGCCGGCGGCCTCCGCGGCCAGCTCCTCTCGGGCCGCCTCGATGCCCCGCTCCAGCTCCTCGACCGCCCGGGCCAGCTCCCGCTGCTCCTTCTCCAGCTCCTCGTGGCGGGCGTGGCTCACCTTCCGCAGGCTCTGCAGCTCGAGCCAGCGCAGCGAGGCGAGGTGCAGCTCGATCTGTCGCATCTCCGCCTTGATGGCGCGGTACTTCTCGGCCTTGCGCGCCTGCCGGTCCAGCACCTCGAGCCGCTTGCCGAGCTCGCCCAGGATGTCGCCGAGTCGGAGCAGGTTCTGCTCCGTGTACTCCATCTTCCGCTCGGCGGCCCGGCGGCGGGCCTTGTACTTGGTGATGCCAGCGGCCTCCTCGATGAGGGCGCGGCGATCCTCGGGCTTGGCGGAGACGATGAGGCCGATGCGCCCCTGCTCGATGATCGAGTACGCCTTGGTGCCGACGCCCGTGCCCAGGAAGAGCTCGATCACGTCCAGCAGCCGGCAGGTCGCCTTGTTGATGAGGTACTCGCTCTCGCCGCTGCGGAAGAGCCGGCGCGTCACCGTGATCTCGTGGACCCCCTGGTACGCAGGCGGGACGTCGTCGCGATCGTTGACGAAGGTGATCGAGACCTCGGCCATCCCCAGGGACGCGTGCATCTCCGAGCCGTTGAAGATCACGTCTTCCATGGCCCGGCCGCGGAGGTGCCGGGCCGACTGCTCGCCCATCACCCAGCGGATCGCGTCCACGACGTTCGACTTGCCGCAGCCGTTCGGCCCCACGATGCCGGTCACGCCGTCGTCGAAGACGAAGACCGTCTTCGACATGAAGCTCTTGAATCCGCAGATGTCGAGACGCTTGATCCGCATCCGCCCTCCAAGGGCGCCGAAGTGACCATGAACGTATGGTCACGTCACGCTGAATCTGCGGGATCTACCATGCGCGATCGGCCGGCGGCAAGGACGCCGGGCGCGACTTCGGGCAGCGTGGGGGACTCTACCCGCCGACCTCCGCTCCGAAAAGGGGGGCCGCCCGCTGCGCCTTGTGGACGAGCGCCCGCCGCCGCGACGCGTCCGACCGCCCGCGACGTGCGCGACCGCCCGCGACGCGTCCGACCGCCGCGGTCCCCGAAGCCCCACCGCAGGCGACGACGAAGCCTGCCTCACCTCGCCGAGTCCGTGCCTGGAGGCTTCACCGACCCATCAGGCCCCCACGAGCGCCGTTGCGAGGCACCGCCAAGACCTCAGTCGGGCCGACGCTGGGCCTCGTCGAGAGTTCGCGAAGACCTCACGCGCCAGCGTCGCCCGCCGACGCCGTCGGGCGGCCCGGGCGGGCATGGCTCCTCCCCGCCGAAGGCCGATCAATGCAACGTTGCGTGGTGGGACGCCGGGCGAACCTCGGCGCCGCCGGGAGGGTGCGGCAGCACCACCCTGCCCCCCTGCTCCACCTCGGCCAGCGCCTCGAGCCACGCGGTGAGCCAGTCGCCGATCCGCAGCACCGCCGCGTCGCTCGGGGAGCGGGGGCGGTCGAGGTGGACCAGGACCTCGTCGAGCACGCGGCCCGGATGCGACGCGAGGATCATCACCCGGTCGGCGAGGAGGGCGGGGAGGTAGAGGTTGTGCTCCACCCAGAGCACGGTCATCCGGGTCGCCTCCCACAGCCGCGACATGTCCTCGGAGAGCCGGCGGCGGGTGATGGCGTCGAGGGAGCTGAACGGTTCGTCGCAGAGCAGCACCTGGGGCTCCATCACCAGGGCGCGGGCGATCGCCACGCGCTGGCGCTGGCCGCCGGAGAGCTCGTGGGGGAAGCGATCGGACATGCCCGCGAGGCCGAGCCGCTCCAGCGCATCCTCGGCGCGCTCCCGGCGCTCGGCCCGGGACAGGTCGCCCCGCATCCGCAGGCCGTACTCGACGTTCCGCTCCACCGTCATCCAGGGGAAGATCGCGCCTTCCTGGAAGACGACCGTGCGCTCGGGCGACGGGCCCGTGGCCTCCTCGCCGCCGACGAGGATGCGGCCCTCGTCCGGCCGCTCGAGGCCCGCCACGAGGTTGAGAAGCGTCGACTTCCCGCAGCCGGAGGGGCCGGCGATGCACACGAACTCCCCCGGATCGATGGCGATGTTCACCTCGCGCAGTGCGTGGATCTCCTCCCCGCGGTGGAAGAAGATCTTCGACACGTTCTCGATGAGGACGCCGGCCGACATCCCGCTCAATCTGGCCCCGTCCGGGGGTGCCGACAAGCCACGCCCGGCCGGGCCGGGGCCTGCTCGCCCTCGAGCCGTCGACGCGGAGGGCGCCTCGACCTTCCCCGGTCGAGTGCTCGCTCCGATGTCGATGGAGCGCGGTTATTGGTGCGGGCTCGCGGTCGCAGCACCTCTGCACGCGGTGGCGACCGGGCAAGGCGGCGTCAGGCGCCGTCGACCACCGCCCGGAAGCGATCGAGCCTCTTCAGGCCGTCGAACATCGGATCCGTGCGCAGCCACGCGCGGACCTTCTCAGGATCCTGGCGGATCGCGCCGGCCAGGTGGTTCAGCGCGTCGTCCGGCCGGTCCCAGAGGGCGTAGAGCGCCGCGGAGTTGTACTGGACCAGCAGGTCGTCCGGCTGGAGCTCGCGGGCGCGGTCGTACGCCTTCTCGGCTTCGGCGTAGAACCCCTTCTGCGCGAAGCAGATGCCGAGGTCGAGGTGGGCCTCGAAGTGGTCGGGCTCGAGGCGGACCACCTCCTTGAGGAGCTGGATCGCCTCGCGGAAGTCGCCCTCGTCCATGAGGAGCGCCGCCAGCTCGTGCTTGGGGAAGGCGTCTTGGGGCGCCTGGTCGATCGCGCGGCGGAAGGCGCGGATCGCGTCCTGCACCTCGCCCAGGTCTGCGTAGGTGATCCCGAGGTTGACCCAGGCGTCCGGGTACTCCGGGTCGAGGTCGATCGCCTCCTTGTACTGGTCGATCGCCATCTCGTGCCCGTGGGTCGCCAGGAAGCAGGCCAGGTTGTAGTGGGCGGTGGGCGCGTCCGGCTCCAGGCGGATCGCCGTCAGGTACTCCTCGAGGGCCTCCCGATAGAGCCTCTTCTCGGTGAGGACGGTGGCGAGGTTGTCGTGGGCGTGGGCCGAGTCCGGATCGAGCTCGATCGCCTTGCGAAACTCCCGCATGGCCTCGTCGAGCATCCCGTGGTCCGCCAGCTCGATCCCCTTGGCGTTGTGTGCGTCGGAGAGGGCGATGTGATTCTCGTTGCGGTTCAAATCTACGCTCTCACTTCCGCCGGTGTTGCCGACAAAGTCAAGGGTTATCAACAACTTGACGGACTCTAACCGCCGGATCCGGAGGGGTCAAGCCAAGAGCTGCCCGCCCGTTTGCGGGCGGGGAGACGCCCGCTCCGGCTCCCTTTTCGGCCCCTCCTCCTCCTGACCGATGCCGCGCGAAACGCAGGGTGGGCAGGCTTCCCCCGTTCGATCGCTTCGCTTCCCGGCATCCGACGGAGGAACGCCATGTTCATGAAGAAGGCCCGAAATCCCATCCACAGCGCCTGCAGATCCACCCGCCGCCAGGCCGGGCAGGGGATGACCGAGTACATCGTCATCGTCGCCCTCGTCGCCGTGGCGGCGATCGGCGTCGTCACCGTCTTCGGCGACAACGTCCGGCAGCTCTTCGCCACCGCCGCCTCCGGCCTCGCCGGCGAGGCCAGCTCCGACAGCGGAGCGAAGACCGCGGACTCCAAGCTCCGCGCCGGCCGCACCCTCAAGGACTTCGCCGCCGACGCCAAGAAGCAGCGCTGAGCCGGGGGGCGCGCGGCCGACCCCGCTTCGCTCGGGACCCCCGAGGTCATTCGACCTCGGGGGTCTCGCCGTTCTAGAATCGCCCCTTCGCGGGGGAGCAGATGCCCAGCCGCAGTCCCAGGATCAAGGTTCCGTCCCGCCTCGCCACCGCGAGCCTCGCCGCGGCGCGCCCGCTGGCCGGCGTCACCCACGCCGCCACCCTCGCCTGGGACGGCAGCCTCGCGATCCGCGGCGCCTCCGGGGCGACCTCCTTCGTGTTCGGGCACGCCCACAAGGCCATGCGCGGCCGTCGGCTCTCCGAGTTCTTCGAGCGCACCGACGTGCTCGAGGACGCCCTCGCCTTCGGCACCTCCCGGCCCATGCGCCTCAAGACCGGGCAGCGCGTCCGGGTGGAGGCGGGCCCCTGCCCCGGCGGCGCCGTCGCCGTGGTCCGCCGCCCGAGCGGCGACGAGCTGGAGCTCGACGACCTCGCCTCCGCCCTCGCCCACGAGCTGCGCAACGCCTTCTCCTCGGTGATGCTCGCCGTGCGCTCCCTCGCCCGGGGCGACGAGATCGCGAGCCCGCGGGGCAGACGCCGCCTCCAGCTCGCCGAGCGGGAGCTGCGCCGGATCGAGTGCGTGCTCCGCGGGCTCCCCGAGGTGGGCAGGGGCCGGGCGGCCCGCCGCGTCGAGGCGATTCCCGAGCGCCTGGTCGCCGAGGCCCGCGAGAACCTGGGCCCGCTCGCGTCGGATCGGCTCGAGATCTCGCTCCCGACGGGCGAGGGCCCTGCCGCCCAGCTCGACAGTCCGCGGATCTGCCTCGCCATCGAGGAGATGCTTCGATACGGTGCAAAGCGGGTCTCGACGGAGGGGAAGGTCGTCGTGAGAGTGGAGCGTCGCGCCGCGGAGCTGGCGATCGTCGTCGAGACGGGCACCGACGCCGCGGTGATCCCGGCGGACGGCACGCCGGACATCGGGCTCGCCGTGATCCGGGGGGTCGCCCGGGCCCACGGAGGACACGCGGAGCTCGCCAGGTGCGAAGGTGGCTTCCGCCTCGGCCTCGTGATCCCCCAGAGGCAGGCCGCGCCATGAGCGCCGCACCCAAGGCACGCGCGCCGGCGAAGGATCCGGCTGGCGCCCGCCCCTACGGGACGGACACCCTCCTCGTGGTGGACGACAACCGATCGCTCGCCGAGATGCTCGCGCTGCAGCTCGAGGTGCCCGAGGGCGATCGCCCCGCGTTCCGGGTGGAGATCGCCTCGACCGCCGCGGAGGCCCGGGCCCACCTCGCCCGGATCCAGCCGGTGCTGATCCTCTGCGACATGCGCCTCCCCGACGGCGACGGCATCGAGCTCCTGCCGGAGATGAAGGCGCTGGCGGGCGAGGCGCCGGTGGTGATCATGACCGCCCACGGCGACATGGAGACCACCATCCGGGCGATGAAGAACGGCGCCTTCGACTACCTGCAGAAGCCCTTCGATCAGGACGAGGTCGAGCTGGTGGTCCTGCGCGCGATCGATCTGCGCCGCCACTTCCGCCGCGCCGCGGTGCTCGCCGTGGACACGGCGGCCCCGCACCTGGTGAACGACATCGTCGCCGAGAGCCGGCAGATGAAGAGCATCGTCAAGCAGATCGGCAAGATCGCCGCGTCGAAGGCGACGGTGCTCATCCAGGGCGAGAGCGGGACGGGCAAGGAGCTGATCGCGCGGTTGATCCACACCTACTCGTCCGACGAGCCCAAGCCCTTCGTCGGGATCAACTGCTCGGCCATCGTCGACACCCTCCTGGAGAGCGAGCTCTTCGGCCACGAGAAGGGCTCCTTCACCGGCGCCGCCAACACCAAGTTCGGCAAGTTCGAGCTGGCGGAGGACGGGACGATCTTCCTCGACGAGATCGCCGAGATGTCGCTGCCCCTCCAGGCCAAGCTCCTGCGGGTGCTGCAGGAGCGCGAGTTCGAGCGGGTGGGCGGCGTGCGGCGCCTCCCCCTGCGGGCGCGGGTCGTCGCCGCCACCAACCGCGACCTGGAGCGGGAGGCCGCGGCCGGGCGGTTCCGGGAGGATCTCTTCCAGCGCCTCAAGGTGGTCACCGTCGAGCTCCCCCCGTTGCGGGAGCGGGTGGTCGACATCCCCAAGCTCACCCAGCGGCTGCTGCAGCGGATCGGCGGGCGGGTCGGCAAGCAGACCACTCGGGTGTCCGCCGAGCTCCTCGAGCACCTGCAGTCGCTGCCGTGGCCCGGGAACGTGCGCGAGCTGGAGAACGCCCTCACCCGGGCGGTGGTCCTGGCGCCCGGGGAGATCCTGCTCCCCGAGCACTTCCCTCCCCCCGAGGCGCCGGCGCCCCGGAAGCCGGAGGGGCGCAAGCGGGTGCAGACCCTCGCCGAGGCGGAGAAGGACGCGATCCTCCGGGCGCTCGACGTCGCCCAGGGGCACAAGGGCCGCGCCTGCGAGCTCCTCGGCATCAGCCGCCCCACCCTGGAGCGCAAGCTCGAGCGCCACGGGCTGTCGACCCGCCGTCCGCCGTCGATCCGGGTGGCCGAGGGCTGAGGAGGGGATCCGGTCCCGCTCGGCGTGGCGCGGTCGCTCGGGCGTCCATCGGTCACCCGTCCGATTGAACGATTCGTTCAATCTACATCCGCTTCGTTCAATCGACTTCGGTGGCTTCCGCGGCCGTGGAACAACGTCTGGCGTGAAACACCTGAAAAGTCGTCCGGTTCGCCGGCCGGACGGGGCGCACCGACCCTGGCATGAACCCTGTAATGGCTCCCGGTCCCACCCCAACCCACGCAGTCCGTGGTCAGCCGACCGAAGGAGCCGCCATGCAGAAGATCAGCCGGACCAGCTCTCACCTCGTCGTGCCCCCGCCGTCTCCCCCCTCCTCCGCGACCAACCGCGCGGTGGGGCTGACGCCGCAGACGCCCGAGGCCGTGGACTACCGTGGGTACTTCAAGAGCGAGACGTATCCCAACAACTCGGTCATCTATCGGCCCGGCGATCCGGCGGACAAGGTCTACCTGCTCCGCAGCGGCCGCGTCCGGCTGATCCGCCTGGGCAAGGGCGCGTCCCGATCGGTGCTGTCCATCCTGCGGCCCGGCGACCTCTTCGGCGAGATGCTCCGCCCCGAGGGCGCGCAGGTGGAGGATCTGGCGGTGGCGTCGGGCGAGGCCGAGGTGTGGAGCATCGACAGCCGATCGTTCCAGCAGCTCCTCGAGGGGCGGCCGCACCTGGCGACCGACGTGATCCGCACCCTCAACGATCGGATGAGGGCGATGCGCCGGCGGGTGCTCGGGCTGACCTTCAAGGAGGTGCCGGCGCGGCTCGCGGAGACCCTCCTCACCCTGGCCGAGACCCACGGCGAGCGCTGCCCCCACGGCGGCGAGTTCGACCTGCGGGGGATCACCCAGCAGGATCTCGCCGACCTGGTGGGCGCCTCCCGCTCCTTCGTCTCGACGCTGATCAACGAGATGAAGCGCGACGGCCACCTGGGCAACGTGGGCCGCATCCTTTGCATCAAGGACACCAAGGCCCTGCGCAAGCTGGCCGTGAGGGAGAAGTAGGCGCCGGCGCGCGGCCGAGGGAAGCTGCGGAACGAAGACGCCCCCGACGCTCCCGTGGAGCGGAGGGGGCGTTCTCGATCGAGGGGCTACCCTGCCCCGGGCCGTCCTCAGGGGATCGCGATCGCCCCCTCGAAGTCCCGGTACAGGGTCACGCCCCGCTCCTCGAGGCGCCCCTCCTCGTAGGCGATGCACCGGCGCATGGCGAGCACGGCGATCTCGAGCTGATCGCGGGTGGGCTCCTTGGTGGTGATCCGCTGCAGCCACAGCCCGGGGGCGGTCAGCGCCCGGAGGACGCGATCGTTCGGCCGGCGGGCGGAGAGGCGCTGGATCTCGTAGGACACGCCCGCGACGGGGATCATCAGCGGCAGCTTCACCGCGAGCAACAGGAGGTTGTTGGCGAAGTCGCCCTCCGCCATCCGCGGCAGCATCGGGAAAACCGTGGCGAAGAGCACGATCGACACGCCGACCACCAGCAGGAGGAAGCTGGTGCCGCAGCGCGGGTGCAGGGTGGTCTGCGCCGCCGCGTCGTCCACCGTCAGCGCGGTGCCCTTCTCGTAGGCCCAGATCGCCTTGTGCTCGGCGCCGTGGAACTGGAACACCCGCCGGATGTCCGGGATCCGGGAGATCAGCCCCAGGTACGCCAGGAAGATACCGAGGCGCAGCACCCCGTCCACCGCGTGGAAGGCGAACTGGGTGGTGTCGAGCGGGTGCCCGAGCGCCTGGCCGATCCCCCAGGTGAGGAGGTGCGGCACGCCGACGAAGAGCCCCAGCCCGAAGGCCAGCGAGAGGGCGAGGGTGCCGCCGATGGCCAGCCCCGAGGGCTTCTCCTGCGGCTTGCCCTTCTCCTCCTCGGGGGCCGCGTGCTCCGCCGAGAAGCCGAGCGCCGCGAAGCCGTTCCAGAGGCTCTCGATCAGCACCACCGCGCCGCGCAGGAGCGGCAGGCGGAAGACCGCGTGTCGGGTGAAGAAGTTGTCCCAGGGCTCGGCGCGGACGGCGATCCCGCCGTCGGGCCTTCGCACCGCCACCACGAAGCTACCGGGCGAGCGCATCATCACGCCCTCGAGGACCGCCTGCCCGCCGATGTAGGGCCTGGTGGCGTCGGCGAGCAGCAAGGGGAGCATTCGGCTCCATCGCCTCCACGGGATCTTCTTCACGAACGTCCTCCAAACGCCTCGGCCTCGTCGGGCGCCGGGTGGCCACCCCGCCGGTCGAGGAAGCGAGCGGCCCCATCATGCCAGACCGCCCCGACGATCCCTTCGACCTCCGGGCCGGGCGCGCAATCCCCTCCCCCCGCCCGAAACGACGACGCCCGAGGGATTCCGCCGAGAAACATGGCGGAACGCCTCGGGCGCTCGCGTCCGAAGAGGCAGGCCAGGCGCCTTCAGGCCTTCTTCTTGGCGTACTTGTTCCGGAACCGCTCCACGCGGCCCTGGGTGTCGATCAGCTTCTGCGTGCCCGTGTAGAACGGGTGGCAGGCGGAGCAGACCTCGACCTGGAAGTCCCCTCGGGTGGAGTGCGTCTCGTAGGTCGCACCGCACGAGCAGGTGATGGTCGATTCCTTGTATTCCGGGTGGATGCCTTCCTTCATGCTCTTCTCCGAAGTCGCCCAAACGCTTGCACCGGCGCCCCATGCGCCAGTGGTCCGGGGGCGGATGACGGCTTATGCACGACGCGCCGACGAACGTCAACGTCCCATGGAATCGAGGAATTCCATGTTGGAGGCGGTGCCTCGCATCTTCGAGAGCAGGAACTCCATGGAGTCGATCGTGGAGAGCGGATGCAGGAGCTGGCGCAGGATCCAGACCCGGTTCAGGGTCATCTGATCCATGAGCAGCTCCTCCTTGCGCGTGCCCGACTTGTTGATGTCGAGGGTGGGGAAGATCCGCTTCTCCATCAGCTTGCGGTCCAGGACGATCTCCGAGTTGCCCGTCCCCTTGAACTCCTCGAAGATCACCTCGTCCATGCGGGAGCCGGTGTCGACGAGCGCGGTGCCGATGATGGTGAGCGAGCCCCCCTCCTCGATGTTGCGGGCCGCCCCGAAGAACCGCTTCGGCTTGTGGAGGGCGTTGGAGTCCACGCCGCCGGAGAGGATTTTGCCGGAGGCAGGCACCACCGCGTTGTAGGCGCGGGCCAGGCGGGTGATCGAGTCGAGCAGGATCACCACGTCCTTGCCGCCTTCGGTGAGCCGCTTCGCCTTCTCGATCACCATCTCGGCCACCGCCACGTGGCGGGTCGCGGGCTCGTCGAAGGTGGAGGAGATCACCTCTCCCTTCACGCTCCGCTCCATGTCGGTGACCTCCTCGGGCCGCTCGTCGATGAGCAGCACGATGAGGTGCACCTCCGGATGGTTCGTGGTGATGGCGTGGGCCATGTTCTGGAGGAGCACGGTCTTGCCGGCCCGGGGCGGCGCCACGATCAGGCAGCGCTGGCCCTTCCCGATCGGAACCAGCAGGTCGATGATCCGCGTGGTCATCTCCGTGGGATCGTGCTCGAGGGTGAGCTTCTCGTTCGGGTAGAGCGGCGTGAGGTTGTCGAAGAGGACCTTCTGCGCGTTCTCTTCGGGCGGGCCGAAGTTGATCGACTCGACCTTCAGCAGCGCGAAGTACCGCTCGCCGTCCTTGGGCTGGCGCACCTGGCCGCTGATCGAGTCGCCGGTGCGCAGGCCGAAGCGGCGGATCTGCGAGGGCGACACGTAGATGTCGTCCGGCCCCGGCAGGTAGGAGAAGTCGGGCGAGCGGAGGAAGCCGAAGCCGTCGGGGAGCACCTCCAGCGTCCCCTCCCCGTAGACCCGCCCACGCTTCACCGCCTGCGCCTGCAGGATCTCGAAGATCAGATCCTGCTTGCGCATGCCGCCCGATCCCTCGACGCCGAGGTCCTGGGCCATGTGCGCGAGCTGGGCGGTCTTGAGGCGCTTGAGCTCGGAGAGGTTGATGACCACCTCCTCCGCGCCGGGCTCGAGCTCGGCGGCGGCGAGGCTCTCGAGATCCTCCTCGATGTCGAAGATGGGCGGCTTGGGTGCCTGCCGCTCGCCCCTGCCCCTGCGCCCTCTCTCCCTGCCGCGCCTGGAGGTGGCGGTGGTGGTCGCCGGCGACGGGATCTCGCCTCGCACGGGCGCCGGCGCGGCGGCTGCCTCTGGCTCCATGCGGGCCTCCTCGGAGGGCTCCTTCACCACCTGCTCCTCCGCCGCTTCCGTCGCCGGGGCGCGCGCGGCGCGGGCGCCTCCCCGCTTGGCGCGGGTGGGCGCCGGCTTGCTCTTCGCCTCGGTGGGCTCGGAATCCGGGACGGAGGTCTCGGGCTCGGCTGCGGCAGCGGTCTTGCGGCCACGCGGCGCCCGTGCAGGGCTGTCGGAAGAGGTATCGGACACTTGGAATCGTCTCTTGGTGTCGGTGCGCTGCTCGGGCGGGTCGCGTGACTGGGCGAGCTGGCGACGTCGTTCGACCTGTGGAGGATCGCTCCCCCGCGAAGACGCAGCGGAGGTTCGACGGATGTTGGTGGGATTTGGCCGGAAGCCGAACGAAACCTATAGCCGCCAAAAGGCGGCTGTCAAGGTGGCGGATGCACCCGGAGCGGCCGTGGTGTAGGTTGCGCGGCCGATGCCGAAACCATCCTCCAAGACCGCAGCGGCGCAGCGGATCGAAGAGCTGCGCGCCGAGATCCGGGAACACGACCGGCGCTACTACGTCCTCGACGAGCCGGTGATCTCCGACGCCGCCTACGACGCCCTCTTCCGCGAGCTCGAGGCCCTCGAGGCGGCCCATCCCGACCTCGTCACGCCGCATTCGCCGACCCAGCGCGTCGGCGGCGCACCCGCCGAAGGCTTCGAAAAGGTCAGGCATCGGGTGCCGATGCTCTCGCTCGCCAACGTCTTCGTCGAGGAGGACCTCGACGACTTCGACACCCGGATGCGCAACTTCCTCGACGCCAAGGACGGCCGCGGCCTGCGCCGGCTGAAGGAGAACGAGAAGAAGGGGAAGGCCGCGCCCAAGGGGGACGGCCCCGAGAAGGAAAGCGCGCTCGACCCCCGTTTTCACCGATGGATCCTCGACGAGGAGGACGGCGGCGCGCCGTTTCCGTTCTTCTGCGAGCCGAAGTTCGACGGAGTGGCGGTGGAGCTCGTGTACGAGGACGGCGTCTTCGTGCGAGGCGCCACCCGGGGGGATGGCGAGGTGGGCGAGGACATCACGCCGAACCTGCGCACCGTCCAATCGATCCCCCTCAAGCTCGCGAAGGAGATCCCCGGCCGCCTCGAGGTGCGCGGCGAGGTCGTCATGCTCCGCAAGGACTTCGAGGCCCTCAACCGCCGGCAGGAGGAGGCCCGACAGGCGGAGCTGAAGAGGCGCGAGGCCGATCCGAAGGCGGGCCGCCGGGCGCTGCCCAAGCTCTTCGCCAACCCGCGCAACGCCGCCGCCGGCTCCCTGCGCCAGCTCGATCCGCGGATCACCGCCAACCGCCCCCTCTCCTTCTACCCCTACGAGGTCGCGTGGGAGGACGGGACCTTCGCCTCGCACGGCGAGCGCCTCCACTGGCTGGAGACCCTCGACTTCCGGCTCTCGGGAGAGGACGCCCGCGCGAACGGGATCGAGGAGGCCAAGGCCTACTGCGCCCGCCTCCTCGCGCGGCGCGGCGAGCTCCCCTACCTCGTGGACGGCGTGGTCGTGAAGATCGACGACGACGGGCTGCGCCGCGAGCTCGGCGCGGTGGCGCGCAGCCCCCGCTGGGCCGTGGCCTACAAGTTCCCGCCCGAGGAGGAGACCACCCGCGTGGAGAAGATCGACGTGCAGGTGGGTCGCACCGGGATCCTCACGCCGGTGGCCTTCCTCGAGCCCGTGCACGTCGGCGGCGTGGTCGTCTCCCGCGCCACCCTGCACAACGAGGACGAGCTGCGCCGCAAGGACGTGCGCGAGGGCGATCGGGTGGTGGTGCGCCGCGCCGGCGACGTGATCCCCGAGATCGTGAAGGTGGTGACCGAGGTGCGCACCGGCGCGGAGCGAGAATACCGGTTCCCGACGAGGTGCCCGTCGTGCCAGAGCGAGGTCTTCCGCGAGGAGGACAAGGCGGCGTGGCGCTGCCTCAACGCCGCCTGCCCGGCGCAGCTCGAGGGGCGGCTCATCCACTTCGCGAGCCGCCGCGCCATGGACATCGAGGGCCTGGGCGAGGAGATCGCCGGGCAGCTCGTCGCCAAGGGGCTGGTGAAGGACTTCGGCGATCTCTACGACCTGCGGGCCGAGGACTTCTCGAAGCTCGAGCGCATCGTAGGCGACAAGGTCTATCCGCTCCGCGGCAAGGTCGTCGACAACCTGCTCGAGGGGATCGAGAAGAGCAAGCGCTGCCGCCTGCGCAGCTTCTACAACGCGCTCGGCATCCACCTGGTCAGCGAGACCATGAGCAAGACGCTCGCCTCCCGCTATCCCGACGTGCGCGCGCTCTACACCGCCAGCGAAGAGGAGATCGAGAAGCTCCCGGGCTTCGGGCCGGAGCGTGCCAAGGCGGTCACCGCCTTCTTCCACGCCGAGGAGAACCAGCGGGTCATCGAGCACCTCTTCTCCGCGGGGGTCGAGCCGATCCCCGAGGCGCCCGCCTCCGAGGCAGCGGCGGAGGCGGGCCCCTTGGCGGGCAAGACGGTGGTCCTCACCGGCACCCTCACCCGCTTCGATCGCGAAGAGGCCAAGGAGCGGATCGAGCGGGCGGGCGGCAAGACCACGGGCTCCGTCACCAAGAAGACCGACTACCTCGTCGCCGGCGAGGAGAAGGGGCCGACGACCAAGCTGCGCAAGGCGCAGGAGCTCGGCATCCCCATCCTGGACGAGGCGAAGTTCCTGGAGATGCTGGGCGAGGAGGCGGAGCCGTGAGCGCCGAGCGGGTCGAGCTGCGCATCACCGGGCGGGTGCAGGGCGTGTTCTACCGGGCGAGCTGCGCCGACGAGGCCCGGCGCCTGGGGCTGGTTGGCTGGGTCCGCAACGTCGCCGACGGCTCGGTGGAGGCGGTCGCCGAGGGCCCGCGCGCCGCCCTCGACGCGCTCGTCGAGTGGTGCCGCCGCGGCCCGCCCGCCGCCCGGGTCGACGACGTGCAGGCGCGGTGGGGCGCCGCTTCCGGCGAGTTCGCCACCTTCGCCGTCCGGCGCTGAAGAACGACGACCGGCCCCGTTTCGCGCGCACTCCCTCCGCCGAGGCGGAGCGGGCCGGCGGCGTGGATCGACGGGCGCCCGGGACGGCGATGCCGATCCGGCCGGGCACGCCGGCGGCAGGGGGCGGAGGCCCGTCACTTCACGGCTTCGACGACGAAGCTCTCGCAAGCGTCGTCCCGATCGAGCGCCTTGGCGGCGAGCTGCAGGGCCACCTCGAGCAGGTGCGCCGGGTAGAAGAACGAGAAGTAGTTGGAGCTGTAGTACGGCTGCATGGTGACGTCGCGGAAGCCGACCGCGGCGAGGAGGCGGAGGGTCTCGGTCGGCGAGCACCGGTCGTAGTAGGCGGGGAAGCCCTGGTAGTGCGCCGCCCCCGGGTAGAGGCGGTAGAGCAGCCACCGCTTGGTGTCCTCGGGCAGCACCCGGTTCAGCCTCGCGAAGATCGCGCGGCCGTTCGGGATGAAGACGAGCGCCCGCCCCCCGGGGACGAGGCATTCGTGGATGCGATGCCAGAGCTCGCCGGTGTCGCGGACGTGCTCGGCGAGGGCCTGGGCGATGACCAGATCGGCCGTGCCCGGCTCGCAGAAGCGGGTGGCGTCGGCGACCACGGCGCGATCGTAGGCGCCCTCCGGCGCGAGGCGAAGCTCCTCGGAGGAGACGTCGACGCCCACCACGTGGAGGCCGAGCCGCGCCTTGGTCTCCACGGAGATCGCGGGGTGCTTGCCGCCCCCCAGATCGACCACGCGGAGCCCCGGGCGGAGCGCGCGATCCAGGTGGGCGCCGAAGTGCGTGCTGCCGTCGACCCTGCCGAAGCGCGCCTCGCACGCCAGGTTCAGCCGGTGGGAGGCCATGCGGTTGGCGTCGACGAAGGAGCGCGCGAGCCGCCGGACGGCGCGCTCGAGGCGGGAGCGGGACGACGCCTCGCCGCCCTCCTCCGGGAGGACGGAGAAGCCGAGGTCGTGCCAGTGGATCGCCTGGTTGGGCAGCGGGCCCGACAGCGCCCGGTTGGCGGCGACGGCGTCGACCACGCCAGGCGTGACGGGGCCTTCGTGCTCCGCGACGGGTGCCCCGCTCTCCGCCTGGGATGACTCGTCCATTCCGCTCCCTCCCGCGTGTCCGTGGGAAGGTATGCGCGGAGGGCGCGGCCGGGCAGGCCCTGCAGGGGGCCGCGCGGATCAGCCGCCGCCGAGGAGGGAGGACGCCTGCCCCTTCGCCGCGACGGCCACGTTCTCGTGGCGCTCGTCGGGATCGCGGCGCAGCCCCTCGGCGAAGTCGTGGCCCGACGGGTTCTGGAAGACGCGCAGGCCGAACTCGGGCGCCATCGCGAGGATGTGATCGAAGATGTCGGCCTGGATCCCCTCGTACACCGCCCAGCGGACGTCGTTGGTGAAGACGTAGATCTCGAGGGGGAGGCCCTCCGGGGTGGGCTGGAGCTGCCGCACCAGGAAGGTCATCTCCTGGTGGATGCCGGGGTGCTGGCGCAGGTACGCGGTGACGTAGGCCCGCAAGGTCCCCACGTTGGTGAGGCGGCGGACGTTGGCCACCAGGCCGGGGTCGGCGGCGACGGCGCGGTTGTGCTCCTCGAGCTCGGCCTTCTTGCGGGCGATGTAGTCCTGCAGCAGGAAGAAGCGGCCGAAGCGATCGACCTCCTCGTCGGCGAGGAAGCGGATCGTGGACAGGTCGATGAAGATGGAGCGCTTGATCCGCCGCCCGCCGCTCTCCTGCATGCCCCGCCAGTTCTTGAAGGAGTGCTCCAGGAACTTGTGGGTGGGGATGACCGTGATGGTCTTGTCCCAGTTGCGCACCTGGATGGAGTTGAGCGCGATGTCGATGACGTCGCCGTCCGCGTTGAACTGCGGCATCTCGATCCAGTCGCCCACGCGGATGAGGTTGTTGGTGGTGATCTGGACGCCCGCCACGAACGACAGCAGGCTGTCGCGGAAGACGAGCATGGCGATCGCCGTGAGCGCGCCCAGGCCGCTGAGGAGCAGCATCGGCGAGCGATCGACGAGGGCGGCGACGGCGAAGATGGCGGCGGCCAGCCACCCGACCACCGAGATCACCTGGAGCAACCCCTTGATCGGCCGATCCTTGGCCGCGGGGTAGCGGGTGTAGACGTCGTTGGCCGCCATCAAGGCGGCGGAGAGCGCGTGGGCGATGACCACGCAGATCCAGGCCACCGCGAGGCGGCCGGCGAGCGAAGACGCCTGCTCCGGGAGCGCGGGCATGAACGCCAGGCCCTGGTGGACGACGACGGCGGGCAGTGCGGCGGCGAGGCGCCCGAAGACGTTGCGCTCGAGGAACGCGTCGTCCCAGGTGGAGGGGCTGCGCCGGATCACGGCGGCGACCGCCCGCAGGATCGCCTTGCGGGTCACCAGCCACACCAGCCAGGCGATCGAGAAGAGGACGAGGAACCCGGCCGCCGCGTGGGCGCCCGGGCTCGCGCGAAGCCATGTGAGAACGGTCTCGACCATCACTCCTTCATCCGTCCACGAGGTCGGGTGCAGGATCTAACAGTTCTTTCCGCCGGATAGAACCCTGCCCGCCTCCGATCGCCGTGGACATGCTTGGACGATGAGACCCTCGATCGGACGAAAGACCTGGGCGATCGCCGAGGGCTACATCCCGGCGACCAGCCACGGAGAGGGACGCGCCTTCAAGAGCCACGAGACGGCGTGCCTGCTCAACCCCGGCGACCAGCCGGCCCACGTGGAGATCCGCGTCTTCTTCTCGGACCGGGAGCCGGCAGGCCCCTACCGCCTCACGGTGGGGCCGCGGCGCACGGCCCACGTGCGCTTCGACGACCTCGAGGATCCCGAGCCGATCCCCCTGGGCACCGACTACTCGAGCGTGATCGAGTCGGACGTCCCCATCGTGGTGCAGCACACCCGGCTCGACTCGCGGCAGTCGGCCCTGGCGCTCCTCAGCACGATCGCCTTCCCGGGGAACGAGTGAGGGGCCGCTCGGCGGACGATCGGCTACAGCCGCACCCGCCCGAAGAGGAAGGCGTCGACCAGCCCCCCCGCGCGGTGCGAGGAGATCGCCACGCCCGGGGCCAGCTCGAAGCCGAAGTTGACGGGCGCGCGCCGCAGGCCGAGGTCGAGGCCGACCGGGACCCGGGCGCCGAGGTAGGCGCCGTTGGCGCAGCGTCCGCGCCCCTCGTACCACCCACACCAGCCATGGCCGCCGAGGCCCACCACCCCGCCGGCGCCGACGTAGAAGTCGAGGTGCATGTCGCTCGTGTTGGAGAGGAGCTGCGCGATCCCCCACAGGTAGTCGGCGTGCAGCCGCAGGCCCGGGCCCGCGCCCACGCCGACGTCGAAGGCGTCCGAGCCGCCGAACCAATGCTTGAAGGAGATTCCGGTGGGGCCGCCGAGCATGAAGCCGAGGGCGTTCACGCTCGGCTGCCGCACCGGCGCGGCCTCCGCCGCCGACGAGGCCCCCAGCAGG
The DNA here is from genome assembly GCA_035565615.1 of Vulgatibacter sp. GTDB lineage: Bacteria > Myxococcota > Myxococcia > Myxococcales > Vulgatibacteraceae > Vulgatibacter. The sequence continues at coordinate 31,220 of DATMSB010000071.1, read as the reverse complement.
AGGGCGAGGAAGAGCATGCGGGCCTTCTTCATGGCCCGCTCTTCTTTCATAATTTTGACCTGTGCGCCAGTTCCTGGACCCGCGCCCCGATCAATCGGCGGGCGGGTTGGCCAGGAGCCGGTCGATGGTCTGCTGCACGCTGGGCAGGACCTTCTCGCCGGACATGAAGAGCCGCAGGCGGCCCTTCTGGTCGAAGACGTAGTACGAGGGGACGTACTCGTTCTCGAACGCGTCGGTGATCGCGTGGGTGTTGTCCACCGCGGTGACGTGCTCGACCCCGTACTCGTCGACCGCCTTGCGCACCTCCTCGAGGTCGGTGTCGGCCTCCTGCCGCGGCATGTGGACGGAGACGAAGCGCACGCCCTTCGGCTCGTAGATCTTCTTCCACTCGTTGACGGTGGGCAGGTGCGGCTTGCAGATCCCGCAGCTCACCGCCCAGAAGTGCACCAGGGTGACGTGGCCCTCGAGCTGCGCGGGATCCACGGGATCGCCGCGGATCCAGTCGGTCGCGCCGGAGAGCGCGGGCATGGGGCTGCGGAGCTTGAGCGCCATCGGCTTGGTTCCTCCCTTTCTCGATCGTTCACCGGATTCGATGATCGAGGCATGGATCGGTTTCCCTCATTCGAGGGGGATGCGCACGGTGACGAGGGTGCGATCGGACGACACGCTGAGTCCCACCCGCCGCTCGACGAGGGCCCGGGCGACGCCCACCACGGCGCCCTCCGGCAGGAGATCGAGCACCTGCTCCTCGAGCCGCTCGAGGTCGCTCCCGCCCTCGATCCCGAGGGCGGGAGCGCCGCCGCCAGGCTCGGCGACCTCGTCGCCCAGGATGCGCTCGATCGCGCTCCCGTCCCCCCGGGGTGCAGGCAGGGCGTCGAGCGCGCCCGGGGCCGCGAGCGCGCCGATCGCCAGGAGGCCGTGGATCCTGCTCCGTCGCAGCAAGCTCCCTCCTTCGAGGCCGCGCGGCGGACCGCCCCCACGCGAATCCTTCCCTGCGAAGATCGGGACAGCCCCTCCATCGGACAACCTTGCGGGCCGGACGCGATCGGCCGGCCGGGCCCTCGGCGTGCCGAGGGCGGGGCAAGGTTCGCAGGCGTTCGAGCGTTGACCTGCCGACGATCGTCTCCCTATCGTCGCCGAACCGTGCGCTTCCTCCCGACGACATCGAGGCCCTGGGCCCTCGCGGGCGTCTCCGGCCTCCTCTACTCCATCGGCTTCGTCGACTTCGACCGGTGGTACCTGGCGTGGCCCAGCCTGGTCCCGCTCCTCTTCGCCCTGCGGGGCGCGCGGACCTGGAAGCGCGCGCTCCTCCTTTCGTGGTGGATGGGCCTGGCCGCGCACCTCGTCGGCTACCACTGGGTGATCTACCTGCTCGAGGAGTTCGCCCACCTGCCGACGGCGCTGGCCGCGCTCGGCTACGTGCTCCTCGCCGTGGGCCAGGCCGCCAGCTTCGCCGCCTTCGGCCTCCTCGCCTGGGCGCTGCACGCTCGGGCGAGGATCCCGCTGGGCGCCGCGATCGCGCCGGCGATCATGGCGGTGGAGTGGGCGTTCCCCCTGCTCTTCCCCAGCTACATGGCCAACAGCCAGGCGCGCATGCCCTGGGTGACGCAGATCGCCGACCTCGGGGGCCCGATCCTCGTCTCGGGCCTGCTCGCCCTGGTGAACGGCGCGCTCTTCGAGCTCCTGGCGAGCCGGCTCGAGCGGCGGGCGGCGCGCCGCTGGCTCGCGGGCGCGGCGGCGGCGGCGCTCGCGCTCTCGGTGGGCTACTCGATCGTGCGCGTGCACCAGATGGACGAGCGGGACGCCGCCGCCGAGAAGCTGAAGGTCGCCATCGTGCAGGCGAACGTGGGGGCGGCGGACAAGCACGAGGCGGTGGACGAGGGGATCCGGCGGTTTCGCCGCATGACCGACGAGGCGATGGCGCTCCCCGGGATCGGGCTGGTCGTGTGGCCCGAGAGCGGCTTCAACCGCGCGGTGACTCCGCGGACGACGAACCTCACCGGCCAGGTCGCGCGCGAGGTGAAGGCGCCCATGATCCTGGGGGCGCTGCGGGTGGAGGGCGGCGGCAAGGGCCGCAAGGTGTGGAACTCGGCGATCGCCCTGGAGCCCGGGGGGCGGATTGCCGCCTCGTACGACAAGTCGGTGCTGCTCGCGTTCGGCGAGTACGTCCCGGGCGACCGGTTCTTCCCCGGCATCTACGACCTCCTCCCCTACAGCAGCCACTTCGAGCGGGGCGTGTCCACCGAGGCGCTGCCGGTGGGCCGGTTCCGCCTGTCGACGGACATCTGCTACGAGGACATCCTCCCCGCGTTCATCCGAAAGCTGATGGGGCCGGTGGACGCCGACGGCACGAGGCCCCATGCGATGGTGAACGTCACCAACGACTCCTGGTACGGGCCGGTGGAGCCGCACATCCACCTGGCGCTCGCGACCTTCCGCTCGATCGAGCACCGGCGGTGGCTGATCCGTTCCACGGCGACGGGCATCAGCGCTTTCGTGGACGCCGCGGGCCGCGTCCGGCAGCAGAGCGGCTTCGAGACCGAGGAGATCCTGGTCGAGGACGTGCCGATGATCGAGGGCGGGCCCACGGTGTACGGCGTGCTGGGGGACTGGCCGGGGTGGCTCGCGTTCGTGGGCGCGGCGGCCGCCCTGGGGATCCCGGCGCTGCGTCGGCGGCGCGAGGCCCCGGCGGAGCCCGCAGGCCGCGCCGCCTGATCAGCGAGGCGCCGGGCGCGGAGCCGGAGCGGGAGCGCCGCCGCGGGCCGGAGCGGGCGAAGGCGCGGGTGAAGGCCCGAGGCCCGCGGGGCGCGGCGCATGCGGAGCCGCCGGAGCGGGCGACGCGGGTCGGGGCCCCTCGTGGACCGACGGTGTCCTTTCGCCGGGCCCAGGGGCGCCGGGGAACGCGTCCACACGGGCGGCATCCTCCTCCAAGGTGGACGGGGCCCCTTCCGGCTCGGCGTCGCCTTCGGTCGCGGAGCGCCGCGCCGCCGCCTCGTCCGCCCCTGCCGCAGGCGCCGGCTCCTCGCGGGCCCCGGCGAGCGAGACGCCCCCGTCGCCCTTTGGGCTGAGCAGGTACCAGAGGCCCCCGGCGGCGATGGCGAGGGAGAGCGCCGCCAGCGCGACCGCGGCGATCGCCGCCGTGTTCTTCGCCGGCGTCGCCGGCGTGGCGGGCGCCACCCGCAGGTTCATCGTCGGTGGCGCCGAGGACGACGGCTGCCCGCCGCCGTCGCCGGAGACGACGGTCGGATCCGAGGCCTCGGGGCCGGCGCTGGGGATCGCGCGCATCGGCGCCGTGCTCCCGGCGAGCTGCTGCAGCACGCCGCGCAGGCCCGCGTGGACCTCGCGCATGTCCCGGGGGCGCCGATCCGGCTGCTTCTCGAGGCAGCGCATGATGAGCGCCTCGAGCTCCACCGGGATCGACGAGTCCAGGGCCGCCTCGCTGGGGAGCGGCGGCGTCCAGGTGAGCTGCTTGATCAGGGTCTCGCTGATCGTCGAGCCGACGATGGGCTTCTTGCCGGAGACCATCTCGTAGAGGATCACGCCGAGCGCGTAGACGTCCGCCCGGTGATCCACCTTGAGGGTCGCCTCCGCCTGCTCGGGCGACATGTACTCGGGCGTGCCGAGCACCGTGCCGTGGGCGGTGTGCAGCATCGACCTGCCGTCGCCGGACGAGCGCAGCTTGGCGACGCCGAAGTCGAGGATCTTCACCACGTCGGCCTTGCCACCCCGCTCCACCAGGAAGACGTTGTCGGGCTTGAGGTCGCGGTGGACGATGCCGGCGGCGTGCACCGCCGCCAGGGCATCGGCGAGCTGCAGCGCGATCCCCACCGATCGGGAGAGCGCCGGGACCGGCTCGCGATCGAGGAGCGCGCGCAGGCTCTCCCCCTCGAGGAACTCCATGATCAGGTAGGGCGCCTGCCCCGAGCCGTCCGCCTCGAAGAAGTCCGTGACGGAGACGATGTTCTCGTGGGCGACCTGGTTCACGGCGCGGGCCTCGGCGAAGAACCGGCGCACCGCCTCCGCGTCCGCCGCGAGCTCCTGCCGGAGCATCTTCAGCGCGACCTTTCGCCCGAGCTTCACGTGCTCGGCCAGGAAGACCCGGCCCATGCCGCCCTGCCCCAGGAGCTGGAGCAGGCGGTAGGAGCCGAGGACGGGCGCGTCGCGGCCGAGGGTCAGGGTCCGATCCCCGGGGCCGACGAGCTCGGCACCGTCGGCGGGGCAGAAGCGCAGCCCTTCATCGTAGGCGGCGCTGCAGCGAGGGCATTCGCGCATGGGATCTCCTGGATCGAGGGACGCTAACACGGCAGCGCCCGCCCTCGAGAAAAGTGGCCCGGCCCGAGGCGAGGGGAAGCGGGCGCGGCCGGCGCCGGTCGGCACGTGGCCCCGCCCGAGGCACGCGGCGGGACGCGGCCGCTTCGGCGCCGGGCCGATCCGATCCCTGCGGCGGCGATCCGGGTGCCGGATCCGCTCCTTCGCCTACTTCTTGTTGGACGCGGACGCCTTGGCCTTCAGCAGGTCCGCGAAGGTGCCCAGGCCCTTTCCGCCCGCCCGCTCTTGCGCCTGCATCCACGCGGACGCCTCGGCGCGCTCCTCCGCGAGCTGGGCGGCGGTGAGCGACAGCCGCACCTTGCCGTCGGGGCGCACGTCGAGAACGACGGCGCGGAAGGTGGTCCCCACCGGATGGCTGCGGCGCAGATCGGCGCCGCGGGGGACGCCCAGCTCGCTGGCGGGGACCAGCCCCCGCCCTCCCCCCCAGCTCACGAAGACGCCGAAGCTCTCCACCTTGTCCACCGTCACCTCCAGGACGCTCCCCACCGCAGGGGGACCGGCCGGAGCCGCCGGCGCGGGAGCCTCCGCCGCCCCGGGGGAGACGGGGCGCGACGCGGAGCGGCCCAGGACCCGCGCGCCTTCGCGGGCGACCGGCGGCGGCAGCGGCGGCTCCTCGCGCCTCGCGACCTCCGCCTCCACGTACTTTCGGCGCACCGCCATCCCGGCCACCGGCTTCTGCGACCGCGCGGGGCGCGGCGGGGCGGCGGGAGCGGGCGCAGGCGGGGGCGCTGCTTCCGGGGCGACGTCCTCCAGCTCGGACGGATCGACGTACGAGAGCGAGATCCGCCGCGCCGCGCGATCGACCGCGTCGACGCGAACCGGGATCGCCTGCCCCTCCGCCACGACCTCGCTCGGATGCCCCACCCGCCTGCCGAAGGCGCTCACGTGGAGCAGGCCCTCGACGCCCGGGACGATCTCCACGAAGGCGCCGAACGGTTGGAGGCGCACCACCTTCCCCTCGACGATGGTGCCCTCCGGCAGCTCGTCGACGGTGGCGTCGAAGGGATCCTCGGCGAGGGCCCGCATCGACAGCGAGATCCGCTCGGGCTTGCCGTCCCGCGCCGCCTCGAGCTTCAGCACCTCCACCTCGACCGGCTGGCCGTCGTGGAGGACCTCGGCGGGCCGGAGCCGGCCGTAGCCGAGCTCGCTGGCGTGGACCAGCCCCTCGACGCCGCCGATGTCGACGAAGGCGCCGAACTCCATCACCCGGGTGACCACGCCCTCGAACCGCGCCCCGACCTCGAGGCGCTCGCGGGTCTTCGCCGCCTTCTCGGTCTGCTCCTCCTCGAGGAGGATCCGGTGCGACAGGACGATGTCCCGGCCGCCGCGCCACTCCGTGATCCGAAACGGCAGCTTGCGGCCGATCATCACCGCCGGATCCTCGATGCGGCGCACGTCCATCTGGCCCAGGGGACAGAAGGCGCGCTCGCCGGCCACCTCCACCACGTAGCCGCCCTTGTTCACCGCGGTGACCGTGCCCTCGACGGGCACGCCGGTGTGGGCGGCGTCCTCGAGGGCGGCCTTCGCCGCGGCGCCCTTGCCGAGCGTCCGCGCCAGCTCCGCCACGCGGTTGGAGATGCGGACGACGTAGGCCTCGATGCGGTCGCCCGGCTTCAAGGGCGCGGGCGCCCCGGGCTCGGCGAGCTCCGAGCGCTCGATCATCCCGTCGATCCCGCCGCCGAGATCCAGGAGCACGCGCTGCGCCCCCACCTGCACCACCGTCCCCGTCACCTTCTCGCCGGGCTCGATGTGGCGCGGCTTCTCCCGCAGGCTCTGCTCGAAGAGCGCCGCGAAGGACTCATCGCCCCCGATCTCGTCTTCGTCGACCACCGATCGCTCCGTTCGCACTCGTTCGTCGCGCCTCCTAGCACGGCCCGGTCGCCGGCCGCTACAGGCGGGACCACGACCCCACGGCCGGCGGCTCGACCTTGAGCACGTAGTCCGCCCTGCGGTTCGCCGGCTCGTCCGTCTCGTCGGGGGTGGCGACGGCGAGCTGGTCCTCGCCGAAGCCCGCGTAATGGATCGGGATCCGGACCCCCTTCGCCCGGAAGTAGGAGGCAATGGAGCGGGCCCGGGCGATCGACAGGGCGCGGTTCGAGGCGGCGTCGCCGACCGTGTCGGTGTGACCCGCCACGTACAGCTTGATGTCGATCACCTTGCCGTACCGCCGGATCGCGGTGGCGATCTTCTCCAGCGCCTCGTCGAGCTTGGGCCGTTCCGCCGCGGCGATGTCCGCCTTGCCGGTGGCGAAGATCACCTCCTCGTGGGGGATCACCAGCGACCAGGGGAAGGTGTTCATCGGCGCCCAGAACCCGTCGGGATCGTGGCAGACGAACCCGATCTTGAGGACGACGTCGTCGTCGCCGTGGGGGGGCCACGACAGCGTCAGCCTGGTACCGGGGGCCGCGCCGCCGAAGTGCTGCACCCCGCGGCGGGCCTCCTTGCCGTCGAAGATCACGTCGTACTCGCAGCGGTCGGCGACCCCGGTCATCGTGAACGACAGGGTCCCCTTCACCGGATCGAACCACTCGCGGGGCGGCGGATCGATGGTGAAGCCCTTTGACACCAGGACCTCGAAGGCCAGCGGCATGCTACCGCGGGTCCCGTCGGCGAAGACCACCTCGAGCTCGCCCTCGTACGCGGTGCGCCCCACCGGCGCGTCGATGGCGAGCTCCGCCTTCTTCCCCGCGGCGATCCGCTGGGAGCGCAGCGTGCTCCGGGTCCCGTCGGGAGCGAGCAGCTCCGCCTTCGCCGACGCGATCGCCTTGTGGGCGAAGAGGACGAGGGCCGGCCTGGTCTTGCCGTACAGCGCCTTGGCGGAGACCTCGACGGAGACGTCGTCGGCGAAGGCGATGGAAGGGAGGGAGATCGCGGCGATGATCGCCGCGATGACGAGGGGTCGAAAGGCCATGCCTATCCGTGCCATCTTCGAGCCGTCCCGTGCAAGGCCGGGCGGGCGATTCCGAGGCGTTCCACCGGCGCGGCGGGCGCAGGGGCTACCATCGCGCGCCCTCCCGGTGTAAGCACCCAGGGTCCTTTCGTTCGGTTCCCAAGGATCCCCTCGAGTGGCCATCAAGGAAGATCTCCTCAAACCCAAGCGCCGAAGCGGCCCATCGGTCCCCCTGGCCGTGGTCGTCCTCCTCGCCCTGGTGGGCGGCGCTTTCGTTCTGGGACGTCTCTCCGTCCGCTCCGAGCTGGCCCCCGTCGCACCCGCGCCCGCGATCGCCGAGGCCGAGCCTGCCGCGGAAGCGGAGGCGAAGGACGCGGCGCCCGAGCTCCTCCCGGATGAGCCCGTCCTCCCCGGCGTGCTCATCCCCGGCACTGCCGGCCTGCGCCGCGTGGAGGCGAGCGTGGAGGGCTCCCTCACGGCGACCCTCACCCGCCTCGTCGGCGCCGAGGTCGGCGATCCGCTCACCCTGGTGACGAGCCGACTGCTGGTGTGGTGGATCGACGTCACCCGCGACATGCGCCCGGGGGATCGCCTGGAGCTGGTGTACGAACTCCCGGAGGGCGCCGAGCCCACGGTCCACGCGCTCACCTTCCGCTCGGGCAAGCTGGGGCAGACGCGGAGGGCCTATCGCTTCCAGGTCCCGGGGGCTCGCTTCGCCCGCTACTTCGACGAGGCGGGCAAGGAGATCGAGCTGCGCCTCGTCGACTCGCCGATCGCCGACTACGAGCAGATCACGAGCCTCCTCAAGGACGGGCGCCGGCACAAGGGCGTCGACTTCAAGGCGCCCGTGGGCTCGCCGGTGTTCGCGCCCTGGTCCGGCGTGGTCCGCCGCAAGAACTGGAACTTCCGCGCCAACGGCGGGAGCCTCGAGCTCGAGGACGCGCAGGGGCGAAAGGCGCTCGTCCTCCACCTCTCGGAGATCGAGAGGGGGATCGGTCCGGGCTCCCGCGTCAAGAAGGGCCAGCAGATCGCCCTCTCGGGGAACACCGGCCGCTCCACGGCGCCCCACCTGCACTACCAGGTGATGTCGCCGTCGGGGAAGGTGCTGGATCCGTTCGACCTGCACCAGACCCGCCGCGAGCGCGTCCCCGCCGAGCACATGGAGCCGTTCCGCGCCGAGGTGGCGCGCCTCGACCGGCTGCTGGAGGGCGACTTCACGCCGGTGGCGACGTCGGCCGCGGAGCCGCCGCCGGCTCCCGCCGCCGCCGCGGAGGCGGAGTAGGCGGTTCGCGCGAACCCGAGCGACGCCGGGCGGACCGCCCCCGCCGCGCCAAGGCGGAGCAGGCGGATCGCGCCGACCCGGTCGAGGCCACCGGGCAGGCGGTCGGACGTCGCCTGCCGTGGCCCGTCCCTGGCCGTGTGGGGTGAAGGTGGAGGGACGCCCCGGAGGCCGCGGCGTCCTCGCGCGGTCGCCGCTTCCCTCGGAGCCCGAGCGAGGGGCGCCTACCAGCCCTCGTTGCCGAAGTCGTCGCCCTTGCGGCGACCGCCCCGGCGATCCCGGCCGCGCTTGCCGCGGTCGCTCCGATCCCGGTAGTCGACGTCGTCGGGCGGAGCGTAGTCGGTCTGCACCATGGGCATCGGAGGATCGAATTCGGGGGGAGGCGGAGGAGGCGGGTACGAGGGGCCGCGCCGCGCGCCGTAGCCACCGCCGCCGAGGCCGCCGGGGCGCCCGCTGCCCGGCCCTCGATCGCGGAACCCGCCCCCTCCGGGGCCGCCGCGGTCGCGGAACCCGCCGCCGGGCCTCGGTCCGCCGTAGCCCCCGGGGCGGAACTCGCGCTCCCGGGCCTCCTTCACCGTGAGAGGTCGGCCCGCGTGCACCCGGCCGTCGATCTCCTTGATCGCCTGTGCCGCTTGTTCCTCCGTGGCGAGCTCCACGAAGGCGAACCCCCGGGAGCGACCGGTTTCGCGATCCATGACGATGTGGACGTCCGTGACGGTGCCGCTCTCTGTGAACAGCGCCCTCACCTCGTCGGCGGTGGCGGAGTACGGCAGGTTCCCGCAGTAGAGCCTCTTGCCCATGCAGCCTCGCGCCGGGTGTCTTTCGTCCCCGTGGCGCGCTTCCTCGGTTGTCGCCCCCTGCCCCGCCGTGGCGCCGCCGGCGGCCCACATGGCCCCCGAAAGGGAGAACGGCGCACGCTCGGTGGCAAGGGTCTCGCAACGTGGTAACGCTATCCGGGGCCGGTTCACGAGTCAATCGCGCCCCTCCGCCCGATGCCCCCCGATCGCGATCGAGTGTCCGCACGCGAAAAGGGTGGGCGCCGACCATTTCTCCTGGCGAGGTGCGCGGCAACCGCAGGCGCGGGTCGCGCGGCGCTCACGCGCGGCGTCCCCACGGGCCGGGTCATGCTGCGTTCGCGCGCGGCGCGGCGCCGTGGGTAGAGCTCGCGCGCCTCAGTCCCGCTCCAGGTAGGTGTAGCCGGCCAACCCCTCCTCGTACGCGCGCAGCAGGTAGCGCGACTCCTCGAGGGTGAGCTTGCCGGCGCGCAGCGCCTGCTCGGCGGATCGGCGCAGCTTGGCGACCAGATCGTCCTTGTTGTAGCTCACGTACTCGAGGACCTCGGTCACCGTGTCGCCGGGCTGCACGTGATCGATCGCGTAGCCACCCTCGGTGAGCGAGACCTGCACGTCGTTGGTGTCGCCGAAGAGGTTGTGGAGGTCGCCGAGGATCTCCTGGTAGGCGCCCACGAGGAAGATCCCCAGGTAGTAGTCCTCGCCGTTCATCTGGTGGAGCTCGAGGACGTCCTTGACGTCGCGCCTCCCGATGAAGTGCTCGATCTTCCCGTCCGAGTCGCAGGTGATGTCGGCGAGCACGGCGCGCCGGGTGGGTTCCTCCGCGAGCCGGTGGATCGGCATCACCGGGAAGAGGTGATCGATCGCCCAGGAGTCCGGCAGCGACTGGAAGACGGAGAAGTTGCAGAAGTAGGTGTCGGAGAGCGCCTTCTCGAGGTGCTCGAGCTCCTCCGGCATCTCGTCCTGCTCCTTCGCGAGCCGCATGATTTTGTGGCAGAGGCTCCAGAAAATGTTCTCCGCCATCACCCGTTGGTCGAGGGGGAGGTGGCCGAGGCTGAAGAGCTGGAGCGTCTCCTCCTTCAGGTCCGCGGCGTCGTGGTAGGCCTCCTGCAGGTTCTTGCGGGTGACCTCCTTGAAGGTGGCGAAGAGGTTCTTCACCACCGGCGCCGCGTCCTCCGGGATCGTCTCGGGGACGGGGCGGTTCTCGAACTCGTTCGTGCCGAGGATGTCGACGACCAGCACCGCGTGGTGCGCGACCACCGCCCGCCCCGACTCGGAGACGATGTAGGGGTGGGGCACGCCCGCGCCGTCGCAGATCTCCTTGAGCGCGTAGACGATGTCGTTGGCGTACTCCTGCATCGTGTAGTTCATCGACGACGCGAAGTTGGTCTGGGAGCCGTCGTAGTCGACGCCCAGGCCACCGCCCACGTCGAAGTACCGCAGGGGCGCGCCCGCCTTCGCCAGCTCCACGAAGAACCGCCCCGCCTCCCGCAGCGCGCTCTTGAAGGAGCGGATGGCGCTGATCTGGGATCCGAGGTGGAAGTGGAGGAGCTCGAAGCAGTCGAGGAGCCCCCGCTCCTTCATGAACGACATGGCCTCGACGATCTCGGAGGAGCTCAGGCCGAACTTGGATCGGTCGCCTCCGGAGGCCTCCCAGCGCCCCGAGCCTCGGGACGACAGCTTCACCCGGATCCCGATCCGCGGGCGCACGCCGAGCTTCTCGGAGACCGCGGCGATGAGCGGCAGCTCCGAGAGCTTCTCCACCACGAGGATCACCTTCCGGTCGAGCTTCGACGCGAGCAGCGCCGACTCGACGTACTCCTCGTCCTTGTAGCCGTTGCAGACGATCAGCGCCTCGGGGTCCTCCAGGAGCGCCATCACCGCCAGCAGCTCGGGCTTGGACCCCGCCTCGAGGCCGTAGTGGTACGGCCGCCCCGCCCGCAGGATCTCGGCCACCACGTTCCCCACCTGGTTGACCTTGATCGGATAGACGCCGCGATACTCGGATTCGTAGTCGTACTCCTCGATCGCCCTGGCGAACGAGTCGTTCAGCTCGGCGACCCGCTTGCGCAGGATGTCGGTGAACCGCAGCAGGAGGGGGAGGCCGATGCCCCGGCGCCTCACCTCGTCCACGAGCTCCTTGAGATCGGCGGAGGGGCCGGACGGTCCGTCGGGGTGGATGGCGACGTGTCCCCTCTCGTTCACGCCGAAGAAGGGGGTGCCCCAGGTGCGAATCTCGTAGGTCTCGGTGGAGTCGGCGATCGTCCACTTGCGGGGAACGGCGTTCAACGTAGGTCACCTCGCGTCGGCTTCACAGGGCTGCCAGTCGAAGGGGGATGAAGCAGCGCGGCGTCTACAATCAAACGCCACCAAGTTCAATCGGACAAACATTCGCGGGGCGCCGGGCCATGCCCGCTCCTTCACGCCCCGGACCCGCCCGCCTCGCCGCGTCGATCGCCCGGCCCTTTTCGGCTCGTCCGCCGGCCGGCCGCCGCGTCAGGCCAGGCGCAGTCCCGCGGGAAGCGTGTCGCCGAACACGCGCATCTCGTCCTGGGAGCTGAGCTCGCCCACCTCCCGGACCATGGCGATCCACGTCGCCGGCGCCCCGGCCGCCGCGAGCCGCTCCGCCACCTCCTCCCGCCGCTCGTCGGGCAGATCCCGGGCGCGATCGCCGGTGCGCCGCGCGATCTGGGCCGCGGAGAAGGCGGCCCCCTCCGCCCGCCTCCAGTCCAGGTCCAGGATCACGTCGAGCCAGCCGGACGCCACGTCGGGGGGCACCACGTCGTGCGCGCTCCCGAAGAAGGGCGCCCGGGCGCCCAGGCGCCCGAGCGGCCACCAGGAGCCCCGCTCCTTCTCCAGCCTCGCGAGGATCCACGTCCCCGCCTCCACCTTCTCCGAGGCGGAGAGCCTCTCGAGCGACGCGAGGAGCCGCACCATCTCGTCGAAGCCCTCCGCCTTGGGTCCCTTGGGCTTGGGCGGGAACCGGCCCTTCGGCGGCTCGAGCCAGGGGCGGATCCGCTCGAAGATCTGCCGGTGCTGCCCGGCGTCCAGCCCGCCCGCCACCCGCCGCCACATGATCCACCACTCCGACCAGTTGGCCTTCTCGGTGACGTACTGCACGCCTGGTTGGAAGATCTTCCACAGCTCCCCCACCCTCCACTCGTCGAGGGGAGCGCCGAAGCCCGGGCGCAGGCAGAAGCCGGCGAGCTGGAAGAAGACGCGCTCGTGGTCGGCGCTGCGACGCCGCCGCTTCGCCCCGCCGAAGACCACCCCCCACAGCTCGCGGTTCACCGCGGAGGACCACCCGTCCCGATCGCCGAGGATCTTCTCCAGGCCGCGCCACAGCCCCTTGATCTCCCGGGGCTCCACCGGCTGCGCCGCCTTTCCGTAGGCGCGCTCCAGGAGCGCCTTCGCCTCGTCGAAGCGCCTGGGCAGCCGATCGATCGGCGCCACCGCCGCGCCGCCTCCCCCGCCGCCGCGGAGGGCGAACTCGAGGCGCCACCGGCGGTCGGGGGGCTGCACCGAGCGGAGGTGGAGCTCGAGGGTGCCCAGCTCGGTGAGGGCGGCGTCGAGGCGGACCTGCAGGCTCTCCCCCTTGCCCTTGCCCTCGCCCTCGCCCAACCGCAGCACGGTGTGGAGCGGCGGGAGCGCGTCGAGCTCCTCGTCCACGTCCACCACGTCCCCGGGGGCGTCCATCCGATCGCCGGTCGACGAGTACAGAGGGAAGGTCGCCGGGCGATCGACGAGGAGGTCGAAGGTGGGCGACTCAATGGAGACGCGAGCGCCCTCCTCGAGGCCGCGCGGCACCACGCAGAGCGCGCTGCGGGCGCCGCCCTTCCCCTCCACGCCCACGTAGTAGGCGCGGGGCGATCCGCCGGCGATGCGCAAGCCGAAGCCGCGGCGCACCAGGCCGTAGTACGCCGCGCCCCGCGCCACCGCGAGGTCCAGCGACTCGTGCCCGAGGAGCGGGACGGGCTCCCCCGGGAACCACCGCTCGAACACCCACGCGAGGCGCTCGCGGGCCACCGGCGCGTTGAAGGGCCCGCCGTTGAGGAGCAGGGCGTCGGGCCGGGGGAGCCCGGCGTAGACCTTCACGCCCCCTTCCGCGGCGGCCTGGGCGTGGCGGCGCAGGAAGCCGCAGACGTGCCGCGAGATGGCGGGATCGGACGCGTAGGGGAGCCCCAGCTCCGAGAGCGCCACCCTGCCCCGCCTCGCGGGCACCTCGTCGGGGCGGGAAAGGGGGAGGAAGCCGTCGAGGAGGACGCGCTTCGCGTCGTCCGCCTCGAGCTGCACGGTACGGGCGCCGCCGAGCAGCTTCGCCCCCCGACCGAGCACCGAGATGCCGTAGCGCTCGGGGCCGCGGCCGGAGAGCAGCGTCTCCTTCGCGATCCGACAGGCCTGGACGAGGGCCGACACCTGCGTGGCGTCCAGCCTCCCGCCGCCCAGCCGCTCCTCGACGTGCCGGGCCAGGGCGAGATCCATGTTGTCGCCGCCCAGCACCAAGTGCTCGCCGACGGCGATGCGCTCGATCTTCGGCGGTCCCGCGGGCTGCCGGACGATCCGCACCAGGGTGAGGTCGGTGGTGCCGCCGCCCACGTCGACGACCAGCACGATCCGGGCGTCGCCGAGCGCGTCGGCCAGCGCCGCCTCGTGCTGGTGGATGAAGTCGTAGAACGCGGCCTGCGGCTCCTCGAGGAGGCGCGCGTTCCCCAGCCCCGCCTCGCGCAGGGCCCGCACGGTGAGCGCCCGGGCCACGTCGTCGAACGAGGCGGGCAGCGTCACTACGAGCTCCTGCTCGCCCAGGGGGGCGTCGGGGTGGGCGTGATTCCAGGCGGCCCGCAGGTGCGCGAGGATCCGCGCGGTCGCCTCCACCGGCGAGAGCCTCGGCACGTCGGCGGGCGCCCCCCAGGGGAGGATCCCGGCCTCGCGGTCGACGCCGGCGTGGGAGAGCCAGCTCTTCGCCGACGACACCAGGCGGTCGGGCACCTTCGCGCCGAGCCGCCTGGCGAAGTCGCCGACCACGTGCGGCGCCTCGCCCCACGGCAACCTCGTCGCGCCCGCGGGGAGCTCGCCCCCCGCCGGCAGGTAGATCGCGGAAGGCAGGAGCGGGAGCGCAGCCGTCTCCCCGGGCCCCACGAGCTGCGGCACCTCGAAGACCTCGAGGGCGCGCTCGCCGATGTGCGCGAACGCCACCGCCGAGTGCGTCGTCCCCAGATCGATGCCCACCACGAATCTCGCCGCCATCGCTCCTCCGCTCGCGACCTCGCGCTATTTGGAACGACGACGGCCGCGATGCAAGGAGGTATGCCGTGGCGGCGCGCCGCCGGCATCGGCGGGGCAGCGTTGGCGCCACCCTTCCGGTGCACGGCCCCCCGTGGTGCCGGGGCAGCACCTCCCATGGCTCGTTGGTCGGAGGATGGTCCGGCGGCTGACCGCCCGCGCCCGTTGCCCGGGTCGGCGGCGAACCACTACGCCTCCGAAGACCCGCCCGTGCGTAGGACCGTCGGCCCCCGGGTGAACGGGGCGCGGCCGCTTCGACCGCGGCCCCGGTGCCGGGTCCTCGATCAGATGTGCAGCCAGTTGCGGTGCGGCACGATCTCCAGATCCGCCGCCTCCGCGGCCAGGCGCCTGCACTCGTGGCGATGCCCCGCCTCGAGCGCCTGATCGATCGCCTCGGTGTCCAGGAACGACTCGTCCGGATAGCACCACGCCCAGTCGTCCCCGGCGCCGAACGAGCGGATGATCGGGTGCTTGGACTGCTCGTGGTGGGCGCGGGCGTGGCGTCCCGGCGAGCTGTCGCAGCAGCCGACGTGCCCGCAGGAAAGGCAGAGCCGCAGCGAGACCCACTCTTGGCCGGTGGCCAGGCACTCCTCGCATCCGGCCGCACGGGGCCCCACGTGGCGGATTTGGCTCAGGTGCCGGCAGCCCATCGATCGCTCCCCAGGATGCCTCCCGCCTCGTCGGGAGGGCTTTTCGTGAAATGACCGCCCGGGCGACGACGCAACCCCCGCGGCGCCCCCGCGATCACCCCTGCAACCTTCTGCAACCTTCGCTTCGCCGCCGCGTTCGGCAACCGTCGCCATCCGCTCGGCGGGGTCCGTCGGGTGCCGAAGCCTCCTTCAGGCCCCCCGCACGTCGTATTCGAGCTTCCAGCGCTGGCCGCTCGCCTGCTCGACCGCCGAGAGCTCGAGCGTGCCCACCTCCGTCACCTTCGCGTGCAGTTCGACCGGGACCACCTGCCCCTGCTCGCCGTGCAGGGTGGTCTCGATGGGCGTGAGCTCCTCGAGCTCGGCCGGGTCCACCTTCTCCCCGACCGTGTCGTCGCGCCGCGTCGACGACGCGAAGAAACGGAAGGCCGCCGGCTCTCCCACCAGGAGGCCGAGCGGATCCGGCAGGCGGGTCTCGCTGCCCTCCTCCATGCCGAAGGGCGCCACGCAGACCGCGTCGATCCGCGGCGGTACGCCGGGCACCGCCAGCTCCGCCCGCTCCATGCCCACGTAGTAGGACCGCGCCGTGCCGCCCCGGATCCGCAGGCCGACGCCCCGCCGGACCCGGCCGAAGTAGGCCGCGCCCTTCGCCACCGCCAGGTCGGGATCGCCACCCTCCAGCACCGCGACCTTCCGGCCTCCCTCGGCCTCGATCCACGAGTCGAGCACCTCGACCACGCGCTCGCGCAGGAGGCCCGCCTTGGTCACGCCGCCGTTGAACAGGAGCGCCGTCGGGTGGAGGAAGGTGCGCCCCTCCGCGTGGACGCCGGGCGGAAGCGACGCCGACGCCCCCGCCTGCCTGCCGAGGAAGGCGGCGAGGTGGCGGGTGATCGCGGGATCGTGGGCGTAGGGGAGCCCCAGCGCGGTGAGGCCGAGGCGGCGCGGCGCCGCGGGCCGGTCGGCGGCGCCGACCCTCGGGAAGAAGCCGTCGACCAGGGTCGCCTCGAGCTCCGCGCGCCGCAGCTCCGTGCGGATGGTGCCGCCGATGAGCTTGCTGCCCCTGCCGGGGATGACGACGGGCGCCTCGTCAAGCGACGGAACCGCGAAGAGCGCCTCCTTCGCCACGCGGCAGCCGTGGGTGAGGGCCCGTAGCTGCCAGTCGTCCAGCGCCTTCCCCTCGGCCTCGAGCCTCGCACGCACGGCGAAGGCGAGGGCGAGGTCCATGTTGTCGCCGCCGAGGAGGATGTGATCGCCCACCGCCACCCGGGAGAGCTGGAGCGTGCCCTCCTCCTCCAGCACGGCGATCAGGGAGAAGTCGACGGTGCCGCCCCCCACGTCGCAGACGAGGATGAGGTCGCCGGGGTGCACCTGCTTGCGCCAGGCGCCGCCGCTCGACGCCACCCAGGCGTAGAGCGCCGCCTGCGGCTCCTCGAGGAGGGTGAGGTGCGCGCCGATCCCCGCCGCGTGGGCCGCCTCCACGGTGAGCTCCCGGGCCACCGCGTCGAAGGACGCCGGCACGGTGAGCACCAGATCCTGATCCTCGAGCCGGCTCCCGGGATGCGCCTCGTTCCACGCCTCCTTCACGTGGGCGAGGTAGCGGGAGGTCGCCTCGACCGGCGAGACCTTCGCCACCTCCTCCGGCGCCTCCCACGGGAGGATCGGGGCGCGCCTGTCGGCGCCCGCGTGGGAGAGCCAGCTCTTGGCGGACGAGACCAGCCGCGACGGCACCCGCGCCCCCTGCTCCCTCGCGAACGCGCCCACCGCGTACCCGCGATCGGGATCCCAGGGAAGCGCGAGGCTCCCCGCCGGCAACTCCACCTCGCCGGGGAGGTAGAGGAAGGAGGGCAGCAGGTCGCGCGCCGCCACCTCGCCCGCGTGGATCACCTGCGGGATGGGGAAGACCGACGGCGGCGCCTCCCCTTCCGCCTCGCCGTGGGCGAGGCCGACGTTCGTGGTGCCCAGATCGAGGCCGAGGACCAGGGGGGACGCCACGCTACACCTCCACCTCGGCGGGTGCGATCACGGACGGATCCTGCCCGGGGGCCAGGGTGGGGAGCTTCACCTCCACCGCCCGCCAGCCGGCGTGGGCGAGGCGCCCGCGGAACGGCGGCTGCCCGCTGACGTTCCCGGTGAGGCGCACCTCGGCGGGATCGAAGCCCGCGGGGATCTGCACGGTCGCGCCCTCCTCCTCTGGGCGCACCGGCGCGAGCTCGAGGTAGCGGGCGAGGGACTTGCGACAGCCCTCGTGCACCACGCGCGCCGCCGCGCCCACCTGGTCGTCGGTGGCGCCGGCGATGTCCTCCTGGAGGAAGTCGACGAGCCTCCCGTCGCGCTGCAGGATCGCCAGGAGGTGCAGCGCCGGAGCGACGGCGCGGGTCTCCTCCTCGGCGCGCTCCTCGGCGGACTTCTCCGGAGGCCTCTCCTCGCGCTCCGCCTCGGCGGCCGGCAGGGCGGGCGCGCCCCCCTTCGGCGGCAGCGCGGCGCGCACCGCCGCGGCGGCGGGCGGGCTGAAGAGCACCTTCCAGGGGAGCCAGAACATCATCCAGAGGCGGGCGAAGAAGCCCATCCGTTCTTCCATCGAGTCCTTCCGAGAGAGCGATCCGCGGCCCGCGGCCCGCGGGCGGTTGAAGCGGTCGCGTTCCTACCTCCCCGCCGCCTCGTTTGCCACCCGAACCGGCGCCCCCGGCGTCGGAAGGCGAACGGGAGCCCCCGCCGAGCCGAGGAGGCGAGCCCGGCGGAAGCGAAGCGCCGAAGGCGGAGGAGGAGCCTGCGATGAAAGCCTGCGAGAGATCCCCGCCGGGGACTCGCGAGGTCCGCGAGGCGATCTCCGTGCGACGCGGCGGCCGAATCGACTCCGCGAAGAAACGACGAGGCGGCGCCTTCCGCCATGGGAAGACGCCGCCCGATCGCCCGCGAGCGGGAGAGGCGCGACGCTACCTCGCGCCCCGCTCCATCCCGGCGCCCGGCATGCCGCCGCTCGGCTGCCCCTGCCGCTGCTGCCGCTGCTGCCGCTGCATGGCGCCCGCGCACGAGCACCCGACCTGTGCCGCGTCCGCGAGCTTCTGCGCGGCCGAGCGCGTGTCCTGCACCGCCTGCCGGTCGCCGCTCGGCGCCGCGAAGCGGACGATCGCGCCGTCGGGCGTGTTCTCCACCCGCACCTCGGCGCCCTCCTTCAGCGCCTGCCGGGTGGCCATCGACGCCTCCATCATCGGGCAGGTCGCCGCCTGTTCGGCCGTGCTCCCCTGCTGCTGGCTCGGCTGCTCCTGCCCGGCGTCCTGCGGCGCCGCCACGACCAGCGCCGGCGCCAGCATGAATCCGCACCCCAACGCCACCCAACCCAGCCTGCGAAGTCCCTTCATGGCCACGACCTCCTTGCGAGCTTCGTCCCTCGGCAAAGGGTCCTTCCGCGCCATCCCTCGTGCACCAGCCGCCCCGCGGGCCGGACGATCCCCCGGCGGCGGGCCGGGGGATCCCGGGACGGATCCCGGCTACGCGGCGCCCTCGGCCTGCGGGAGCTCGGGGCTCGCTCCGCCGCGGCGCTGCTCCGCCTCGAGCTGCGCGTGGCGCCAGTAGGTGTAGACCACCGGGATGATCTCCAGGGTGAGGAACACCGAGGTGACGAGGCCTCCCACCATCGGCGCCGCGATCCGCTTCATCACGTCCGCGCCCGCGCCGGTGGACCACAGGATCGGCACCAGCCCCACGGCGGTGGTCGCCACCGTCATCAGCTTGGGCCGCACCCGCTGCACCGTCCCCTCCAGGTGGGCCTCGGCGATGTCCTCCAGGCTGCGGATCCGGCCCTCGGCCTTGCGCTGCAGGTAGGCGCGGTCGAGGTAGGTGATCATCACGATCCCCGTCTCGGCGGCCAGGCCCACCAGCGCGATCATCCCGATGTAGACCGCCGTCGACAGGCGGTAGTCCAGCAGCCAGAGCAGCCAGATGCTCCCCACCATCGCGAACGGCACCGAGAGGAGCACGATCAGCGTCTCCACCAGGTTGCGGAAGTGGAGGAAGAGCAGGAGGACGATGAGGCCGAGGGTGAACGGGATCACCACCCGCATCCTCGCGGCCATCCGCTCCATCAGCTCGTACTCCCCGGTCCACTTGAGGATCGTCCCGGGCGGGAGCTGTAGGCTGCCGTCGGCGCGGGCCTGCTCCACCTTCTGCTTCGCCGCGTTCACGAAGCCGCCAACGTCGGTCCGCGCCTGATCGACGTCGAGGAAGAGGTAGCCGGCCAGCATGCCGTTCTCGTTGCGGATCATCGGCGGCCCCGTGACCACCTTCACCTCGGCGAGCTGTCCGAGCGGGACGTGGACGAGGCCCGGCCCGCCCAGCCCGTCGATGTGGAGCTCGGGGGGGAGGAGCGAAGCGTCCAGGCCCGCCCGGGTCACGGGCACGAGCACCTCGCGCAGCCGCTCCGGATCGTCGCGCAGGTCCCGCGGGTAGCGGACGTTGATGGTGAAGCGCCCGCGCCCCTCGACCGTGGTGGTGATCGGATCGCCGCCGATCGCCAGCTCGATCACGTCGTTGACGTCGGCGATGGTGAGGCCGTAGCGGGCGAGGGCGTCGCGATCGGGGATCACGTCGACGTAGAGGCCACCGAGGCTCCGCTCGAAGAAGGCGCTCCTCGTCCCGGGGACGGAGGCGAGGAGGGACTCCAGCTCGATTCCCGCCGCCTCGATCTCGTCGAGGTCGTCGCCGAAGATCTTGATGCCCACCGGCGTGCGGACGCCGGTGGTGAGCATGTCGATCCGCGTCTTGATCGGCATGGTGAGGGCGTTGGTCCACCCGGGCATCGCCACCGCGCCGTTCATCAGGGCGAAGAGCTCGTCCGTGGTGATCCGCCGCTCGTCCGGCCACGCGAGGCGGAGGACGGGCGCCAGGAAGTCCGGCGCCCACGAGCTCCACCAGCGCTCCTGCGGGACCATCCGCCACTCGCTCCGGTCGCGCAGGCGCACCACCGTCTCCACCATCGACAGCGGCGCCGGATCGGTGGCGGTCTCCGCCCGCCCCGCCTTGCCGAACACGGAGATCACCTCGGGGAACGATCGAAGGATCCGGTCCTGCCGCTGCAGCGCCCCCTTCACCTCCTCGATCGACACGTTGGGGAAGGTCGTGGGCATGAACAGCAGATCCCCCTCGTCCATGGTCGGCATGAACTCCGAGCCCAGCCGCGGGACGAGCGGCACCGCCGAGAGCACCGCCGCCGCGCCGATGGCGATGGTGGTCTTGGGGTTGCGCAGCGCCACGAAGACGAAGGGCTCGTAGAACCGGATGAGGAAGCGCGAGACGGGGTGCTTCTCCTCGGAGTGGATCCGGCCGTGGATGAGCAGGACCATCAGCGCCGGCGCCAGGGTCACCGCAAGCACCGCCGAGAAGAACATGGCGAAGGTCTTGGTGTAGGCCAGCGGCTTGAAGAGGCGGCCCGGCTGTCCCTCGAGGGCGAAGACCGGCAGGAAGGAGACCGTCACCACCAACAGCGAAAAGAAGATCGCCGGGCCGACCTCCTTGGCCGCCTCGACGATGATCCGCGCCCGCGCGGCGCCACGGACGGGCCCCGCCCGCTCCAGGCGCTTGTGGGCGTTCTCCACCAGCACGATGGAGGCGTCCACCATGGCCCCGATGGCGATCGCGATCCCGCCGAGGCTCATGATGTTCGACGTGATCCCCATCAGCCGCATGGGGATGAAGGCGAACGCCACGGAGATGGGCAGGACGAGGATCGGCACCAGCGCGCTGCGGAAGTGGAGCAGGAAGAGGAAGATCACCAGGCCGACGACGATCCCCTCCTCGAGCAGCGTGTGCGTCAGCGTCTCGACGGCCTCGCCGATGAGCTGCGATCGGTCGTAGATCGGGACGATCTCCATCCCCTCGGGGAGCGACGGCCGCAGCTCCTCGATCTTCTCCTTCACCCGCTCGATCACGTTCAGGGCGTTCTCGCCGTGGCGCATCACCACGATGGCCCCCACGGCCTCGCCCTCCCCGTCCAGCTCGGCCACGCCCCGGCGGATGTCGCCGCCGTAGGCGACCGTACCCAGATCTCGCACCAGGATCGGCGTGCCCCCGGCCGAGGCCCGCACCGCCACCGTCTCGATGTCGCGCAGGCTCCCGGCGTAGCCTCGGCCCCGGACGAAGTACTCCCTGCCGCTCATCTCCAGGATGCGGCCGCCCACGTCGCCGTTCGACCGGCGGATGGCGTCGCCCACCTCGGCGAGGGTGATCCCGTAGGCCCGCAGCCGGTTGGGGTCCACCGTGACCTGGTACTGCTTCTGGTAGCCGCCGACGCTCGCCACCTCGGCGACGCCCGGCACCGAGCCGAGGGCGTAGCGCAGGGTGAAGTCCTGGTAGGTGCGCAGGTCGGCGAGGTCGTGCCTGCCGCTGCGATCCACCAGGGCGTACTGGAAGACCCAGCCCACGCCGGTGGCGTCGGGACCCAGGCGCGGCTCCACGCCGTCCGGCAGCGAGCCGCGCAGGGAGGAGAGGTACTCGAGCACGCGGCTGCGGGCCCAGTACGGGTCGGTGCCCTCGTCGAAGAGCACGTGGACGAAGCTCATCCCGAACATGGAGTAGCCGCGCACGTCGGTGACGTGAGGCGCGGAGAGCAAGGCCGTGGTGATCGGGTAGGTGACCTGATCCTCCACGAGGCCGGGGCTCCGCCCCATCCAATCCGTGTAGACGATCACCTGGGGATCGGAGAGGTCCGGGATGGCGTCGAGGGGAGCCTTGCGTATCGAGTCCCACGCGATCACGGTCCCGAACGCGGCCAGCGCGATCACGAACGCCTTGTGCCGCGCGCACAGATCGATCAGCCGCTCGATCACGGCGCCCCTCCGTGGTCGTGGGCGTGGGCGGCGGCGCTCTGCCCGTCGCCCAAGCCCCCGAGGGCGGCGCGGAGCCGGCTCTCGGAGTCGATGAAGAAGCCGGCGGAGACCACCACCTCCTCACCCTCGTCGAGACCGACCACCATCACGTGGTCGCCGGCGCGGCCGGTGACGTGCACCTCCCGCGGCGAGAACCTCCCGCCCCCCTCCGACACCAGGGCGTAGACGTGCTCGCCGCCGTCGATCACCGCGTCCCTCGGGACGATGATCCCGGGGGGCGCGTCGACGTCGAGGCGCACGTCGCCGAACATGCCGGGGCGCAGGGCGATCTCGGGGTTGTCGATCTCGAGGCGGACCTTCATGGTCCGGGTGGAGGGCTCCACGGTCGGGTAGACGAAGCTGACCTTGCCGACGAAGCGATCGCCCGGCAACGAGGGCGCGCCGAAGGTCGCGTTCGCCCCCACCCGTACCCGCGCGATCTCCTGCTCGAAGACGTCGGCGACCACCCAGACGTTCGACAGATCCGCCACCTCGAAGAGCGCGGCGCCGGGCGACACGTACGAGCCCGCCACCGCGTCCTTGCGGAGCACATGGCCCGCGCCCGGCGCCCGCAGGACCATCGTCCGCTGGGCCCTGCCCGCCTTCCGCAAGGCGTCGATGTCGCTCTGGGCGATGCCGAGGAGGCGCAGGCGCTGCTCGGCGGCCTGGCGCATCTCGGGGCCGACGCCGCGGGACTGGAGGTAGTCCACCTGCGCCTGGTGGAGCTCCGGGCTGTAGATCCGGGCGAGGGGCTGTCCCGCCTTCACCCGGGCGCCGGTCTCGTCCACGAGCAGCTCCTCGATCCATCCGGAGAAGCGCGCCTGCACCACGTAGCGCTTGCGCTCGTCG
This sequence comes from Vulgatibacter sp., assembly GCA_035565615.1. GTDB lineage: Bacteria > Myxococcota > Myxococcia > Myxococcales > Vulgatibacteraceae > Vulgatibacter. Next base: position 8,295 of record DATMSB010000071.1, on the reverse strand, counting down.
GGCGTCACCACGCCCACCGTGCGCACCTGGCTCTCGAGCCGGCCGCGCTCCGCGACCGCGGTGCGCACCCCGATGCGGGCAAGCCTGTCGGCGTGGATCGTCACCGGGCCGAGCCCCGGGACGCCCCGCTTCTCGACGGGCGCCGCCGGCTCGCCCTCGGCGGGCGGGTGGTGGTGCGCGTGCGAGTCGCCCGCCGGGTTCTCCTTGCGCACCAGGTACATGCCGCACTTCGGGCACTTGCCCGGCCCCTCGTGCACGACCTCCGGGTGCATCGGGCACTCGTACAGCGCCGGCCCCTCGGCCTGGTGCCTCTTGCCGGGCACCTGGACCAGGGACATGCCGCAGGTCTCGCAGCGCCCCGGCTCGTCGCGCACGACGCCGTCCTCGGGCATGGGGCATATCCACTGCCCTGGCGCCGCGCCGAGCTTCTCAGCGGCGGCGCGGATCGACGCGTCGTCCTCCGCCACCTCGACGTGGGCGTGGTCCGCGCCCTCCTCGATCGGCACGAGGTCCATGCCGCAGATCGGGCAGGAGCCCGGCCGATCCGACACCACGGTCGGGTGCATCGGGCAGTGGTAGCGGCCCTCGGCGTGGGCGTGGCCGCCCGAGTCGGCGACGAAGGTGGCGACGGCCCAACCGGCGCCCAGGAGGGCCGCGGCGAGCATGCCCCACCGCACCATCGACGCGATCCGCGTGCCCGGCGGCGCGCGCTCACCGGTCTCGTTCTCGATGTTCTCACTCATGGCGATCGTCCGAAGCGAAGAGGAAGGAGAGGGATCCCGCGGCGCGGGCCAGCCGGGCCCGGGCGCGGAGGAGTTCGGCCCTGGTGCGGATGGCGTCGAGCTCCTCGCCATTCCGTCGCACCTGGGCCTCCAGGACCGTGAGGAAGTCCACGCCGCCCGACTGGAAGGCGCCGGTGGCCGACTGCACCGTGAGCCGGGCCCGGGGGAGGATCTCGTCCTCGTAGACGTCGAGCCGCTCCGCGAGCGCCTCCGCCGCGGCCCACGCCGAGCGGGCGTCGCCGAGGAGCGTGGCCTTGCGCGCCTCCCGCCTGCTCGCGGCCGCCCTCGCGTCGGCGCGGGAGGCGGCGGCGCGGCGATCCTGATCGGAGCCGGCGAAGATCGGCAGGGGGATGGAGACCTCCGCGCTGACCATGTCGGGCATGCCGGCGCGGAAGCCGTACGCGATCCCCACTTCGGGATCCGGCCACTTCTCCTTCGACGCGAGGCGGGCGTCGAGCTTCGCCCGCTCCTCCTCCGCCGAGAGCGCGACCAGCTCGGGATGCGCGTCGATCGAAGCGACGAGCGCGGCCTGGGCGGGGAGCGGGCCGGAGACGGGGAGCTCGGGGGTGCCGCCCAGCGGCTCGCCGCGGGAGAGCAGCGCGCCCAGGGTCGCGCGCCGCGTCGCCTCCTCCTGGCGGAGCTCCAGGAGCGGCACGCGGATCCGCGCCACCTCCATCTGCGCCCGGAGCACGTCGGCCTGCCGGGCGCCGCCGGACGCGAGCCGCGCCCTGGCGAGGCCCGCCAGCCGCTCCAGATCGGCCGCCTGCCGCTCGATGACCTCGCGCGAGGCGATGCTCTGCCACAGCCCCGCGTAGGCGTCCACGGCGGCCACGGCCAGGTCGAGCTTCGCGGCGTCGGCGGTGCGGGCGGTGACGTCGGCCACCTTCCCCTCCGCCTCGCGGCGCAGCTCGCGCTTGCCGAACCAGGGGATGCGCTGGCCGAGCATCACCTCCTTCATCGTCATCTCGTCCTCGGTGAAGGAGAAGGACGGGACGGGGACGCTGCGGAAGGCGAAGCCCAGGTGCGGCGCGGGGAACGCGCCGGCCGCCACCGATCGCTCGCCGGCGGCCTTGGCATCGGACTCGTAGGCGGCGAGGTTGCGGTTGTCCCGCAGGATCTCGCCGATCAGGGGTTCGAGGAGGATCGTCTGCTCCTGGGCGCCGGCGAGGGCCGGCAACAGGAGCAGCGGTGACACCACCAGTTGCATACGGACGCGCAATTTCGACTCCGCTATCCCGAGGGGGAGGGCGTTTTTTTCAGGGAGTCTTCACGCGTAAGCCGAGGCGGGCGCGCGATGCGTTCAGAGCCCGGACGCACCCCTCCTCGGCGTCACGAGCGCGAAGGCTCGAAGACACACGAGGGGCGGGACGCCGGATCTCAACGGACGATGACGATCGTCGCGAGCGCCGCCAGCGGAGCGGAGGGTGGCCGGGCGGGTGCGTCCCGGCCTTCGCAGGCGCCGGGTCGCGGCGGCTGGAACGGCTCGTCCCAGGGGGCGAGGGCCGGCAGGGGCGCGGCCGCGGGCGCGTGGCCGGCGCCGTCCACCACCGGCGCCTCGAGGGCTTCGCGGCAGCAGGGGTCGGAGACCCCGGCGATCGAGTCGTGCTCGGGGGCCTCGCCCCGGGGGCAGCAGCAGGAGACGCCGAGCCCCGTCATCGCGCACCAGATCGACGCCGCGGCGGTGCCCGCGTGGAGGAGCACCCCGAAGGCGGCGATCACGGCGAGGAGGGGGACGCGGCTACGCATGCTGGCCGAAGTTGTAGGACGGCAGCCTTACGCTGTCAAACCGGGCTCATACGCAGCGCGTGAGGACTCGCGCGCGGAAGCATTCCCCGGGGGAGCGGCAGGCGAGGACGATCCCTCCCTCGGCGAGGGTGCGTGCGCCACCCCTCCCGCCGGGTTCCGGTCGGCTTGATCGCGGCCGCCGCGCCCGCTATTTGGACGCTCGGACAACCAGGAGCCCCAACCGTGAACCTTCGCATCCCAGCCCTCGTCCTCGCTGCCGGCCTCGCCGCCGGCTGCTCCTCGAACAAGGCGCCGGCGCCCGCCGCCAAGCCCGCCCCCGCCGCCCAGAAGCCCGCCGCCGCGCGGCCCGTGGACGGCAAGGTGGTCGTCCAGGCCACCGCGGACGGCTTCACCCCGTCCCGCATCGAGGCGGAAGCCGGCAAGCCCCTCACCCTCGTCTTCGTCCGCGTGGCCGAGAAGAGCTGCATGACCTCGGTGATCTTCCCGGAGCTGGGGATCGAGAAGGACCTCCCCCTCAACGAGGAGGTCGCCATCGAGATCGAGCCCAAGGCCGATGGGCCGATCACCTTCCAGTGCCCGATGGGGATGGGCAAGAGCGCCGTCATCGGCCTGCCGAAGGCCTGAGTCGCCGCCCCCGGGACGAAGGCCCCGCCCTCCCGGCGGGGCCTTCTTCGTTCGCGATTGAAGAAATCGGCTGCTCGCTCGTCCCTGGGGCATGAGCACGAACCGACGCATCCCCCACGTCCCCGCCCTCGCCCTCCTCTCCATGGTCGCGCTCTCCGGCTGCATGGTCGGCGTGCACCACTGGGACGACGACGACGGCACCGGCCCCTCCCGCAGACCGATCGCCCGCTGGGGCGAGTCCTGCCGCCACGACTCCCAATGCGGCGGCGGCCTCTCCTGCATCGACGCGACCTGCGAGCCCAGCCGGATCGGCATCTACCCGGTGAACGCCCTCATCGCCCCCGGGCGCTCCGACGGCCTGGAGTGGGACGCCGATCGCAGCCTGCCCGGCTGGGTCTGGGACGACCTCGAGGTGGCCCGCCGCCACGGCGACGTCGACTCCCTCTACTCCTTCATGGACACCCAGCGCCGCGCCGGCTGGTCGCGCCCCGATCCGTACGGCTACGGCTTCCTCTCCTTCGACGGCTGGCGCTACGACGACCGCTACGTCATCTCCCTCGCGGAGCGGGGCCGGCAGACCCTCGACGTCTTCGATCCCACCTGGAGGTCGAGCGCCGGGTGGAGCGACGTGCGCTTCGACACCCGGCTGGTGGTCGCCTTCGACCTCTGGGACGAGGACGTCCGCGACGACGAGCCCATTGGATTCGTCGAGCTGGACTTCCACGCGCTGCGCGAGGCCCTGCACCGGGGCGGCATCGTCTACTTCGACGTATACGACCAGACCGCCGGCCAGGTGCTCCTCGTGGGAGTGGAGGTGCGGCCGGAGAGTTGACGCACCTCGCCGGTCATGGGGTCGGACGCCCGCGGACTTTTCGGCGCGGGCGCTCCGTTCTCCACCCTCCATGACAGAGGCATGACGAACGGTTGCCATGCTCTCGTCCGAACCCGCGCCCCTGCTACGGGCCTCGAGGAGAGCAATCGACCGTGCCAAAGGCTGCCTACGTCAACGCCCCAGACGAGAGGGTCGACTGGATCAAGTCGATCCCCTTCATCGCCATTCACGTCCTCGCCCTCGGGGCCTTCTGGTTCGGGATGACCTGGAAGACCGTCGCCCTCTGCGTCGGTCTCTACTACGGGAGGATGTTCTTCCTCACCGCCGCCTACCATCGGTACTTCTCACACCGGTCCTACAAGATGGGCCGGGTGATGCAGTTCCTGATGGCCTTCGCGGCGACCACCACCGCGCAGAAGGGCGTGCTGTGGTGGGCGGCGTACCACCGGCACCACCACAAGTACTCGGACCAGCCGAACGACGTGCACTCGCCGAAGCGGGGTTTCTGGTGGAGCCACGTGGGATGGATCCTCTGCTCCAAGTACGAGGAGACCCGCTTCGACCTCATCAAGGACTTCGCCAAGTACCCGGAGCTTCGGTGGCTGAACCGGTACCACCTGGTCCCGCCCACGCTCCTCGGCTTCGTCGTGTGGCTCCTCGGGGGATGGCAGGCGCTCTTCGGAGGGTTCTTCCTCTCCACGGTCCTCCTGTGGCACGGAACCTTCACCATCAACTCCCTCTCCCACGTGTTCGGGCGGCGCCGGTTCGTCACCACGGACACGAGCCGCAACTCGGCGCTGCTGGCGCTCATCACCTGCGGTGAGGGGTGGCACAACAACCACCACTACTACCAGTCGACTGCGAACCAGGGCTTCTATTGGTGGGAGATCGACCTGACGTTCTACGTGCTCAAGGTCATGTCGTGGTTGGGGCTGGTGAGCGATCTGCGCACCCCGTCCAAGGCGGTGCTGGGCCGCAACCGGATCAAGGACGGGCACCACGACGTGGGCCTCCTCGGCGAGCCCGCCCCGGGTTCCTCGCCGCGCGGCGCCGCCCGCAAGCTCGTTCCGGAGCGCGTCGGCGAGATGGCGGCCACCACGGATTGATCGGCCGCGCCGGCGGTCGATTCCGCCAGCGGCGGGCGGACCACGAGGGGCCCCGCCCCGGCAAGGGCTCGCCCGCCCAAGGGCCGAATGCGCAAGTTCCCTACGGGCGCGACCCGCGCAGCTGGCGGGACGCGGGGGGACCCGACGGGGCGGGGAATTTGCGACTCCGTGCTACGTTTTTCGACACTGGAGCAGGGAATCGACCCTGCGCCCCTCTCCACGCTCACGATGAAGGGACGACGGACGGTGCTCAGGCTTGGCGTACACGACTCCTCGCGGATGGAGTGGGTCGCCGAGCTGCCCCTCTCCTCCGGCAAGCCGGAGGAGTTCTCCCTGGACCTCTCCGCCGAGATCCCGGCCCACGTCTGGACCTCCCACGATCACTGGGAGCGGCTCCAGCTCCTCGCCAGGCTCTCCAGCCCGGCCGAGGGGCCGACCGGCATCGCCCGGCAGCTCGCCGGCGTGGACGAGGTCCGCCGCGCGGCCCTCGCCGCGGCGAGGCGCGCCAAGGAGACCCAGGCGCGCCTCGAGAAGGTGATCTTCTCCGCCTCGTCGCTGCTGTCCGCCGCCGCCAGCCCCACCCTGGGCGACGACGTCCTCCTGCCGCTGCGCAAGGCGGTGGACGACCTGCGGGCGATGCGCCACGAGCTCGGCGAGCCCCGGGCCGGCGACTCGGAGGACGTGGCGCGGGAGCGCGCGCTCACCCAGGAGTTCCTCTCCAACCACGTGATCGAGCTGCTGTCCCGGGTGGAGAGCGCCATCGGGAAGCACCTCCTCGGTCCGAGGTGCCGACACGCCGAGTACGAGGCGGACGCCAAGCGGATCCGGGCGACCCTCGCCAAGGAGCTCCAGGAGGAGATCGCCTGGCGCACCTCGCGCTCCCTCGCCAGCCCCACCAAGGACGATCCCTGGGAGTTGGAGCGGTACGTCGCCCGGGTGAGCGTCCTGCGCAAGCACTTCCAGGGCCTGCTCTTCCTCCGGGTGAAGACCCAGCTCTCGGACGCCCGCTTCCGGGCGCTCTTCGGCGCCATCGCCGCCGGCTTCGGCGGCCTGGCCGTGTTCCCGCTGGCGCTCTTCCTCACCGGCGGGCACGGCGTGGCCGGGCTCAGCGTCGGCCTGATGGGCGTCGCCCTGCTCGTGGCCCTCACCTACGGTCTGCGCGAGCGGGTGAAGGATGGCGTGCGCGGCTGGCTCACCTCCCGGGTGAGCCGGAACCTCGGCGGCCGCTTCACCACCATGACGACCACGCCCAGGCTGCTGTCCAAGGGCGTCGAGCTCCTCTCCGCCCGGGAGTCCTTCTTCGCCACCCGGGAGCATCGGGCCGATCCGCTCCACCCCGACCTGGGCTCGACCCTCCCCGTGGTGCGGCTGCGCTACATCATGCGCGGGGTGCTGCGCCCCGACCGCCGCCTCGCCGGCCAGGGCTGCGAGCGGGTGAAGCTGGTCTTCCGCTACGATCTGTCCCCGCTCTTCGCGCGGCTGGACGATCCCATCAAGTACGTCCCCATCCTCGCGGAGGACGGGGCGTCGCTGCGCTTCGTGGAGGCGGCCCGCTGCTACCGGGTGCCGGTGCGGCTCTCGCTCACCCACGGGGGCGAGACCGCCACGGCCACCGGCACGCTGGTGACGCACAAGCTGGGCCTGGAGCGGATCGAGGACTCGAAGGGATCGGCGGAACCGCCGGCGCCGCCGCTGATGTTGAACGGGACGGGTGCCTTCGCGTCGGTGGCCAGCTCCATCATCCGGCGGCGCTGAAAGGGCCTCAGCGCTTGCGCGCGATGGTCATCCCATCGCGGACCGTGAGCATCACCCGATCCACCCGCGCGTCGCGCGCCACCTTCTCGTTGAAGGCGACGATCGCCCGGGTCGCGTCGTCCTGGGGGTCGAGGACCCGGCCGCTCCAGAGCACGTTGTCGGCCACCACGAAGCCGCCGGTCCGCAAGATCCGCATCGCCTGCTCCCAGTACTCCGGGTAGCCCTCCTTGTCGGCGTCGATGAAGACCATGTCGAACGAGGTGTCCGGCAGGTCGCGCAAGGTGGCGATCGCCGGCCCGCGGCGCAGGTGGATCCGATGCTTGTGCTCGCTCTCGTCGAAGAAGCTCTGGGCGATGTCGGCGTGGGCGTCGTTCAGCTCGCAGGTGACGATCTCGCCGTCCTCCGGGAGGGCGCTCGCCATGCACAGGGCCGAGTAGCCGGTGAAGGTCCCCACCTCCACCACCCGCCTGGCGCCCGAGAGGCGGATCAGCATCGCCAGCACGTTGCCCTCGAGGCGGCCCACCATCATCTGCGGGGCCGAGGTCTCCGCCCTGGTCCGGGCGGCGACGCGATCGAGGAGCGGGGGGAGCGGGTTCGAGTGGGCGGTGGCGTACTCCTCGATCGGCTTCGACACGATGTCCATGCTCGCTCCTCCCTCTCGGGTTCCGGGCTGCCTCGAAGCAGGCCCTCTCAGCCGCGCAGCGTCACGGCCAGCTCGTCGTAGAGGTAGATCGCCGACCGGATCGACTTGTCGAAGTCGGAGAGGGAGAGGCTCTCGTTCTCCGAGTGGGCGTTCGTGTAGGGGTCCTCCACGCCGATGAGCAGGGCCGGCACGCCGCCGAGCTCCCGGGCGAAGGGCTCCACGAAGGGGATCGATCCGCCGCAGCCGATGGCCAGCGCCGGCCTGCCGTACCCCTTTTCGAGGGCTCGGAACGCCGCCCGAAAGGCGGGGTGATCGGTGGCGGTGTACCAGGGGCCCGCCGCCGACTCGGGATGCAGCTCCACCTGCACGCCCCACGGCGCCGCCTTGCGGATGGCGTCGGCCAGCGCCTGCTGCACCTCCTCGGGGTCGAGGTCGGGGACGAGGCGGATCCCCACCCGCGCCCACGCCGAGTCGACGAGGATGTTGCGGGCGTCCTTGCGGCTCGACGCCTGGATGGCGTTCACGCTCAGGGACGGGCGGCGCCAGTTCATCTCGTAGGGAGGCCGATCCTCGCCGAGGAGCTCGACGCCCTCCAGGAGCCCGGCCTGGCGCCGGTACTCCTCCCGGGTGACGGGGAGCTTGCGGAGGCTCTCCTTCTCGGCGTCGGTGAGCGGCCGGATCTTCTCCCGGATCCCGGGGATCGCGATCTCCCCCTCGTCGTCGACGAGGGAGGCGAGGATCTTGGCCAGTGCCATCGCGGCGTCGGGGACCGGGCCGCCCCACATGCCGGAGTGGAGCGAGCTGGAG
>DATMSB010000070.1:0-2062 GCA_035565615.1 Vulgatibacter sp. | reverse complement strand
CACCCAGCGCCTCGAGTTCGGAACCGAGCAGCCGGAGGTCGGGAGCGCACCTTGATCCGCGCCTGCCTCCTCGCCCTCGTCCTGCTCCTCCCCGCCGCCTCCCGCGCGGGCGCCGAGGACGATCTGCGGCGCGCCCGGGACACCTTCGAATGGGGCGACTACGAGGAGGCCGGCGCCATCGCCGAGGACCTGCTCCGCCGCAACGTCCTCTCCAGCGACGAGCAGCTCATCGACGCCAACCGGATCGCCGCGCTGTCGGCGCTCTACGGCGACGCCCCCGACCGGCGGGAGAAGGCAGAGCGCTACTTCCTGCAGATCCTCTCCATCGAGCCCGACTACCGGCTCGATCCCTTCTTCACCACGCCGGCCGCGGTCGAGTTCTTCTACGCCGTCCGCCGAGACAACGAAGAGCGCCTCGCCCCCATCCGCGAGCAGCGCCGGCTGGCGAAGGAGGCGCGCCGGGCCGAGGAGGAGGCGCGGGCGCGCTTCCTCGAGGAGCGGGCCCGCGCCGCCCGGGAGGCCTCCGGCGAGCCGGAGGTGGTGGAGCGCAGGCATCTGGCCCTGGTGTTCCTCCCCCTGGGCGCTGGTCAGTTCCAGAACGGCGATCGCAGCGCCGGGTGGACCCTCGCCTCGATCCAGGCCACGGCGGCCCTCACCAGCGCGTTGAGCTTCCTGGCGATCCAGGGCATGACCACCGACGGACGCATCGACCGGCGGGACCTCGAGCTCGCCCGCAACCTCGACACGGTGAAGTGGGCGTCTGCGGCGATCTTCTACTTCGCCTGGGGCTACGGCGTCGTCGACGCGTGGTCCCGCTTCGAGCCGGAGGTGCGGGTGCCCCGGCCCGCGCCGGCGGCGCCGGCCGCCGCCAAGCCTGCGGGCGACGAGGCGACCTCCCTCCTCCCCACGCCGGTGGTGTCCGCGGGCGCGGACGGAGCCTCGGTGGGCGTGGCCTTCCGCTTCTGAAGGAGTCGGCGTGGCGTACCTGCGCATCGAGCTTCCCGACGGATCGAGCCGCGAGGTGCCGCTGGTCAAGCGGATCACCACCGTGGGCCGGTCGCCGGACAACGACGTGGTCCTGCCCCACCCCGCCATCCCCGAGGCCGCGCTCCACGTGCGCGTCCAGGGGGACTCGCTCCACGCGACCGCCGTCGATGCCGCCTTTCACCACGAGGGCCGCAAGCGAACCGAGGCGACGCTCCCGGCGGGCGGCTCCATCTCCCTGGGACCGGTGTCGCTCTCCTTCACGGGCGGGGCGGCGCCGCCGGCCTCGAGCGGTGGGATCTCCAACGAGTCCCTCGCCAGCCTGCGGGCGCTCCACGCGTTCTCCAAGAAGCTCCTCGGCGATCACCCCATCGACTCGCTCCTCGTCGAGCTCATGGACGGCGTGATCGAGATCACCCGGGCCGACAAGGGCCTCCTCCTCCTCCTCGAAAACGGCGAGCTGCGGGTGAAGGTCGCCCGCAACGTGGGCCGATCCGACCTGGAGAGCGCGATGGATCGGGTCTCGGACTCGATCGTCTCCAAGGTGCTGGAGAGCCGGCAGGCGCTCATCGTCTCCGACGCGCTCAACGATCGGGAGTTCGGCGCCGCCGAGAGCGTGGTCAACCTCCGTCTCTCCAGCGTGATGTGCGCCCCCCTCGTCGATCAGGGCGAGCTCTTCGGCCTCCTCTACGTCGGCAACGACCGGGTGGCACACCTCTTCGAGGAGCGCAGCCTCGACCTGCTCACCATCTTCGCGGCCCAGGCCTCCCTCCTCATCCGAAACGCCATGCTCATGAACGAGCTGCGCCGGGACAACCACGAGCTCCGCCAGCAGCTCGCCCAGGGGCGCTACGGCGAGATCCTCGGCGCGTGCTCGGCGATGAAGGAGATCTACCGGCGGATCGACAAGGTGGCCCTCGCCGACGTCTCGGTGCTGGTGACGGGCGACACCGGCACGGGCAAGGAGGTGATCGCGAGGGAGATCCACCGGCGGAGCGCCCGGCGCGACGGGCCCTTCGTGGCGATCAACTGCGGGGCGATCCCGGAGAACCTCCTGGAGAGCGACCTCTTCGGCCAC
>DATMSB010000069.1:0-17443 GCA_035565615.1 Vulgatibacter sp. | reverse complement strand
CGTGGACGTCCGCGACGGCACCCTCCGCTCGCTGCGCGACCAGGTGGGCTACGTGCCGCAGGAGACGGTGGTCTTCGCGGACACGGTGCGGGCGAACATCGCCTGCGGCGCGAGCCTCGCCGACGGGGCCGTCGAGGCCGCGGCCATGGAGTCCAACGCCCACCTCTGGATCGACCGGCTCCCCAATGGGTATGAAGCCATTCTCACCCAGGGTGGAGGCGGGCTCTCGGGCGGCGAGCGGCAGCGGCTGGGGATCGCCCGGGCCCTGGCCCGGGGAGCCAGGATGCTGATCCTCGACGAGGCGACGAGCGCCCTCGACGCGGAGAACGACGCGCTCCTGCAGGAGGCCTTCGCGAGGGCGCTGGGGCGCGACCGGATCGGCGTGCTCATCTCCCACCGCATGTCGACGATCCGGTGGGCGGATCGGGTGGTGGTCCTCGACCGGGGGAGGGTGGTGGAGGAGGGGCCTCCCGACGAGCTCCTGCGCAGGGGCGGGCGCTTCGCCCGGCTCTGCGAGCTGCAGGCGGCCTGAGCCTCGCCAGGGCTCGCGCGATGCCTCACGCCTGCCGCGGTGCCCTCAGGCCCAGGGCGACGGCTCGGCGCGCGCGGAGACCTCGGTCCGCGCGTGCTTGCGCAGCCACTGGAGCACGTCGACGTAGGAGAGGATCCCGACCAGGCGATCCTCGTCGTCCAGCACGGGCACGGCGCCGATGCGCTCGTCGGTGAAGACGTCGAGGATGTCGACGAGCCGGTTGTTCGCTCGCACCACCACCGGCTCGGGTACCATCACGTTGGCGACCACGTCGTCGAGGAGGTCCTGGTCCACCGTGGTCCAGTCGAGGAAGTCGGTGCCGAAGGCGGAGCGCAGATCCCGCTCGGACAGCATCCCCGCCAGCCTCCCGTCGGCGTCGATCACCGGCAGGTGCCGGAAGCCGCCCTCGAGCAGCATGCCCGCCGCCTCGCCCAGGGTGGCGTCGGTCCCGATCGTGATCGGCTCCGACGTCATCACCCGCGCCACCAGCAGGGAGCCGACGTCTCGGACCGGCGCGGCCACGCCCGCCACCGCGGCGAGGAGATCGCTGTCGGTGAGGATCCCCTCGAGGACGCCCTCCTCGTCCACCACGGGGAGGGAGTGGATCTCGAAGCGCCGCATCAGCTCGGCGGCCTCCTCGATGCTCGCCGTGGCGCGCACGGTGATCGGGGGGCGCTTCATCGCCTCGTAGACGGGGACGAGGCGGGGGTTGCCCGGGCGGCTCGCCTGTTCGACCAGGTCCATCCGGGAGAGGATCCCGACGACGCGATCCCGGGCGTCGACGACGGGCAGGTGCCGGAACCTGCGAAAGCGCATCAGGTCGGAGGAGAGCCCCAGTTCGTCCCACTCGCGGATGGTGGCGACGTCCCGGGTCATGAGGTCGAACACGCGCATTTCCCACCTCCGGCGAGCGTTTTTCGCGAGAAATCCCGACTACGAAGGTAAGGCGGGGACCATGATGCGGCTCGACACGGTGGCCGCCCGCCCCTAGAGTCGAGAGGCGAGACATGCTCTTCCCTGCACCTCCTCCAGCCGACCGCCTGATCCTCCACCGCATCCTCGAGACCGCCCGGCGCCTCGGCCCGGAGGGCGTGGCCGTATTCGATCTCGACTCCACCCTGGTGGACAACAGGCCCCGCCAGGCGGCGATCCTCCGGGAGATCGGCGAGCGGTTCGGCCTGCCCGAGCTCGCCCGGTCGACGCTCTCGCATTGGGGGTCGAGCTGGGACATCTGCGGCGCCATGCGGGCGGCGGGCCTCGCGGACGACGCGATCGAGCGGACCTTCGCCGACGCCATGCGGTTCTGGGCGGAGCGCTTCTTCACCGACGAGTCCTGCGACCACGACTGCGCCACCCCCGGGGCCCGCGAGTTCCTGGCGGCCCTTCGCGACGCCCGCGCGCAGATCGCGTACTGCACGGGACGCCCGGAGCTGATGCGCCGCGGGACCTGCCGCAGCTTCGAGCGCTTCGGCTTCCCGAGGGTCGGCGAGGAAGGGGTGGTTCTCCTGATGAAGCCGTCTGCCCGCGACGCGGATGACGACTTCAAGCGCGACGTGCAGCCGCGCCTGCGAGAGCTGGGCCGGGTGTTCGCGGCCTTCGACAACGAGCCCTCCCACGTCAACGGGTACCGGGCGGGCTTCCCCGACGCCCACGTGGTCCACCTCGCCACCGATCACTCGGGCCGCGACGTGGCGGTCGCCCCGGGGATCCCCGCCATCGTCGACTTCGTCCTCCCCTGACGAGCGGCCCGGGCCGCGCCCGGAGGATCGGCCCTGGGACGAGCGCCCCGCGCCGCCCCGGGCGGCAACGGGCCCGAGCGCCCGTCCGCTTCGCGATCCCGGCCGCGATGGCCCCGAAAGGGACCTCCCTCCGGGGATCGAGCGACGCACGGTTGCCGGTCCTGCCCCCCATACCGATGTTCCCGATGGGACTGTGTGGGACAGCCCACAAAGGGCGGCCCGCACCATTCCACGGGTGCTCGCCGTCACGTGGCGCGCACGTCAATGCAGGTCGACGGGAGGTTGGACATGGCAGATGTGATCAGGCGGGAAGAGCTGGAAGCGGCCTTCGGCCGCGAACAGCACCGGCTGAGCTTGGCGGGCACCTTCATCGGCGCCTTTGCCTCGCTCGGCCTCGGGATTCTCTTCATCACCCTTGGCGTCGCTGCGGGCATCGTGAGGCTCGGTGTGGGCGCCTCGCAGGGCGGCGGGGCAGGCGGCGGCGTCTGGATCCTCGTCAGCGTCTTCGTGGCCACCTACATCGGGGCGGCCATCGGCGTGCGGAGCTCGGGCATCACCTACAAGAGGGATGGCGGTACCCAGGGGATGGTGACCTGGGCGCTCTCGTTCTTCCTCTCGATGGTGTTCATCAGCTTCGTCGGCGCGGCGGCCGTGACCAGCGCGGCGGCGGCCGGCGGCGGAGGAGGCGGCGTCGCGGGCAGCGGGCCTGCCTGGTGGTTCTTCATCGCCGCGTGCGCCGGTCTCCTCGGCGGCTTCCTGGGGGGCGTCTCCGGCGCGCCGCTCTCGCAGTCCGAGCAGAAGGCGGAGGCCCGCAGGCATCCGTCGCTTCGCGAGCGCGAGGTCTGACGGCGATCGACCGCGCCACGGGCGCCCGCAAGAGGGAGACGGCCGGAGGACCTGCGCCCCCGGCCGCCTCCGCGTTCCCATCGCTGGCGCACGCGGTCGATCCGGGCGCCATGAAGGGGATGCGATCGCCCGGATCCCATCGAAGAGGCGGTTCGACCCTCCGCGCTCCCGGCGCCCTCCGCCCCCATGGAGCGAACCGCCCGCGGGGCCCGTCGAGCACAACGAGGCATTGCGTGGCGCTCGCGGCGCCGGCCCGGTAGAAGGGACGGATGAGCCGCGGCCGCGTCTTCCTCCAACTCCATGGCGAGACCTTCGCGAGACGGTACCAGGTGGCGTCCCTCGCGATCACCGCGGCCGCCGCAGGAGACGAGGTGGCGGTCGTGCTCTGGTTCGATGCGCTCCGGCGCTGGTGCGATGGGAGCTTCGACGAGCCCGCCGGCGGCGAGGACGAGGCGGTGGCCGCCCGCCACGCGGAGCTGGGGCTGCCCGGACCCGCGGAGATGCTGCGGGAGGCGCGGGCCCTGGGCGCGAGGCTCCTCGCCTGCGAGACGGGCGTGAGGCTCGCCGGCCTCGACCCGGCGATGGCCCGGGAGATGGTGGACGACGTCCCGGGACTCCAGGAGATCCTGGCCCGCGCCCGCGAGGCGGATCTCGCGCTCTACGTCTGAACCCCCCGGGCTCGAAAACGAGCGCCTCTGCCCGCGGCCGGATACAATGCCGCCGGCAAACCGACACGGCGAACCGAGGGGGTGGAGATCCGGCGGCTTGAAGACTGCCACCTACACGGTGATGTTCACCGACATCGTGGATTTCACCGAGAGGACGAGCCGGCAGACCCGCGCCCAGAACGCGCGGCTGCTGCGGCTGCACGACGCGCTCCTGCTCCCCGTGATCCGCGGCTACCTGGGGCGTCGGGTGAAGTCGCTCGGCGACTCCTACCTCGTGGTCTTCGACTCGGCGAGCCGCGCGCTGGCGTGTGCCGCCGCCATCCAGGATCGGCTGGCGTCGTTCAACGCCGGCGTCGAGGCCCAGGATCGCCTCGACGTGCGGATCGCGCTCAGCGCCGGCGAGGTCCGGGTGGAGCGGGGCGACGTCTTCGGAGAGGCGGTGAACGTCGCCTCCCGCATCGAGGGCATCGCCCGATCGGGCGAGGTCTGCTTCTCCGAGGCGGTATTCCTCCTGGCGGATCGATCCGCGTTCGCCATCGAGGAGATGGGCCTCCATGAGCTGAAGGGGATCCCGGAGCCGGTGGGACTCTACCGACTGCGCGCCCGCGCCGACGAGAGGGCGCCGTTCGGCGGGGTGGCGCTGGCGCCGCTGGGCCTGCCGACGCCCACCCTGGAGGCGCTCGCCGGCTTCCGCTTGCCCCTCCCGGGGAACGTGGTGGCGGCCATCGCCGCCTTCATCGCGCTGGTGGCCGGCTTCCTCCTCGTCGCCTGGAGGGTTCGATGAAAGCGGGAGGGGTCGAAACGTGGGTGAGGAGATGACGAGCACGGGGCTGGACGCCATGGTGGCCGAGGGGTTCCGGCGGCTGCGCGGCATGCGGGTGGGGGCGATCTGCAATCCCACCTCGGTGGACCGCGACTTCGTGCACTTGGCCGATCGCCTTGCCACCGCCCGGGACGTGAAGCTGGCGGCGCTCTTCGGGCCGGAGCACGGGATCCGAGGGACGGCGCAGGACATGATCCACGTGGAGGGCGAGGCCGTCGACGCTCGAACGGGCGTGCCGGTGCGCTCCCTCTACGGGCCGACCTTCGAGTCCCTGGCGCCGACCCCCGCCATGCTCGAGGGGCTGGACGCCCTCGTCTTCGACGTCCAGGACGTGGGCGCCCGCTACTACACCTACGTCTACACGATGGCGCTCTGCATGCGGGCGGCGGGCCGCGCGGGCCTGCGCTTCTTCGTGCTGGATCGGCCCAACCCCATCGACGGCGTCCACGTCGAGGGGAACGCGGTGCGGGAGCCGTTCCGATCCTTCGTGGGGATGTACGACCTGCCGGCGCGCCACGGCATGACCGCCGGCGAGCTCGCGCTCCTCTTCGACGAGCTGCACCCCCCCGAGGAGCGCTGCGGCCCGGAGGTGGTGAGGATGTCGGGATGGGATCGCCGCCGGGAGTGGGGCGCCACCGGCCTGCCGTGGATCCCGCCCTCGCCCAACATGCCGACCGTCGACACCGCCCGCGTCTACCCGGGGATGTGCCTCCTCGAGGGGACGAACCTCTCCGAGGGCCGCGGGACCACCAGGCCCTTCGAGCTCTGGGGTGCGCCGTTCCTCGATCCCCACGCCCTCGCGGAGGAGCTGCGCTCGTATCGGCTGCCGGGGGTCGCCTTCCGTCCGTGCTGGTTCGAGCCGACCTTCCAGAAGCACACCCGGTCGCCCTGCGGGGGAGTGATGATCCACGTGACCGATCGTGAAGCGTTCCTTCCGGTGCGGACGGGGGTGGCGTGCCTGCGCGCGGCGCGGCGCCTGGGAGGCGACGCCTTCCGCTGGCGCACCGAGGAGTACGAGTACCGGAGCGACGTACCCGCCATCGACCTCCTGGCCGGGAACGACGAGCTCCGCAGGGGGATCGACGAGGGCTGGTCCCTGGACCGCCTCACCGAGGGCTGGCTCGAGGAGAGCCGGGGCTTCCTCGAGGCGCGGTCGCGGCACCTGCTGTACGGCGCGCCATGATCGCCAGGAGGGTCGCGCTCTACGGCGGATCGTTCAACCCGCCGCACGTCGGTCACCTCCTGGTGGCGGCCTACGTCCTGGCCACCGGCGGCGTCGACGAGATCTGGCTGCTCCCCTCCCACCGGCATCCGTTCGGCAAGCAGCTCGCGCCCTTCGACGATCGGGTGGCGATGTGCCGCCTCCTCGCCTCGTACTTCGCAAAGGGGGTCTCGGTCTCCACCATCGAGGAGGAGCTCGGGGGAGCGGGCTTCACCATCGACACCGTGCGCGCCTTGATCGCGCGGCATCCCGACCACGCCTTTCGGCTGGTGGTGGGATCGGACATCCTCGACGAGGCGCCGAAGTGGCGGGACTTCGCCGAGCTCGAGCGGCTCGCGCCGCTCCTCGTCGTGGCGCGGGGCGGCCATCCCCACCCGCGGGCCCAGGGGCCGGTCATGCCTCCGGTCTCCAGCACCGAGGTGCGGGAGCGGCTGGCGGAAGGGCGGGGCGCCGACCGGCTCGTGCCCCGGGCGGTGCTGGACTACATCCGCAAGGATGCGCTTTACCAGGAGTGACCTCGGGGCGCGCAGGCCGGCGACCCGCCGGTGTCGGCAGGCGCCTGCGCACGCCGCCTTCGCCTGCGCCTCCGACGAGCCGCCTGCCGATCGCTGCCGGGGCGTCCTCCGCCAGCGAGTTCGGCGGCGTGCCTGCTCCGGAACGGCCGGCGCCTCCGCCGTCATCGCCTCCGGCGGCCCGCTTGCACCTGCATGCCGGCGTCGTCCCCGTCAGCGCCTTCGCCGGCGAGCGGGGCGGGAGAGGAGCGCCGAGATCCGGTCGAGCCCATCGGCGTCGGCGCCCTGCTCCCTGGCGAGGGAGACGGCGCGGAGGGCGAGGACCCGGTAGGCCTCCAGCGCGGCGGTGCCGGCGAGGGCCTCGAGGTGGGCGGACACCACCGGCACGTCGGCTCGGGACACCGGGCCGGTGAGGGCGTCGGGGAGCCCGCGGGCGCCGAGGCCGCGCAAGGCAGACTCCATGAGCGGCACCAGCGCGTCGAGGGCCCGGGCCCGGGGGACGCCCGCGTCCACGAGGACCTCCACCGCCAGGTCCGCGAGGGAGACCAGGCCGTTGGCGGCGAGGCTGGCGGCGGCGTGGTAGGCGGCGCGGCGATCGGCCGCGATGGAGATGGGGGTGAGTCCAACGTCCCGCGCCACCCGGCGCAGGAGCCGCAGCGCCGCCGGGGAGCCGTCGAGGGCCGCGGCGTGGCCGGCGAGGTCGGTCCCCCGGCTCACCGCCGCCAGCGGGTGGATCGAGCCCACCTCGGCCCCGAGCTCGCGCAGCGGCGCGAGGGCGTCGAGGCCGACCGCGCCGGCGCAGTGCGCGACCACCCTGCGCGGCGGGATCCGGCCGGAGTCCGCGAGGAGCTGGGCCATCACGGGGATGACGCGGTCGGGAACGGTGAGGAGGACGAGGTCCGCGTCGATGCGATCGGGGAGCGCGCCGCGGCGCTGCCTCGCGCCCGCCGCGACGACCCGCCTCGCCGAGCGGGTCCAGGTCTCCACCTCCCACCCGGCGGCGGCGAGGCCGGCCGCCAGCGCGGAGCCCAGACGGCCCGCGCCGAGCACGAAGACGGATCGACTCGCTCGATCCCGCTCGAGGTGCGGCGGCCTCGGGCGTGCCTCGAGCGGCTTTGCGCGGCCGCGGCGGGCGGTCATGCCACGCGCCGGGTGAAGACGATGGCGCCGTCGTCGAGGACGGCCTCCACCGAGTCGCCGGAGGAGACCTCGCCGCGCAGGATCGCGTCGGCGAGGGGGGTCTCGAGGGAGCGCTGGATGAGCTGCCGCATCGGCCTCGCGCCGAGGGTGACGTCGTAGCCTCCGTTCTCCACCAGGTGGGAGACCACGTCGTCCGCCACGCGCAGCTCGATGCGCCGCTCGGCGGCGAGCCGCTTCGCGGAGTCGGCCAGGAGGAGGCGCGCGATCTGGCCCACCTCCTCCTTCCCCAGGGGTGCGAAGACGCATCGCTCGTCGATCCGGTTCCACAGCTCGATGGGGAGCTGGCCGCGGGCCAGCTCCAGCGCGCGATCGCTGCGCGCCTCGGTCCTCTCCGCCCGGTCGGCCGCGCCGAAGCCCACCGGCGTCGCGCCCCTTCCGACGGCGAAGGCCTCGGCGCCGAGGTTCGAGGTGAGGACCACCATCGAGTGGCTGAAGTCCACCGCTCGCCCCTTCGCGTCGGTGAGGCGCCCCTCGTCGAGGATCTGCAGGAGCAGGAGCTGCACGTCGCGATGGGCCTTCTCGATCTCGTCGAGGAGCACCACGCTCGCGGGGCGCCTGCGCACCGCCTCGGTGAGCTGGCCGCCGTCGCCGTGGCCCACGTAGCCCGGCGGCGCGCCGATCAACCTGGCGACGCCGTGCGGTTCGGCGAACTCGCTCATGTCGAAGCGGAGTAGCGCCTCGGGGGTGCCAAAGAGGATGTCCGCCATGGCCTTGGCGAGCTCCGTCTTGCCCACGCCGGTCGGGCCCAGGAAGAGGAAGGACCCCATGGGCCGATGCGAGGAGAAGCCCGCGTAGTTGCGACGGAGGGTGGCGGCGATCCGCGCGATCGCCTCGGCGTGCCCGACCACCCGCGCCGACAGCTCCTCCTCCAGACGGAGGAGCCTCTCGGCGTCGTCGGTGACCAGCCGCTCGACGGGGACGTTCGCGGCGCGGGCCACGACCTCGGCCACGGCCCGCACGTCCACCACCGCCTTGCCCGCCCGGCGGCATCGGGAGCCGGCGAGATCGATCGCCTGGATCGCCTTGTCGGGGAGCTGCCGATCGCGGACGTAGCGGGCGGTGAGGGTGGCGGCAGCCCGCAGGGCGGAGGGCTCGTACTTCACGCCGTGGTGCTGCTCGTAGCGAGGGGCGATCCCGCGCAGGATCTCCGCCGCCTGCTCCGGCGAGGGTTCGTCGACCTGCACCGGGGTGAAGCGGCGCTCCAGCGCCGGATCGGCCTCGATGAACCGGCGGTACTCGTCGACGGTGGTCGCGCCGATGCATGGGAACTCCCCGCGGGCGAGGGCGGTCTTCAGCTCGTTCGCCGCGTCCTGCGGTCCCTCGCCGGTGGAGCCTGCGCCCACCACGGTGTGGAGCTCGTCGACGAAGACGAGAATCCTGCCGGCCGCCTGGCGCACCTCCTCCTTGATCCCGCCGAGGCGCTCGGAGAACGAGCCGCGCAGCGCGGTGCCCGCGGTGAGCGAGGGCATGTCGAGCTCCACCACGATGCGAGGCTGGCGCTCCGTCTCCAGGAGCCGCTGCGCCACCCCTTCGACGATGGCGGTCTTTCCCACCCCCGCCTCGCCGACGAGCACCGGGTTGTTGCCCCGGCGCTTGCCGAGGATGTCCGCGACTTCGTCCACCTCGCGATCCCTGCCGATCACCGGATCGAGCTGGTTCTTCGCCGCCGCCTCGGTGAGGTTGCGGCCGAAGGCGCAGAGGAGGGGGAAGAGCTTCGGATCGAGGCGGACCTCGGCGTCGGCGCCCGGCGATCCGGGGTGGGCATCGGGCCCGCGATCCGCGGGCGAGGAGGGCGGAAGGTCGGCCTCGGGGAAGACGTGGCGGGCGGGAACGGCGCCCTCCCCGGCGGCGTCCGCCGGATCGACGGGCCACTCGGCCGCGGCGGGCGGCGAGCCTCGGAGGCCGCGAGGAAGGAGCCTCTCGCCGGCCCGCCCGCCGCGCGCGGGCGGCGACTCGCGGAGCGCCGCCGCGTCCGGCTGGGCCGGCGTCCGCCAGGGGGCGGCGCCCCATCCTCCCGCGCCCGGCGATCGCGGGAGGGGGGAGGGCGGTTCGCCCCGGCTCGAGCGGGTCGGATCTCCGACGCCCGGGGCGGAGCCGGAACGGGAGAAGTAGTGCCTCGGCATGGTACCGGCGGTGTACCAGGACAGGATGGTGTTCCGCAGCGGGGCCAGCGGGACGCCACACCGCTCGAGCAGCCGGTAGGCGAGGGAATCGGGGCTGCGGCTGATCGCGATGAGCAGGTGGAGCGTCGTCGCCTGCGCGGCCACGCTGGCGGCGATCTCGCGGGTCCTCCCGAGGATGAGCGGGACGATCTCCTCCGGCTCGCGGGGGGCGGCGTCCATTGCCGCGAGGACCTCCTCGCTGCCTACGCCACGCTCGCCGAGGAGGATCGCGGCGGCGCAAGGGGTCGTCCAGGCGGCGAGGAGGAGGTGGGCGGAGGTCATGGCCTGCCCGGCGGCGCGCGCCACGTCCTCCGCCTCCACCAGGAGCTGCGCGAGTTCGGATCTGTCGGAGTTCATCGGTCCAAGAGCCGGTACCAAATGGGATTCGTCGACGACAATACCCGAAGACCTTCCCCCTGTGGATGGATGCGGCGACCTCGTGCTAGAGCGGCACCATGGCGATCGAACGGCTCTCGGTGATCCTGGCGGCCCTCCTCCTGGTCCAGCTCCAGACGGCGTGTCGATCGGAGGGAGGCGGTGACGTGCCCGGCCGGCCGGTGGCCCGGGCGTCCGCCGTGCCCGCGCCCGGTCCGGCGCCGGAGCCAGGGGAGGGGCGGACAGCGGCCGGCGATCTCCCCTCGTCCATCGCCGGGCTGTGCGACGTCCTCGCGGAGGCGGGCCTCGCCCCTACGAGGATCGAGCGCCTCAACAGCCGGCAGGAGCTGCCGGGGTGCCCGGCGGCCGAGCTGCGCTACCGACTCTACGTGGGAGATCGCGGCGGGTTCTTCAACGCCTCGATCTACGCCTCCGCCGCCGACGCGCAGCGATGCCGGAACGACTTCCGCGCGATGGCGCTCAAGGGGGGCGAGTCCGCATGGGAGCGCCTGGAGAAGGACGTCTTCGTCGAGGGGAGCTGGTTGATCCTCTTCCCGCCCGACCTACCGGCGAGGGACGTCCGGGAGCGGATCCTGCGGGCCATCGGCGAGACGGCGGCGCGCTGAGGCCCGGTCGGGGACCCAGGACGGACGCTCGAAGGCGGCGAAGCCGCCCCTCGGATCGAAGGGTGGCTTCGGTCTGTATCAGCCGACGTGTCGGCGGCGGAACCGGGTGCTCAGCGGCGGCGCCTGCGGAGCGAGGCCAGGCCCAGCGCGGCCGCAACCGCCAGGAGGCTGGGATCGGCACCCACGGACTGGCAGGACGAGGACTTGGTCTCCTGTTCGGCGGCACCCGCGCTTGCCGCCTCGGCATGGAGCGTGATCGACAGGGGGGCGGTCCCCTCGCGGCGCATGGAGTCGAACACGCGGATGGAGAAGGCGACGCTCCCCATGGTCTCACCCGCGAGCTCCTCGCCGGTGGGGGTGCCGGTGAGAATCCCATCCGGAGAGAGGTTCAGGCCCGCCGGGAGCTTCTCATCGGGGCCGAGCTCCCAGACGAGCTCTCCCTCGCCGCCGGTGGCGTCGAGGCGGGCGGAGTAGCGCTGACCGACCACCGCGTCCACGAGGTTCGTCGTCGTGATCGTGAGGTTGCGGTCTCGCAGGACCTCCACGCGGATCATGCACCGGGTGGGGTTGTTGGAGGAGGGATCCTCCTTCACCCCGACGAGCCAGTCGTAGAGGCCGGCCCGCGTGGGCGCTCCCGTCACCCGGCCGTCGGCGTTGAGGGAGAGGCCTGGAGGCGCCAGCTTGGCGAACCACTCGGATGCCTTGCCGGAGGAGCTGGGGAGGTACCAGAGCTCCAGTGACTCCCAGAACTTGACGGCGGCGCCGCCGCCGGCCCGGAGAGCGACGTCGACCGCTTCGCCCAGGCGATGGGGGCCGATCCGGGTCGTTCCGCAGCTAATCGAGGCTGGCGGCAGCACCAGGAGGACGAGGCTCTGGGTGGCGGAGACGCCGCGGGCGTCGGTGACTCGAACCGTGAACGCAAACTCGCCATCCTCGAGCGCCCGGCCCGAGATCGTGCCGCCGGCGCCGAACTCGATGCCGTCGGCCAGCCTGCCGGACGCCAGGGACCACACGTACGGCGGCTGGCCGCCGCCTGCCACGAGGGGGAGGTGGTACTGCCCCTCGAAGCTGGCCGGCGGAAGCTTCCGCGTCTGGATGACCAGCGGGAGCTCCTGGGGAAGGACGGAGAGCGTGAACCTCCGGGAGGTCTGGAGCGGCCCCGACGACACGTCCAGGCTGAACTCGAAGTCGCCGACCACCGTCGGCGTACCCGAGAAGATCGTGGTGAAGGGGAGCCCCACCTCGCGGGCACCCGCAGGGAACTCGATCAACGAGAGCCCCGGAGGCAGGGTCGACCCGTTCGAGACCTTCCAGAAATAGGAGCCATCGCCCCCGAGCGCCTTGAGCACGATCGTGTAGGGTGATCCCACCTCCGCCACGGGGAGAACGGCCGGGGTGACGACGGCGAGGGAGGTGGAGGATTGCACCACGACCGGCTGGGAGACGCCGATGTTGTTCAAGCGGTCGTGCTCGAACACCTGATAGTCGGGATCCATCTGCACCGCGACGTAGTACCGGCCGGACTCGACGTCGGCGGGGAGGAAGACCTTTTCGACCCGAGGGACGTCTCGGTACAAGCGGTCCGGAGAGTTGACCCGCTCGGCGATGTCGACGAAGCCCCGATTCATGAGGCGTCCGTCGCTCCCTTGAATGGACAGGACCCGGCTGTTGGCGCTCGGGGTCTCGCTCGCCGAGAGGAGCACCTGGTAGGACGCGTAGTACGCCGGCGCGTTCCCCACGTTCGCCGCAGTCCAGGAGAGGTCGAAGGACCTGCCGGGGTGGAGCTCGGCAGGGGGCACGACGTCCAGGGCCGCCAGGTTCGGCGCCGGGACGCCGATGGTGAGGGGTTCGGATGCCCCGATCGAACTGATGCGGGAGGGCAGCGGGACGACCTGCTCCGGATCCGCTTCGGCGACGACATAGTAGCTGCCGGTGCCGATGGAGAGCGGCACCTTCGGCCGCAGATGGAACGAGACGGAGTCGCCCAGGTTCGCGGACTGGCGGATGGGCGCGGGACCACCCAGGGGGATGGCGTCACCTCCCTTGGACGGGGTGGGGCTGATCCAGAGCTGCACCGTGAAGTCCACCGCCGGCAGGCCGCCCACGTTCTCGATCCTGGTGTGCACCGGCAAGTGGACTCCCGCGTAGCCCTCCGGTGGGATGTCCACCGAGACCACGCGGAGATCGGGCCCCTGGGAATAGATGATCCGGGTGTTCTCGGGCCACGCGCTCGGCATGAGGGCACAGGAGGAGTTGCAATAGCTCCCGAGGCCGTAGGTGTAGCTGCTGCCGTCGAAGTTCGAGACGCCGACCCGCACCCCACTCCCGTAGCCGCTCGTCCGCGGGAAGTTCGGACCGTAGACCACCTCGATCGTCGACGAGCCCTCGGTCAGCCACGCCTGCGCGACGTATGAATCCGAAGGATTCTGCCACCAATAGCAGTTCCACTCGATCACGGCCTTTCGGCGCGGCGCCCAGCCGATCACCTGCCACTTGATCGAGTCACACTTGGTGTCTGCCATCCACACCGCGACCAGCTCCTTCGGGTTCGAGGTCGCGGGAAACGCCGACGAGGTTGCCGAGGTCCCGCTGTTCGACGCATCGAACGTGAGGTAGGTGTTCGAGCTGATCATCACCGACGTGTAGGTCCGCTCGTAGAAGTTGAACGAGAACGGGAGGTTGACGCGGATGCCGGCCGTGTCCGCGGGGTAGGTCATCGAGAGGAGCTGGGCCGTTCCCCCGTCGAGAGGGAGAGGAACGAGCGTCGCCGGGCTCGTGGTGGCTACGTAGGGCGTGGCAGCCTGGGCGAGCGCGATCGCGGGGCCGCCGAGGAGGGCGACCGCCGCGGCGAGGGCACTGAAGAATGGGTGCGGCCGCGCAATTCGCACGTCGTGCGACATCAATCGCTGACTCATGTGACCTCCAACCAGTAGAGCGGGGACCGCCGATCGCCCTGGCGGACGAGCGGAGCCGTCCTGCCTCCGAGACGTTTCGCCCAGACGCTAGAACGGATCCGTCCCGTAGAGCAAGGGCCAAAGGACCCCGCCGATGTGGAGGCCAGAGGAGGCGGGCCCGGCAGGGCCCACCTCGATGTCCGCCGGAACGAAGCGCGCTATGCGCTCCGGCGCCTGCGGAGCGCGGCGACGCCGAGCACCGTCGCGAGCGCCAGGAGGCTGGGATCGGCCCCGGCCGACTGGCAGGTCGTGGTGGTCGTCTCGTCGTCCGCGATGCCCGAACCAGGCGGCGTCGCGTGCAGGGTGATCGACAGAGGCGCCGTGCCGAAGCGGTTGTTCTCGTCGACCGCCCGCACCGTGAAGGCGATGCTCCCGACGGTCTCGCCGGCGAGCTCCTCACCGGAGGGGGTGCCGTTGATGACGCCGTCCGGGCTGAGGCTCAGCCCGGACGGCAGCGGCTCCGTCGCCTTCACCGTCCAGGTGACCTCACCCTCGCCGCCGGTGGCCTCGAGCTTGGCGGAGTAGCGGTGCCCGACGACCGCGTCCAGGAGGGCTCCCGTGGTGATGGTGAGCTGGCGATCGCGGATGATCTCCACCCGGATCATGCAGGTGGTGGGATTGGTCGAACCGGAGGCCTCCTTCACCGCCACCAGCCAGTCGTAGAGGTCCGCTTTGGTGGGCACGCCCGTGACGCGCCCGTCGGTCCCGAGGCTGAGGCCCTCCGGCGCGGTCTTTCCGAGGTACTTCGTCGGCTCGAGGGGCGAGCTGGGGAGAGCCCAGAGCTCGTGCAGCTCCCAGGTCTTCGTGGTCCCGCCGCCGGCCTGCAGGGTGACGTCCACCGCCTCGCCGATCCGGAAGGGACCGATGGCGGTGGTGCCGCAGGTGATGTTCGGAGGCTGCTGGACGATCAGCTCCAGGTTCCTGGTCGTCGAAACGCCGCGGGAGTCGGTGGCCCGGACGGTGATCGGGAACAGCCCGTCCTGCTGCGGCCGGCCCTCGAGGGTGCCGGTCACATGGAGGTCGATCCCGCCGGGGAGCCTCCCCGACTCCAGGCTCCAGTAGTACGGAGGCACGCCTCCGCCCGCCACGAGGTGGGCGGTATAGGGCGATCCGAAATACGCGTCCGGAAGGTTGGCGGACAGGGCCGTGAGCACCCGCTCCTGGGGGACGACGGAGAGGGTGAACCTCTGGCTCTTGGTGAGCGAGCCGGACACGACGTCGAGGCTGAACTCGAAGGTGCCCACGACCGAGGGCGTCCCGCTCAGCCTGGTCACGAAGGGGAACCCCGCCTCCCGTGCCCCCTCGGGCGTCTCGTGGAGGTAGAGCCCGGGCGGCAGGCTCGAGCCGGGGGAGAGCTTCCAGAAGTAGGTGCCGTCTCCACCGATCGCCTTCAGGACGACCGAGTAGAAGGTGCCCGCCTCCGCCGTCCAGAGGGAGGACGAGGTGGCGATGGCGAGGGAGGTGGTCGACTTGGCGATCGTCGGCCCGGACACCCCGGTGTTGTCGCTCCGATCGTGCTCGTAGACGTCCTGATCGGGATCCATGCGCACACCGATCCAGTAGCGGCCCGACGGGACGTCGGCGGGGAGGAAGACCTTGTCGACCAAGGGAACGTCCTCGAACAGGCGGTCGGGAACCCCAGGAGCGGCCGTCGTCACCAGGTCCACGAAGCCGCGATCGGTGAGGCGGCCGTCGGGCCCCTGGATGGAGAGGATGCGGCTCGACGCGCTCGGCGTCTCGGAGGCGGAGAGCAGGATCTGATAGGCCGCACGCGGCGCAGGCGCGTTCCCGATGTTCGCGGCCGTCCAGGAGAGGTCGAAGGACCTGCCGGGCTGGATCTCGTCGGGGGCGACCACGTCCAAGGCTCTGAGGTTGGCCGCCAGGAGGCCGATCGGGAACGAGGCCGATGCGCCGATCGTCTGGGCGCGGTTCCCGACGGGGACCACGTGGTCCGGATCCGCCTCGGCGAGCAAGAAATACTCACCCTTGCCCAATGAGAGCGGGATCGTCGCCTGCATTTCGAACGTGACGACCTGCCCGGGGGTGGCGGTCTGCCGGATCGGCGAGGGACCTCCCAGAGGGATCGCGCCCGTCATCGTCGGCGCTTCGTTCACCCAGAGCTGGACGGCGAAGTCCACGGCAGGCTCTCCGCCCGAGTTGAGGACGTCCACCGTCACCGGGAAGGGGATGCCTGGAAACGCCTCGAACGGCGCGCTCACGGAGGCGACCGTGAGCTCGGGCCCCTGCGAATAGGTGACGATCGTGTTGTTCGGCCAGGCCGCGCCCGTGCATGAGCCGCCGCAGGGGAACGGGTAGGTCCACTCGGTCGCGGTCCGGTTCTGGATCCCAGCGTAGACGGAGGGGTATTCGGAGGGGGCAGGGTAGTTGCCGTAGTGGACGGAGAAGGTGGACGAGCCTTCGCTCAGGATCAACTGCAGCTCCCAGAGGGTGGTCCCGCCATTCCACTTGTGGCACCTCATCTCGACCACGAACTGCCGGGCGGGGGCGGTGCCGACGGTCTTGGTCTTCACCGGGTGCGGACAGGTGGCGTAGGACCACCAGAGCCCGATGATTTCCTTCACGGTATTGCTGACGGAGGGGAAGGCGTAGCCCGAGTTGACCCTGAGCGTGGTCGCATCGGAGGAGTTGAAGGTCACCAGCCCGTTCGTGTGCAGATAGATCGTCGAGTAGGTGTTCTCGTAGTACTTGAACGTGAACCCCGCGGGCAGATTGAGCGTGACGATCTCGTCGATGCCGTCGCCGACCGAGAGCGTCGATACGTCGGATCCGGTGAGCGGCTGGAACGGCTGGTTCGGCGTGAGCGACACGGAGTAGGGAATCGCCTGAGAGACCGCCGGAGCGAGGACCGAAAGCGCCGCCACGATGGTCCCAAGGACGCGCCTCCACCTACGGGGCTGCTCCACGAGCGACGAAAGACGCTGCCTCATGCTCACCTCCAAAAAGCGTAGGCGGGCGGCGAGGCCCGCGACGACACGAGACACTTTTTATTCTGAAAAGCGACGGTAGGACGAATCGATTCGGCTTGGCAAGGAGGAAAGCGCCTACATCCTGCGGGATCGGCCGATGTTTCACCCCCGTCTTGGGGGGACCCGCTGCTTCGATGGTGCCGGGTGGGGCAATGCTGGCAACTCCCACCGGCGGCCGGTGGCGGTGGATCGTCTCCTCAGAACACGGCGCCGGCGCCCAGGTAGGGCCGGTGCCCACCCCCTGCGCCGACGTCGAAGCCGTAGGCGTCGCCGAGGACGATCGAGCCGGCGATGGCCCAGCCCAGCTCCACCCCGAGCCGCAGCTCGGCGCCCACGCCGGGATGCGGCGTCAGGGGCTGCCCGAGATCGAAGGCGTCGCCCGCCTCGGCGAAGACCGCGCCCGAGAGCTTGCCCGCGTAGAGCGGCAGGACCGACGGGCTCCGATCGATCCACGCGATGGGGAAGCGGTACTCGAGGGATCCCAGCGCGAAGGCGCTCCCCACGAACGCCCCCGGCGCGTAGCCGCGCAGGTTCCCGCCGCCGATGAGCTGGCCGGTGATGAGGAGATCGAGGAGCGGGTTGCCGAGGCGGGGACCGCCGAGCCCGAAGAGGCGGCGCTCGCCCTGATCGCCGTGGCCGACCCCGCCGGCCAGGGTGGCGGCGAGGACGTGGTGCCGCGCCCAGGGCAGGCGCAGCCACGCCGACGCCGTCCCCGACGCGGACTCGTAGTCGTAGTCGCCGCCCAGCGCGCGGGAGCCGGCCCGGCCCAGGACGCCGAGGCCGATCCCGTTCTCGGG
>DATMSB010000068.1:0-28163 GCA_035565615.1 Vulgatibacter sp. | reverse complement strand
CCATCCCGAACACGGAAGTTAAGCCCTTCATCGCCGATGGTACTGCACGGGAGACCGTGTGGGAGAGTAGGACGCTGCCGGATCTAATTCGAGCGAGCCCCCAGCCCCTCGGTCCCCGAGAGGCTGGGGGCTCTTCTCGTTTTCCGGCCCTCGGCCACCCGGACGGCGCCGCGCTCCCGGTGAGCTCGGCGCGCTCGCCGGAAGCGAGGTCGCCGCGCCGGACCGGCGCCCGGGAAGATCGCGGCGGCGCGGCCGCCCCCTGTGTTCACAGGTAGGATATTTGACCGCCCCCCTGGCCGCCGGGAGACTCCACCTCCACGCGAGGTGGCGAATGTACTGTACTTCTTGTGGGCACTCCACGGCGGGGGAGGGCCGCTGCCGCCGCTGCCGCGCTCCCGTGGCGCTCCCCGGCGAAGGGGAGCTCCGGGGCGCCTGGCAGGGGGCCGGGGAGATCGCCTGGGGGACGCCGACGCTCCCCTTCCAGATCTCGACCGAGGTCCCGCTGGACCGGCGGCGCATCTCCCGGGATCCGCCGCCAGCAGGCATTCCGGAGCCCTCGCCCGGCGCTCCCGATCCGGCCGACGCCATCGTCCGTGCGCCGCGGCGCAGCGATCGGGCCATCCGCTGGCTGGAAAAGGCCCGGCGGACGGACGATCTGCTCTCGCGAATGGGCGAGACCCTCCTGGCGAACCCCCTCGATCCCAGGCCCGTGCCGGCGCTCGAGCGCAGGGCGGCCGCGACCGGGAACGAGGTGCTCCTGGCCGAGCTCTACGAGGCGCTGCTCGACGCCAGGCCCGATCACCCCAGCCGCCCGACCTTGATGCGCCGGATCGAGCGGCTGCGCCCGCCCGCGGCGGCCTTTGGCGCGAGCCCGAGCGAAGCCGAAGGCGGTGACGCGCCCCTGCCGGAGGTCGCCACCGCGCCGCCGACGTTGGAGGCCCAGCCCGCACCCACCGCCCGCTTCGCCCTCCCCGCGACCCCGCCCGGCGTCGATCTCCCCTGGAACCCCGACTCCGAGGACGAGCGCGTCGAGGCCGCCGCGCCGGGAGGCCTCGCCTTCGACGGGGGGACGCCGGCATCGCCAATCGGCGGCAGGGGGCTCGACTCGTCCGAGGATCGCGCCCCCGTCCTCGGCGCGGATCGGGAAGGCCTCTGCAGGGTGGGGCCGCACCTCGCCGAGGAGATCGACGTGGAGTTGGGGCAGCCGATCGCCGGCCGGCGCGACGAGGCCGGGCCCGCCCCCTCGAGGACGGGCTTCGTCCTCCGCAGGGTCGGGGCCTGGGTGATCGACGGCGCCCTCCTGGCGGGCACCTCGGGGACGATCCTCCTCCTGGCGACCGGCTCCGTTCGAGACGCGCTGGCGCTGGTGACCGGCCATCGCCTCGGGGCGGGGCAGGGATTCTCCCTCGCGGGCCTGGCGCTCGTCGGCGCGATCGCCTTCGTCTACCTCACCCTCTGCTGGACGCTGGGGGGCCGCACCCTGGGTGGTTCCCTCGCTGGCGTGCGCGCGGTGGATCGGGAGAGCGGGGCGCCCCTCGCCATCGGGCGTGCGGCCCTGCGCGCCCTCTTCGCCATCGCCGGGACCCTCGCCTTCCTGGCGGGGCCGCTTTGGGCCCTGGTGGATCGCGACGGCGAGGCGCTCCACGACAAGCTGGCGCGGTCGGTGATCGTTCCCGGCTGATCCGATTCCTCCCGGGGCGGCGTTGACCCCGGCCCGAACCGAGGGCAAAGATCCCCGGACCGATGCCACTCTTCCTCGCAGGACTCCTGGTCCGCGGCGGCGTCCTCGCGCCCGAGCAGGCCGAGGAGGCGCTCCAGCGGCAAGCGCTCCTCGGCGGTGCTCTCGACACCAGCCTCCTCGAGCTGGGATCGATCGCCGAGGACGATCTCGTCGACTATCTCGCCCGCGCGAGCGGCCTTCCCGCCCCGGCCGCCGGCGCGCTGGACGGTCCCCTGGATCCCGCCCTCCGGGAGGTGATCGCCGCCAGGACCGCGGAGCGATACGGCGTGGTCCCTTTCCGGATGGAGGACGGGCGGGTTCACGTCGCGTGCAGCCACCCCGCCGACGGCACGCCCTTCGACGAGCTCGCCCCCGGCGCCGCGGAGGTCGTGGCCCACGTCGCGCCCGAGGTGCGGGTGCGGATGGCGATCGAGCGCCTCTACGGCAGCCCCGTCGCCTCGAGGTTCCACGAGCTGGCCGCCCGGCTGGACCGATCCCGCGCGACGGAAGGGGAGGCCGCGGGCGGGCCCGAAGGCTCGGTCGAGGACGCCTTCTCGCTGCTCGGCTCCGCCGCGGACCGCGACGACGCGCTCGCCGTGCTCCTGCGCTTCGCGCGGCAGCGCTTCGAGCTCGTCGCCGCCCTCGCGGTCTCCGGTCGCACGCTGGTGGGCTGGGACGCGCTGGGGACCGCGCCGGACGCGGCGGCGCGGATCAAGGGCCTGTCGCTCTCGGTGGACGAACCGTCGGTGCTGCGCCTGGTGCTCGAGTCCAAGGGGCCCTACCTCGGCCCCGTGGGCGACGGGGATCTCGCGCGAAAGCTCGAGGAGGCGCTGGGGCGCCGCCCTCCCCACGTGGCCCTCGTCCTCCCGATCGTGGTCGCCAACCGCACGGTGGCGCTCCTCTTCGCCGAGAACGGCCACCGTCCGATCGGGCCCGCCCACGTGGAGCAGGTGATGCACGTCGCCCAGGCGGTGGGCCCTGCGCTGGAGAAGCTGATCCGCGCCCGCAAGTCCGGCGCCGCGGCGGTCGCCGCGGGGCGGCGGCCCTCTCTCTCCTCGGCGACGGGCGCCTCGGCCGTGGCGGCCACGCCGCCGTCGCCGGTCGCATCGCCGTCGCCGGCCGGATCGCCTTCGAGGGGCCCCTCTCTCTTCGGCGCGCCCGCGTCGGTGGCGTCGCCCGCCCCGGTGGTCGCCGCACGCCCTGCATCGGCGGCGGGTGCGCCGCCCTTCGCCGCGCCAACCTCGGTCGCATCGCCCTCGTCTGCCCCGGCGTCCGCCGCGTCACCCTCGCCCGCGCCATCGTCCATCGCGTCGCCTGCCCGTGCGCCGATCGGTCCGGCCGTCGATGGCTGTGCGCCCGACCTCACGACGGTGCAGGAGACCCTTCGCCTCCCGCCGGTGGCGCGGCGCCGGACGCGCCCGGTCGATCCGCCCCTCGAGCCGGCGCGCCTGGCGGTGGAGCGCGCGCTCGCCGCCCGCACCGAGGAGGAGCTCGACGCGGCGATGCCGGCCCTCCGGGAGGTCGCCGCCGTGGCGGCGGAGCTCCTCGTCTCGCTCCTCCCCTCCGACCTCCGATCGCCCGAAGGGCCCAGGGCGGCGCAGGTGCTCCGCTCCATGGGCGCG
The DNA here is from genome assembly GCA_035565615.1 of Vulgatibacter sp. GTDB lineage: Bacteria > Myxococcota > Myxococcia > Myxococcales > Vulgatibacteraceae > Vulgatibacter. The sequence goes on along the minus strand of DATMSB010000068.1, from coordinate 24,821 downwards.
AGCGCTCTCCCGGCACTCGCGATCGCCGCCGCTTCGCCGTCCCGGGGCCACCGCCTCCAGGCCGCGCGCATCGCCGCCTCGCTGGGGACGTCGGAGGCCGCGGCGCTGCTCTCGGCCCTCGCGTCGGACGAGGACGCCGAGGTGGCCGCTGCCGCCCGCTCCGGGGCCTGAGCCAGGCAGGTCCGACTCGTTCCGGCGCACGCACCTCGGCCTGGCGGATCGCGCCACGGACTCCCCCGGCGCCGGGCCGACACGGGGCGCTCAGCCGTAGGCGGTGCGGTAGTCGATCCCGTCGTCCTCCTCCGCCCGGCCCGTGCGCCGATCCGGCGCCGCCGTGGAGAAGAAGGCATCCATGCAGGCCGCCAGCTCCGCCGCCGGCTCGATGCGCATGGCCTCCGAGCGGAAGGCGGCGGCGCCCACCAGCCCCTTCGCGTACCAGCCCAGGTGCTTGCGGAACTGGTGCACCGCCCGGCGCTCGTCTCCGCAGAACGCCAGGTGTTCGGCGAAGTGGCGCATCACCAGCTCGTGCCGCTCGGCCACCGTGGGGCCGGCGCCGCCCTCGAGCTCGCGGAAGATCCACGGGTTCCCGAGGGCGCCCCGCCCGATCATCACCGCGTCGCAGCCGGTCTCCTCGAGCATGCGCTTCGCGTCGGCGACCGTCTTCACGTCGCCATTCCCGATCACGGGGATGCGCAGGGCCTCCTTCAGCTCGCGGATGAGGCTCCAGTCCGCCGAGCCCGAGTAGCCCTGGGCCCTCGTGCGCGGGTGGATCGCCACGGCCGCGCAGCCCGCGTCCTCGAGGACCCTCCCCACCTCGACGCAGTTGATGCTGCGGGAGTCGATGCCCGCCCGGATCTTGGCGGTGACCGGCAGGCCGGTGGCCCGGGCGATCTTCTCCACCAGCTCCGCCGCCCGGCGCGGGTCGCTCATCAGCGCGCAGCCGGCGCCGCTCTTGGTCACCTTCGGGACCGGGCAGCCCATGTTCACGTCGATGATCTGCGCGCCGTGGTCGCGCGCCACCTTCGACGCCTCGGCGAGCACGTCGGGGTTGCCGCCGAAGACCTGCACCGAGAAGGGCCGCTCCCACCGCTCGTCGTGGCGCAGGTAGCGCATGGTGCGGGTGGACGCCCGCATGAGCCCCTCGGACGACACCAGCTCCGTGGGGCAGAGGGCGGCCCCGAGCTGGAAGGCGAGGGTGCGGAAGGGCATCTCGCTGATCCCGGCCATCGGCGCGAGGATCCAGCGGTTCTTCAGCTCGTACGGTCCGATTCGCATCGAAGGGTTGGCTTCCTACCCAAAAGTTCGAGACCCCGGCAAGCGGCGCCGCGTCCAGGCGATCCAGTCCGTCGGCATGCGGATCCGGTCGAGGCGCAGCCGATGCCACCTGTCGAAGAGGGTGCGGAAGGCGAGGAGCACCATCCCGAGCATCCCCAGCGCCGTCGCCGACGCGATCATGAACATGATCACGATCTGATAACGGACCGCCTCGCCCGGCGCAGCGCCGGCGAGGATCTGGCCGGTCATCATCCCGGGCAGGCTCACCACGCCCATCACCGCCATGCTGTTCAGGGTGGGGATCATCCCCACGCGCATCGCCGCGCGGATCTCCTCCAACGCCGCCTCCCACGAGGTGGCGCCCAGCGCGAGGCGGGCCTCGATCCCGTCGCGGCGATCCTCCAGGCCCTCCACGAAGCGGTCCACCGAGAGGGAGATCCCGGTGAGGGCGTTGCCCAGTACCATCCCCAGCAGCGGCACCAGGTAGTGGGCGTCCCACCACGGCCGCACCTCGATGATCCCGAGGAGCGAGATCCCGGTGACCAGGAAGGACGCCCCGAGGACGCTGACCAGGCTGTCGAGGTAGGCGCCGGCGAAGCGACGGGACGTGCGGCCCACCGCCGCCACGCTCGCCAGGGTCGCCATCACGAACGCCAGGATCACCACCTCGAGGGGACGCTCGAGGGAGAAGATCCAGTCGAGGACGTAGCCGATGAGGACGAGCTGCGCCGTCATCCGGGCCGCGGCCACCACGAGCCGTGCGCCCAGCCCGAGGCGCAGCAGCCAGGAGAGGACGACGTTGACCAACAGCAGCAGCGCCGAGAGGGCCACCTGCATGGTCTCGAGGCGGAGGTACTCGCGGGTCATGGCTTCCACGCCTCGAGGTCGACGCGACGATCCGCGACCCGCGCGAGCTGATCGGGATCGTGGCTGGTCCAGATCGAGGCCCGCCCCGGCTCCGCCCACTCCGCGAGCAGCGCCTCGGCCCGCGCCGCGGCGGCTCGATCCAACGACGCGGTGGCCTCGTCGAGCAGGAGGATCCGGGGATCCAAGAGGAGCGCCCGCACCAGCGCGACCACCTGCGCCTCGCCTCCGGAGAGGTTGGAGGTGCGGGCCTCGAGGAACGAGGCGTCCCTCCCCAGCCGCCCGAGGAGCGCCGCCGCGCGATCGCGATCGAAGCGCTTGCCCGCGTTCGCCCGGAGTGAGAACGGCGCCTCCAGGTTCTGCGCCACCGTGCCGCTCCAGAGGGCGGGGCGCTGGTGGAGGTAGCAGACCCTGGCCCGGAAGGCAGGAAGCTCCCCCGCCCTCGCCGTGCGGCCCTCGAACTCCACCTCTCCTTCGTCCACGGGATCCAGCCCGGCGATCCCCCGGAGCAGCAGCGTCTTCCCGCTTCCGGTGGGGCCGACCAGGGCGAGGCGCTCGCCTCCCGCGACGTCGAAGGAGACGCCTCGCCAGATCCAGGCCGCGCCAAGGCGTCGGCCGAGCCGGGTGATCCGCAGGAGGGGTTCGGGCACGGTTCGCGGGCTCCTCCCGGTTGCCGTTACCACATCGAGCACGGCGGGAGTGGGCCGTGCGCAGGCCGGGCGCTTGACTCGCATGGTAGGATTCGCGCCGCGATGGCACGAATCGACGCGGTGATCTCGAAGGTCATTCAGGAATCGGCGCTCGAACTGGTCTTCGAGACCGGGACGACCGGCATGATCCGCTCGCCCGATCGCGAGCGGCCGGTCTACCGGGAGCCCCTCTCTTCGCAGCAGATCCTCGGCGTGCTCTCGGAGATCGCGCCCGAGGGGCTGGCGAACGGCCTCGCCGCCAAGGGGCTGATGGAGTTTCGCTACGACTCCCCCGCGGGGCCCGTGGGCATCCGCGTGGAGCGGCAGGGATCGAGCGTGCGGGCCGTCCTCACGCCGGAGGGGATCGCCGCGGCGCCCGCCAACGTGGTCGCGCAGCCCCCGGCGCCGGCCGCGGCTCCCGCCCCCGCCCAGCGCCAGGAGACGCAGCAGACGCCGCAGATCAACCTCCCCGCCGATCCCCGGCAGGCGATGGACCTCCTCCTCGCCTTGATGCTCAAGCGCAAGGCCTCGGACATCCACCTCACCTGCAACGCCCCCGTCATGCTGCGCATCGACGGCGACATGGTGCCGCAGCCCCAGTTCGGCCTCCTCGAGAACGACCAGCTCAAGGCCATGCTGTGGAGCATCGCCCCGGAGCGGAACAAGGAGGAGTGGACGAAGATCCACGACACCGACTTCGCCTACGAGACCCCCGACGCCCGCTTCCGCGTCAACGTCTTCGCCGATCGGATGGGGATCGGCGCGGTGATGCGGCAGATCCCCACCAAGATCCTCACCGCCGAGGACCTGGGGCTCACGAAGCACATCCTCGATCTCTGCCACCTGACCAAGGGCCTCGTCCTCGTCACCGGTCCCACGGGGTCCGGCAAGTCGACCACCCTCGCGGCGATGATCGACTACATCAACCGCAACCGGAGCGATCACATCATCACCATCGAGGATCCGGTGGAGTTCGTGCACCCCAACAAGAAGTGCCTCGTCAACCAGCGCGAGGTGGGGGTGCACACCAACTCGTTCAAGCACGCCCTGCGCGCGGCGCTCCGCGAGGATCCCGACATCGTCCTGGTGGGCGAGCTGCGCGACCTGGAGACGATCGCCATCGCCATCGAGACCGCGGAGACCGGTCACCTCGTCTTCGGCACGCTGCACACCAACACCGCGCCGTCCACCGTGGACCGCATCATCGACCAGTTCCCGCCCGACCGGCAGGAGCAGATCCGGATGATGCTCGCCGAGTCCCTGAAGGGGGTGATCGCCCAGACCCTCTGCAAGAAGATCGGCGGCGGCCGGGCGGCGGCCCTCGAGGTGCTCATCGCCACCAGCGGGGTCTCGAACCTCATCCGCGAGGGCAAGACTTTCCAGCTCCCGTCGATGATGCAGACCGGCAAGGCGCACGGCATGGTGACGCTCAACGACGCCCTCCTCGACCTGGTCAAGCGCGGCCTCGTCGACCCGATGGAGGCCTACCGCAAGGCGGTGGCGAAGTCGGAGTTCAAGCCCATGCTCGAGCGAGCCGGCTTCAGCCTCGGTAGCGACCAGCCCGCCGCCTGACGGCGCGCTCGAGGCCTCCCGTCCCCCCGTCGCCGAGGCCTCGGTTCGGGTCGGCGACTGAATCGGCCGAATCGACCCCGAGCCGGCCGGGCGACGTTGACCCCGGGATCCGGCGTTGGTAGGATCGCGCGCTTTTTTGGGGCGCAAGTCCTTGATTTTCTGGGACCCGACGCCACCTGCCCGGAGTGAGAATGTCATCGTCCGCCACCGAAGCCCTCGACCGCGAGCCCGCCAAGACGCCGGAGGAGCAGAAGCGTGAGCGTCTCGCCGCGATGCACCGGCAGGCGGAGGCCGGCGGCGGTGAAGACCGCATCGCCAAGCAGCACCAGGCCGGCAAGCTCACCGCCCGCGAGCGGATCGATCTGCTCCTCGACCCCGGCACCTTCGTCGAGGTGGACAAGTTCGTCACCCACCGGTGCAGCGACTTCGGGATGGAGCAGAAGAAGATCCTCGGCGACGGCGTGGTCACCGGCCACGGCCTGGTGGAGGGCCGCCAGGTCTTCGTCTTCGCCCAGGACTTCACCGTCTTCGGCGGCTCGCTCTCGGGGGCCTACGCCCAGAAGATCTGCAAGATCATGGACCTCGCCATGCGGGTCGGAGCGCCGGTGATCGGCCTCAACGACTCCGGCGGCGCCCGGATCCAGGAGGGCGTCGAGAGCCTCGCCGGCTACGCCGACATCTTCCTGCGCAACACCCTCGCGTCCGGCGTGATCCCCCAGATCAGCCTCATCCTCGGGCCCTGCGCGGGCGGGGCCGTCTACAGCCCGGCGATCACCGACTTCATCGCGATGGTGAAGGACACCTCGTACATGTTCATCACCGGCCCGGACGTGATCAAGACGGTGACGCACGAGGAGGTGACCAAGGAGAACCTCGGCGGGGCGCTGGCCCACAACGCCACCAGCGGCGTGGCGCACTTCGCCGCGGAGGACGAGGCCGCCGCCATCCGCCTCACCCGCGAGCTCCTCTCCTTCCTCCCCCTGAACAACGCCGACGACCCGCCGGTGCAGCCGTGCGACGACGATCCCTTCCGCGAGGACGAGAAGCTCAAGACCATCGTCCCCGACAACCCGAACAAGCCCTACGACATCAAGGAGATCGTCCGCACGGTCGTCGACGACAACCACTTCTTCGAGGTGCAGGAGCACTGGGCGAAGAACATGGTCATCGGCTTCGCCCGCATGAACGGCAGGTCGGTGGGCATCGTCGCCAACCAGCCCATGGTGCTCGCGGGCTGCCTCGACATCGACGCCTCGGTGAAGGCGGCGCGCTTCGTGCGCTTCTGCGACTGCTTCAACATCCCGCTCGTCACCTTCGTCGACGTGCCGGGCTTCCTGCCGGGGACCGCGCAGGAGTGGGGCGGCATCATCCGCCACGGCGCCAAGCTCCTCTTCGCCTTCGCGGAGGCCACGGTGCCCAAGGTCACCGTCATCACGCGCAAGGCCTATGGCGGCGCCTACGACGTGATGGCCTCCAAGCACATCCGCGCCGACGTCAACTACGCCTTCCCCACCGCCGAGATCGCGGTGATGGGTCCGGAAGGCGCCGTGAACATCGTCTTCCGCGATGCGCTCAAGCGCACCGCCGATCCCGCCGCCGAGAAGGAGCGCCTGGTCACCGAGTACCGGGAGAAGTTCGCCAACCCCTACAAGGCGGCGGAGCTCGGCTACATCGACGAGGTGATCCTCCCCGAGCAGACCCGGGGCCGCGTCATCCAGGCCCTCGAGATGCTCAAGACCAAGCGGCAGACCAACCCGCCGAAGAAGCACGGCAACATCCCGCTCTGACCTACCGCCTTCGGTCGGTGCGCCCTCCTTCGAGGCGGGCGAGGAGCCGGCCCCGGAGCCCGGAGTCGGTGAGGAAGTCCGAGTAGAACGGGATCGCCCCCTCCACGAGCGCGGGATCGCCCGCGGGAGGACCGGGGAGCGAGGGATCGGCGCAGTCGTCGCAGGCCGGCACTGGCTCGTGCCCGCGCTCCTCCTCGCCGCCTCGGCCCGGCGCCTGCCCGCGGCGGTGCCGGTCGCGCTGCTCGCCTTCGCGGTCTCGGCCCAGGCGGCCGCAGGCGTGCCGCGCCAGCGGGAGTGGAAGAGCGTCGTGACCCTCTGGGAGGCGGAGCGAGCGAGGAACCCCGACGCCTGGACGGCGCGCTCGAACCTGGCGGGCGCCTACGGCGCGGAAGGGCGCTGGGTCGACGCCCCCCTCGTCGTCGTCCCCCACGCGGCGGCGCCCGTCTCCCTCGGCCGCCACGAGGAGGCGCTGGAGGCGACCGGCACGGACGCGGTCCCCGCTCACGCGCGGTGGATGCTCGAGGCGATCCGGCAGGCGGCCTTCGAGGGCCTTTCGCAACAGTAGGCGCCTGGCGAGGCGCGACCGAGGAGCGCGTTCGGTCGGTCGCCTTCGAAGGGCGCGCCCTCAGCGCCACCCCGATCCGCGGGGCGCCCTGCGCGTGCGCAGCCCCCGGCGGATCGACCAGGTCCCGGCGGGGCCGTCGTACGCCAGCGCGAGCGCCTCCGCCGTGAAGAACCCGGCGAACTCCTCCCAGGAGAGCGGCGTCGCCCCGTCCGGCCCGCCCGGCGCGGCGAGCTCGATCGCGCCCCCGGGACCCACGAACGGGGCCAGGCCGCGGGCGGTCGCCCACCGCCGGACGAAGTGGGGATCCTGGCTGATGAAGCGCAAGGGACCTCCTCGAGGGGCTACGATGTCCATCCGGATCTCGCTCGCCACCCGATCCGGCCTCCTTGGGGTCGCCGTTGACGGAGCGGGCGAAATGGTCTTCAAGGCGATGAACCCTGCCCCTCGCGTGACCCGATGACCGACGAACGCACGGATCTCCTCCCCGAAGACGGCCCCGGCCCTTCGCTCGCCGACTGGCGCGCCCGGCTCGGCGACCCCGCACCCGACCTCGTCTCCCGGCTGGAGGGCGGACTGCAGGTGCAGCCGCTCTACACGAGAGCCGACCTGCCCTCCGCGGATCCCGGCGGCTTCCCGGGGTTCGCCCCGCTCACCCGCGGCGCGTCGCCGCTGCCGCCCGACGCCGGCGCCGACGCCGGCGCGAGGCGCGGCGCCGATCCCATCGGCGCCATCGCCCGGCACGGGGTCCTGGCGCTCCCCCTCGATCGCGCCATCGCCGAGGCCGCGGCGGGCGAGGAGGGCTTCCTCGTCTCCACGGAGACCTGGCACGACGCCGGCGCCACCGCTCCCCAGGAGCTGGGGCTCGCCATCGCCACGGGCCTCGCCTACCTGCGGGCGATGGAGGAGGGCGGGCGCGCCGTCGAGGAGGCCGCGGGGCGCCTCGCCTTCGAGCTGCAGGTGGGCGTCGACGTCTTCGTCGAGATCGCCAAGCTGCGCGCCGCCCGCAGGATGTGGTGCCGGATCCTCGAGGCCTGCGGGGTCTCGTCGCCCTCGATGGTGCTCCAGGCCCGCACGGCCTGGCGCCACCTCACCCGGCGCGACCCCTGGACGAACCTCCTCCGCGGCACCGTCGGCGCCTTCGCCGCCAGGGTGGGGGGCGCCTCCTTCCTCTCGGTGCGCCCCTTCGACGAGGCGCTGGGGGAGCCGGACCGCCTGGGCGAGCGCATGGCGCGCAACACCCGGCTCATCCTCGACGAGGAGTCGCACCTCGATCGCGTCGCGGATCCGGCGGGGGGCTCCTTCTTCCTGGAGCGCCTCACCGAGGATCTGGCGGAGGCGGGTTGGAGGGAGCTCCAGGCGGTCGAGGCGAAGGGCGGGATCGTCGCCGCCCTGCGCGCAGGCTTCGTGCAGGAGCGCCTGGAGGAGGCCGCCGCGAGCCGGCGGGTGGAGGTGGCCACGCGGCGCCTGCCGATCACGGGCGTGAGCGAGTTCCCCAACCTGCGGGAGCTGCCCCTCGAGCGGGAGGCCCGCGCGCCGGAGGCGAAGCCCGCCGCGGCCGCCGAGTCGATCCGCCCCTTGCGCTTCGAGCGGATCGCCGAAGGGTTCGAGCGCCTCCGGGATCGCAGCGACGCCCACCTGGCCCTGACCGGAGCCCGGCCGAGGGTCTTCCTCGCCAGCTTCGGCAGGCCGTCCCAGCACCTCGCCCGCACGACCTTCGTGGACAACCTCTTCGCCGCCGGCGGCGTGGAGGCCCTCGCCTCCGACGGCTATCCCGACGCTGCCGCCGCGGCCCGCGCGCTCGCCGAGAGCGGCGCGAAGCTCGCCGTGATCTGCGCGGCGGACGTCGCCTGGGACGAGGTCGTCCCCCCCGCGGCGAAGGCCCTCCGCGACGCCGGCGCCGCCCGGATCCTCCTGGCGGGTCGTCCCGGCGAGAGGGAGGCGGCGCTGCGCGCCCACGGCGTCGACGGCTTCGTCCACGTCGGCATGAACGCCCTCGACCTCCTGGAATCCACCCTCTCGCTGCTGCAGGTGGCGCCATGAGCCGCATCCCCGACTTCTCCACCCTGCCCCTGGGCGAGCCGCGCCGCGGCGGCGATCGCGAGGCGTGGCGCCGCGCCGCCGAGGCGGCCGCGGGGCGGCCCGTCGCCGAGCTCTCCTGGGAGACGCCGGAGGGGATCGACGTCGCGCCGCTCTACGATCCGTCCGCCCTGGAGGGTCTGGGCCACGTCGACGGCATGCCGGGCTTCCCCCCGTACCTGCGGGGCCCGTACCCGACGATGTACGTGCAGAAGCCGTGGACGATCCGCCAGTACGCGGGGTTCTCCACCGCCGAGGAGAGCAACGCCTTCTACCGCCGCAACCTCAAGGCGGGGCAGCGGGGCCTCTCCATCGCCTTCGACCTACCCACCCACCGCGGGTACGACTCGGATCATCCGCGGGTGGCGGGGGACGTGGGCATGGCGGGCGTCGCCATCGACTCCATCCTCGACATGCGGATCCTCTTCGACGGGATCCCGCTCGATCGGATGAGCGTCTCCATGACGATGAACGGCGCGGTGCTGCCGATCCTCGCGCTCTACATCCTCGCGGCGGAGGAGCAGGGCGTCCCCCACGACAAGCTCACCGGCACCATCCAAAACGACATCCTCAAAGAGTTCATGGTGCGGAACACGTACATCTATCCGCCCGCGCCCTCGATGCGGATCATCGCCGACATCTTCGCCTTCACCTCGAAGGAGATGCCGAAGTTCAACAGCATCAGCATCTCCGGCTACCACATGCAGGAGGCGGGGGCGACGGCGGATCTGGAGCTCGGCTACACCCTGGCCGACGGGCTGGAGTACCTGCGCACCGGCATCGCCGCCGGCCTCGGCATCGACGCCTTCGCGCCCCGCCTCTCCTTCTTCTTCGCGGTGGGGATGAACTACTTCATGGAGGTGGCGAAGCTGCGGGCGGCGCGCCTCCTCTGGGCGAAGCTGGTGTCCGACCTGGGCGCCAAGGATCCCAGGTCGATGGCGCTGCGCACCCATTGCCAGACGTCGGGATGGAGCCTCGCCGCCCAGGACGTGTTCAACAACGTGGCCCGCACCTGCGTGGAGGCGCTCGCCGCCACCCACGGGCACACGCAGTCGCTCCACACCAACTCGCTCGACGAGGCGCTGGCGCTCCCCACCGACTTCAGCGCCCGCATCGCGCGCAACACCCAGCTCCTCATCCAGCAGGAGACGGGCACCTGCCGCACCGTGGATCCGTGGGGCGGGTCCTACTACGTGGAGAAGCTCACCTGGGATCTGGCGCGGCGGGCCTGGGCGCACATCCAGGAGGTGGAGCGGATGGGCGGCATGGCCAAGGCCCTCGAGGAGGGCCTGCCCAAGCTGCGCATCGAGGAGGCGGCGGCGCGCACCCAGGCGCGCATCGACTCGGGCGTCCAGACCATCGTCGGCGTCAACGCCTACCAGGCGGAGTCCGAGGACGCGATCTCCCTCCTCCAGGTGGACAACCGGCAGGTGCGCGAGGCCCAGGTGGCGCGGCTGCGACGGCTGCGGGCCGAGCGGGACGAGGCGAAGGTCGACGCCGCCCTCGAGGCGCTCACCCGCACCGCCCAGACCGGCGAGGGCAACCTCCTCGAGCGCTGCCTCGAGGCGGCGCGGGCCAAGGCCACCGTCGGCGAGATGTCGCTGGCGATGGAGAAGGTCTTCGGCCGGTACCGGGCCACCATCCGCTCGGTGCAGGGCGTCTACCGGCAGGAGCTGGGCGGAGGAGGAGATCGGATGATCGAGGTCCAGGAGGCGGTCGAGCGGTTCGCGCGCAGCGAGGGGCGCAGGCCGCGCATCCTCGTCGCCAAGATGGGACAGGACGGCCACGACCGCGGCCAGAAGGTGATCGCCTCGGCGTTCGCCGACATGGGCTTCGACGTCGACATCGGGCCGCTCTTCCAGACACCCGAGGAGACGGCGCGGCAGGCGGTGGAGAACGACGTGCACGTGGTGGGGGTCAGCTCCCTCGCCGCCGGGCACCTCACCCTGGTGCCGCAGCTTCGCGAGGCGCTGCGGAGCCTGGGCCGCGAGGACATCCTCGTGGTGGTCGGCGGCGTCATCCCGCCGCAGGATCACGAGGCGCTGCGCGCGGCCGGCGCCGCGGAGATCTTCGGCCCCGGCACCGTCGTCGGCGAGGCGGCGCTGCGCCTGCTCGCCGATCTCGAGGGCAGTCGGTCCGCATGAGCCGTTCGCCGGCACGCCCCCGGCTCTCGGTGGACGAGTACGTGCGCGGCGTCGAGCGCGGCGACCGCGCGATCCTCGCCCGCGCGATCACCCTCGTCGAGAGCACCCGCGCCGACGACGAGGCCCTCGGGCAGGAGGTCCTCGCCCGGCTCGTCCCGCGCACGGGCGACGCCTTCCGGGTGGGGGTGAGCGGCGTCCCCGGCGTGGGCAAGAGCACCTTCATCGAGGGCTTCGGCAGCCTGCTCACCGGCAAGGGGTACGAGGTCGCGGTGCTCGCGGTGGATCCGTCGAGCACCGTCACCGGCGGCAGCATCCTCGGCGACAAGACCCGGATGCAGCGGCTCGCCACCGATCCGAACGCCTTCATCCGTCCGTCGCCGAGCGCGGGCTCGCTGGGGGGCGTCGCGCGGCGCACCCGGGAGGCCTCCCTCCTCTGCGAGGCGGCGGGCTTCGACGTGATCCTCATCGAGACGGTGGGCGTCGGCCAGTCCGAGACGGCGGTGGCGGGGATGGTCGACTTCTTCCTCGTGCTCATGCTGGCCGGCGCCGGCGACGAGCTGCAGGGGATCAAGAAGGGCATCCTCGAGCTCGCCGACCTCATCGCCATCAACAAGGCGGACGGCCCCAACCTGGAGCGCGCCAACCGCGCCGCCCGCGAGTACCAGCGCGCGCTCCACTACGTGCGGCCCTCCTCTCCCAACTGGAGCCCGCCCGTCCTCACCTGCAGCGCCCTCACCGGCCACGGCCTGGAGGCGATCTGGGAGAAGATCACCGCCCACCGCGAGGCGCTCACCGCCTCCGGCGAGCTCCAGGCCAAGCGCCGGGACCAGAAGCTGCGCTGGATGTGGTCCATGATCGACGAGGGCCTGCGCGACGCCCTGCGCCGGGCCCCCGGCATGGAGGAGCGCATCGCCCGCCTCGAGGCCGAGGTGCGCGACGCCCGCACCACCCCGGCCCTGGCCGCCCGCGAGATCCTCGGCGCCCTCCGGTTCTAGGACGCCTGAGGGACGTTTCGGCCTCGTCCCGCCCGGCCCGGCCGCCCGGCGTGGCCCGGCTGCTTCTCGGCGCTGGCAAGGGAGGCGATAAACGCCTAGACTGCGCGCCCTTTCCCGGAAGGAGAACCGCCAGATGTTCCGCAAGGTCCTCGTGGCCAACAGAGGTGAGATCGCCGTGCGGGTGATGCGGACCTGCCGCGAGATGGGCATCCGCACCGTGGCCGTGTACTCGGACGCCGATCGGGGCGCGCTCCACGTGCGCACCGCGGACGAGGCGGTGCGGCTGGGGCCCGCGCCCTCGTCGGAGAGCTACCTGCGCGCCGACCGGGTGATCGCCGCCGCCAAGGCCACCGGCGCCGAGGCGATCCACCCCGGCTACGGCTTCCTCTCCGAGCGCGGGACCTTCGTGGAGGCCTGCGAGCAGGCGGGGCTGACGTTCATCGGGCCGCCGGCCGCCGCCATGGAGGCCATGGGCGAGAAGACCCAGGCCCGGCGGCGGATGATCGCCGCGGGGGTGCCGGTGGTCCCCGGCATGGAGGAGCCGGAAGCAGACCACGCCAGGGCGAAGGCGTTCGCCGAGCAGATCGGCTTCCCGGTGATGATCAAGGCGGCCGCCGGCGGTGGCGGCAAGGGCATGCGCCGGGTGGACTCGGCCGACGCCTTCGACGAGGCCTTTGGCGCCGCCCAGCGGGAGGCGAAGAACGCCTTCGGCGACGACCGGGTCTACATCGAGAAGTTCCTGGAGAAGCCCCGGCACGTCGAGATCCAGGTCTTCGCCGACGCCCACGGCAACTGCGTCCACCTCTTCGAGCGCGAGTGCTCGGTGCAGCGCCGCCACCAGAAGGTGATCGAGGAGACGCCGTCGCCCATCGTCGACCCGGACATGTGCGCCCGGATGGGCGAGGTGGCGGTGCGGGCGGCCAAGGCCGTCGGCTACGTCGGCGCCGGGACCTGCGAATTCCTGGTCGACGCCCACAAGAACTTCTACTTCCTGGAGATGAACGCCCGGCTCCAGGTCGAGCACCCGGTCACGGAGCTGCGCACCGGCCTCGACCTGGTGCGCTGGCAGCTCGAGGTCGCGGCCGGCGCGAAGCTCCCCCTCGGCCAGGACGAGATCCCGTCGATCGGCCACGCCATCGAGGCCCGCGTCAACGCCGAGGATCCGTCCCGCGGCTTCATGCCGAGCCCGGGCAAGATCTCCTACCTGCGCCTCCCGGGCGGGCCGGGCACCCGCTTGGACAGCGGCGTCTATCCCGGCTACACCGTCCCCATGGCCTACGACTCCATGATCGCCAAGCTGATCGTGTGGGCCCCCGATCGCGATCAGGCGATCGATCGCCTCCGCCGGGCGCTCTCGGAGTTCGTGGTGAAGGGGATCACCACCAACATCGGCTACCTCAAGGAGATCCTCGCCCACCCGGAGTTCCGCAGCGGCGACTACGACACCACCTTCCTCGCCAGGCAGGCGGCGGATCTCGTGCCCTCGCCGAGCGACGGGCTCGCCCGGGTGGCCCTGGTGGCCTCGGCGATCCACCAGTTCCAGCAGGACAAGAAGCGGGCCCGCCAGCTCGCGGACAGCGCCCACGGTGCCAGGACGGCCCTCTCCCGCTGGGCGGAGATCGGCCGCATCCACGCGCTCGGCCGCAGCGGAGGGGTGCGATGAGGTACCAGGCGACCCTCGCGAAGCAGACCTGGGACATCGACGTCACCGAGAAGGGCGACGGCCTCTACGAGGTCAAGGTGGGCGACGAGGTCCACGTGGTGGACGCCCTCGAGCTGGCCCACGGAGCTGTGAGCCTCATCGTCGATCATGCGTCCTATTCGGTGGAGTTCGAGGAGGGCCCGAACGACTCGGTGAACGTCATGGTCCGCGACCAGGTCTTCAAGGTCGAGGTCCTGGACGAGCGCCGGATGCGGATGCGGCAGGCCGGCGGCCGGTTCACGGTCGAGGGCCCGCAGACCGTGACGGCGCCGATGCCGGGAAAGGTCGTGAAATATCTCGTTGCCGTCGGTGACGAGGTTGCCGAGGGTCAGGGCCTGGTGGTAGTCGAGGCCATGAAGATGGAGAACGAGCTGACGAGCCCGAAGGGCGGGATCGTCAAGGAGCTGTTCTCGACGGCGGGCGCCTCGGTGGAGAGCGGCGCCAAGCTGGTGATGGTGGAATAGCGGGAGATGGCGGGGGGAAAGGCATGTCGGTAGCGGTGGGAACGGCGCCGGGAAGGGAGGGAAGGTTGATGTCGCTGCAACCCAGCGGCGTCATCGAAGGCGGCACGCCATTCCGTTTGTATTTCCTCATCGCCGCGGAAAAGGCCTCCGGCTGCCTGTCCATCGTCGACGCCAACGGCGCAACCTTCGACCTCTGCTTCCGCCGCGGCACGCCCGTCTTCGCCCGCACCACCTCGCCGTCCCTCGGGATCGGCCGCTACCTCCTCGCCCAGGGCGTCCTCGATCAGGACGCGCTCGCCCGGGCGCAGCTCCTCCTCCGCGAGAAGGGCGGCGACCTCATCGAGATCCTCTGCCAATCGTCGGGGATGGACCCGTCCGAGGCCTTCCGGCACCTGGCGGGGTATGGCCGCGCCATCCTCGTGCGCGCCCTCGCCGTGGAGGCGGGGAGCTTCGGCTGGCGGCCCGACGTCCCGGCTCCACCCGGCTCGGCGCCCCTCGGCGAGACGTGGCCGCTCGCCGGGCAGGCGGTACGCCGGCTCCCGGGCTCGGAGATCGTGCGGCGGCTGGGCGGGCGGCTCTACCTCCCCATCCTGCGGGCGGGCGACGACCGCGTGCCCATCTCCGACCTCGGGCTCACCACCCAGGAGGCCCGGGCGGTCACCTGGTTCGACGGCACCCGCACCCTGGCGGAAATCGCCGCCTCGGCGCAGCCCGAGGAGGCGGAGGCCATCTTCCGCGCCGGCTTCTTCCTCGCCGAGACGGGCCTCGCCTCCTTCGCCGCGGACGGCGCCGACGACGGCGGCGCCAGGCCGCCCCCGCCGCCCGCGCCTCCCGCCAACTACGAGTTCTCCAGCGGCCCCGCCCCCGTGTTCTCCCCCACGCCCGCGGCGACGCGGCGGCACGCCTCGCGTCCGTCGATGCCGGCGCTGACCGAGGAGGCCGACCCGGCCCTCCTGCGCCTGCTCGAGGAGCTGCCCAAGAAGGATCACTTCCAGGTCCTCGAGGTCGAGCGGACGGCGTCCGCCGCCGAGGTGAAGAAGGCCTACTTCCGGCTGGCCCGGGTCTACCACCCCGACACCGCCGCCGGCTCCGAAAGCGCCCGCCGCGCCAAGGAGCAGATCACCGCGAGGCTCAACGAGGCCTACGAGGTCCTGTGCAGCGATCAGCGCCGCGCCGAGTACCTCGCGGAGCTGGAGGCCGGGATCTCGGGGGGCGTGGACGTGGCGAGCATCCTCGAGGCCGAGAGGTTGTTCCAGCAGGCGATGCTCCTGGTGAAGGCCCGCCGCTTCAAGGAGGCGGTGGAGGAGCTCGACAGGGCGATCGAGCTCGATCCGGCCGAGGGCGAGTTCTACGCATGGCGAGCGTTCGCGCGGTTCAGCGGGACGGCGGACAAGCGCAGCGTCGAGAAGGAGTGCCGCGCCGAGCTGGCGAAGGCCCTGGAGGCGAGCCCGAACTGCGCCGTGCCGTGGCTCTTCTCGGGGCGGATCTCCAACGTACTCGGTGACGTCCCCGGGGCGATCGAGGCCTACAAGGCCTGCCTCGCCCTCGACAAAAACAACGTCGAGGCCATGCGCGAGCTGCGGATGATCGAAGCGAGGAAGGGCAAGTGACGGACCTCAAGGGAAAGGACCGGCGGGTGCTGCGCGCGCTGGGGCACCACCTGGAGCCGGTGGTGCAGATCGGCAGGCAGGGGATCACCGCGGCGCTGGTGGAGGCGACGATCGACGCCCTCGTCACCCACGAGCTCATCAAGGTGAAGGTCCTCGAGGGCGCGCCGGTCGATCGCAAGGCGGCGGCCGCGCAGCTCGCCGAGGAGACCGGCGCCGAGCTCGCCCAGGTGCTGGGGCGGACCTTCCTGCTCTACAAGCCCAACCCCGACGAGCCGAAGATCGCGGTGGGGAAGCCCCCCAAGGCCGCTCTCCACGGGCACGTGGGAGGGGAGGGCAATCGTCCCGCCGCCCGCAGGCCCCGCCGTGCGATCACCCAGGGCGCCGCCGACGAGGCGCCCGCCTCGACCGCGGACCGAAGGCCGGCCCCACGCACCCCCTTGCCGCCACGGCGCCACCGGTAGGCCTCCACCCGGGCCGAGAACGAAAGCGGGCGCCCGTTCGAGGCGCCCGCCGTCGGCAGCACGCCCGGATCCGGCCCCTGCGATCAGAGATCGATGGGCCCGGTGAGCTCGATGGGGATGTGCCCGATCCCCAGCCGGATCACGCCGTCCAGCACGTACTCCATGCTGCGCTTCGACCGGATCACCTGGGCGACCGCCGGGAAGTTCCCCTGGCCGAGGACGTAGGGGATCTCGACCTGTGCCGTGGAGCTGGGGGGAACCCGCTGCTTGCGCCCGGCCCGCCCGTCCTTCACCAGCTCCAGCCCGTCGATGGAGAGGTCGAAGACCAGTCCTTCGAGGTCCAGCTCGAAGGGGTTCGGGTTCTCCACCCGGAGGAAGAAGACCAGGCTGATCTCGTTCTCCTGGGCGCTGGCCTCGACGTGCCAGACCTTGGCCACCGGCACCCGCGGCGTGCGCACCATGCCCGCCCGCGAGAACTCGAGGAGGCGATCGTCGTCGGTGGACAGCGACCCCCGGAGGATGAACTCCAACGGCGCCTCGTCTTCGAGCACCTCCCCCAGGTCCTCGTCCGAGGCGTAGGGCGAAGGCACCGCCACCTGGACCACGCCGCCGTCCGCCGGGATCTCGGCGGAGAGGTCCACCGTCCCCGACGCCATCTGCCGGCGCTCGCCCTTCCAGACGACGAGGAGCTCGTAGGTGGCCGACGTGGCCCGGGCTGCCTTGCCCGTGCCCGGCACCTGCACGTGCGCCACCGCGGTGAAGGAGGTGAAGGACTGGTCCGTCGCCTCGATCTTCGGCACGTCGGCCTTGCTCACCACCGGGCCCTGGGCCACCGGCGCGCCTGCGCAGGCCGCCGCGAGCAGGAGGACGAGGGCGAGGAGAGGACGCTGGATCGGGCTCATCGGGGGTCTCCTGGCTACGGGTTCACGCCGCAGATGTCCTGGACGCTCTCGCCGGGGCAGCCGCCCTCGAGGATCCGCTTGTTGTGCAGGATCCAGCGGGCGCCGTTGAACTCGAGCTGGACGTTGCCGATCTCCGGCACGAACCAGCGCTTCGGCTCCTTCCAGGGCGTCTGCGAGTATTGGATCAGCCTCGCGTCGTAGTCCTGCTCGGTCTCGCCACCGTCGAGGGAGGCGCGGATCGGAGTCGTCGACTCGTCGATCAGCGTCCGCATCTCGATCTCCTGCGGCTCGCCCTCGGGGCTCGCGTTCCGGTAGAGCGTCGCCTGGACCTTGGTCGACACCATCGCCGATCGGTCCTCCAGCCAGTGGGCGAGGGACATCCCCGGGGTGAGGCGCCACTCGTCGCCGGTCCCGACCACGTTCTGCATCCGGGTGAGGAGGAGGTCGGGGTTGGTGGGATCGACCACGTAGGTCGCCTGGACCGCGCCACCGAGCCGGTAGACGACGGCGTGGACGTCCTTCCCGGCCTCGTCGGAGTAGAAGTCGTCCACGCGCTCCACGGCGACGCCCAGCATGCGGGCGTCGGAGCCGTCGGTCACCTCGTACTCGTAGCAGGTGCACGCCTCCACGCCGAAGTAGGCGGCGGGATCGCCCATCGTCGGCTTCTCGATCTGGATCTCTTCGTCGCCTCCGCCGCAAGCCATCGACAGGGCGAAGAGGGCGATGGTGGGGATGGAGAGCAGACGGTGCTTCGACCTCATGTTGGACGACCTCGCTTGGGGGGACACGGAGCATACCATCGGCGCGCGCTCCGCCCAACGCGTCCCGCGCTCGAAAATCCACCTCCGCGGGACCGGGCGTTATGATCCCGCGCGATGACCCGCTCCAGACGCAGGCCCAACCTCGGGATCGCCATCAAGGCGATCATGCGCGACGCCGCCCGGCGGATCCCGGATCTGTCGGCGGTCGATCCCTCCCGGATCCTGATCGTGGCGGGGGAGGCGAGGCGTGCGAGCCGCGCCACCGTGCGGCCCCTGCGGTTCGCCTGCTCGGGCGATCGAATCTCGGCGGACGGCAAACGGGCCAAGCCGGTGGTCCAGATCCGGGGCCGTCGCATGCTTTACGTGGTGACCTTCCGGCCGAGGTTCTTCCTGCGCTCGTCGCCGGAGAAGCGGGTGGAGACGATCCTGCACGAGCTGTGGCACATCTCGCCGACGTTCGACGGCACCCTTTACCACGACCGGCGCCACGCCAGCCTGCCGGGGAGCCTCTTCCGCGACCAGTTCCGCCCGGTGGTGGAGTGCTACCTCGCGCAGATGCCAGCGTCGCTCCTGGAGGGGCTCTCCCACGACGGCGAGGTGATCATGCGCCAGTGGATCGAGCGCCCGGCGCCGTTCTTCCCCATCGACGAGTCGGGGACGAATCGCTCCGGCCGGCGCCCGGTTTTCACGGAGGCGCAGCTCTTCTACGGCCCGGTGAAGATGATCACCTCGGGTGGCCCAGGCGGGAGGCGGTAGGCCGGGCCGGCCCCGGGATCAGGCGCGCTTGCGGGTGGAGGGCGTCCGGACGCCCTGCTCCATGAGCCGGCGCGCGGCGTCCCGGGACTGGTTGAACATGGTCTCGTGGAGGGAGCCGCCGTGGGAGTCCATGGTGACCACCGAGGGGAAGTCCTTCACCTCGATGGACCACATGGCCTCGGGCACGCCGAGCTCGTCCAGCATGTGGGCGCCGTGGACCTTCACCACCTTCTCGGCGAGGACCACCGCCAGGCCGCCGACGGCGTGGAGGTACACGGAGCCGTGCCGGCGCATGGCCTCGAGGGTGCGCGCCCCCATGCCGCCTTTGCCGATGATTCCGCGCAAGCCGTAGCGCTCGATCACCTGGGCCTCGTAGGGCTCCTCGCGGATCGACGTGGTGGGGCCGGCGGCGACGAAGCGCCACTCTCCGGACTCGTCCCGGCGGACCACGGGGCCGCAGTGGTAGAGAAAGCGATTCCGCGCGAGGCGATCGAAGGCCTCGTCGTGGACCTTCACCAGGTGCTTGTGGGCGGCGTCGCGGCCCAGCACCATGGGGCCGCTGATCTCCACCTCGTCGCCGATCCGCAGCTCGCGGATGGCCGACTCGGAGATGGGGAGCTCGATCTTCTTGGGCATGGTCGATCCTGACGTCGTCGGAGGAGGTCTGCAGGCTTAGAGGACGGGGAGCTTCTTGGGACGGGCCCGACGCGAGGCGACCTGCACCGCGGGCCCGGCGGGCTTCCTCGGGGAGGTCGTCTTCGAGGCGGCGTTCTTGGCGACGGACTTCTTCGCGACGGACTTCTTCGCGACGGCCTTCTTCGCGACGGCCTTCTTCGAGGCGGCCTTCTTCGCGACGGTCTTCTTCGCGCCGGCGTTCTTCGCGCCGGCCTTCTTCGCGCCGGTCTTCTTCGCATCGGCCTTCTTCGCGCCGGCCTTCTTCGCGCCGGCCTTCTTCGCGCCGGTCTTCTTGGCGACGACCGCCTTCGCTGCGGTCCTGCTCGCCGCCTTCCTCGCGACCGGCACCGGGAGCCCCAGCGGGTGCCCGTCGAGCGCCGCCTTCCGGCCCTTCACCGTCAGCTCGCCCTTCCGGTACGCCCAGCACATGTAGCTGATCGACACGAAGAAGCTGGCCGGCACCCGATGCCGCGCGCCGATCTTCACCCCGAGCACCGTGGTCTCGCCGCCGAAGCCCATCGGCCCGATGTTCAGGCCCTGCAGCGATCCGAGGAGCTCCTCCTCCAGATCCGCCAGGACCGGATCGGGGTTCACGTCCCGCAGCGGCCGGAAGAGCTGCTCCTTCGACTCGATGTAGCTCGTCACCCGATCGCCGCCCACGCCGACCCCGACGGTGCCCGGGGCGCAGCCGAACCCTTGCGCCTTCTGCACCGCGTCGATGATGCACCTGCGGATGCCGTCGAGATCGCGGCCCGCGCCGATGGACTCGTCGGGGAGCGAATACTGCGTGCCCACGTTCTCGCAGCCGCCCCCCTTCATCATCAGCCGCACCCGAACTCCCTTCTCCTTGCGGGCGGTGAAGTGGATGTACGGGGAGCCCCTGCCGACGTTGTCGCCGGAGTTCACCCCGGTGATCGGGTCGACGGCGTTGGGGCGCAGGTACGCGCGCCGGGTGGCCTCGCGCACCGCCGCCACGATGTCCCGCTCCAGCGCGTGCGGGGAGTGGTCGGGCCCGTGGTCGACGTAGAAGATCAGCGTGCCGGTGTCCTGGCAGATCGGCGCGCTCGCCTGCCTCGCCGCCTCCACGTTCGAGATCATCAGCTCGAAGGTCGACCAGGCACGCGAGCCCTCGGGCTCGTTGTCCCTGGCCTCGGCAAGGGCGTCCAGGACGTCCTCCGGCAACCCGGAGGAGGTGTGGCGGATCAGCTCGACGATGTACGGGCGGAGAGATGCCATCGATGCGGTCCTTCGTTGGTGGATTGCGATGGGCGAACAAATACCGCCCGCCAGGCGCGGCATCAATCGATTCCGGTTGCACGGCCCCGCTCCGAGTTCCCATCTTCCTCGCCCGGGCGCCGCGCGTGCAGGCGAGCTTCGCGCCGTTCGTCCCGCGACGCGAACGAGGAGGGCCGGGTGTCGCTCGTCAAGGTCGCCGTCCTCACGGGGGGCGGAGATTGTCCCGGCCTCAACGCCGTGATCCGCGCCATCGTCCGCCGCGGCGAGCAGCGTAACCTCGAGGTCATGGGGATCCGCGACGGCTGGGAGGGCCTCCTCGAGGATCGCCACGAGCGGCTCACCCGGCAGCGCGTCTCCGGCATCCTCCACCTCGGCGGCACCATGCTCGGCACGTCGCGGGCCACCCCCTTCGCCAGGCTCGACGGTCCGCAGAAGGTGATCCGCACCCTCGAGCGGCACAACGTCGGCGCGGTGATCGCGATCGGCGGCGAGGGGACCCTCTCCGTCGCCCGGGAGATGCACGCCCTGGGCGTCCCCGTCGTGGGCGTCCCCAAGACCATCGACAACGACCTCGCCGGCACCGACTTCACCTTCGGCTTCGACACCGCCGTCTCCATCGCCACCGAGGCGATCGATCGGCTGCACTCGACGGCGGAGTCCCACCAGCGGGTGATCGCGGTGGAGGTGATGGGCCGGCACGTGGGCTGGATCGCCGCCTACGCGGGGCTCGCCGGCGGCGCCGACGCGATCCTCGTTCCCGAGCGCCCGGCGCGGATCGAGGAGGTGATCGCGCACGTGGAGCGGCGGCGGCGGGAGGGGCGAAAATTCTCGATCATCGTCTGCGCGGAAGGGGCGATGGTCGATCTGGGCGAGGGCGCCCGGCTGATCTCCCGAGGCAAGGACGATTGGGGGCATGAGCGCCTGGGGGGCGTGGCCCAGCTCGTCGCCCAGGCGGTGGAGGAGCGCACCGGCATCGAGAGCCGCGTCACCGTCCTGGGCTACGTTCAGCGCGGGGGCAGCCCCACCGCCGCCGATCGCGTCCTCGGCACGCGCTTCGGCGTGGCGGCGGCGGACCTCGTGGTGGACGGGAAGTGGGGGATGATGGCGGCCTTGCGCGGCAACGACATCGTGGCGGTGCCGCTCGCCGAGGCCACCCGCAGCCTGAAGACCCTCGACCCCCAGATCTTCGACGTCGCCAGCGTGTTCTTCGGATAGAAACGCCAGGTGGTCGAGCTCGAAGAGCACAGGCTGGTGGTCCCCGACGGCGACGCGGGCGCGCGCCTCGATCGGTGGGCCGCCGCGGCGCTGGGCGAGTCGCGCCGGAAGGTGATGGCGGCGATCGAGCGGGGGCACGTCCGTGTGGACGGCCGCAGGGCGAGGAAGGGACAGCCCGTCGAGCCCGGCCAGGAGATCGTCGTCCGCCTCCCCCGGCCGGGCGAGGCGCTCGTGCCCCAGCCGGAGCTGCCGCTCCCGGTCGTCCACGAGGACGAGGCGGTCGTCGTGGTCTCCAAGCCGAGCGGCATGCCGACCCACCCGCTCGAGGCGGGGGAGCGGGGCACGCTCGCCAATGCGCTCGTCGCCCGCTTCCCCGAGTGCGCCGGCGCCGGCCGCGATCCCCGGGAAGGGGGCGTGGCCCACCGCCTGGACACGCCGACCTCGGGCCTCGTCGTGGCCGCCCGCAGCCGGGAGGCCTGGGAGGACCTGCGGGCGCAGTTCACCGCCCGCACGGTCCGCAAGGAGTACCTCGCCCTCGCCGCCGGGGCGATCCGGGGCCGCGTGGAGGTCGAGGTCCCGATCGGCGCCGATCCGGGGAACCCGGGGCGGATGCGGGCGGTGCCGGAGGAGCGCCTCGCCGAGCGCACGAACGCCCGGGAGGCGCATACCCTCGTCGAGGTGGTGCGGCGCTTCCCGGGGTGGACCCTGATGCGATGCACCATCACCACCGGCGTCATGCACCAGATCCGCGTCCACCTCGCCCACCTGGGCAGCCCGGTGGCCGGGGACGACGTCTACGGCGGGGCGGCGCCCCGGGGCCTCCGCCGGCTCTTCCTGCACGCGACGCGGCTCGCCTTCGCGCATCCGGTCACGGGCGCCGCGCTGGACCTCCGGCTTCCTCTCCCTCCGGAGCTCGACGAGGTCCTCCGCTCCCTCGAGGCCTGAGCGGCCGCGCGAGCCGGGGCGCGCCCTGGCGGTCGAATCGAAACCCGGGCTCCCCCTCCGTCGAGGGCGAGCGGCGAAAGACGTTCCGACGCCCCCGCACGCCCGAAGACGACGTCCGGCGGGCCGCCTCACGCCGACGTGCCCGCGCCTGAAGTTCCCCGGGGCTCCCGTCAGAACGGGAGCAGGTCCGCGGGGCCCGGAGGCGGGCGCCGCTCGGCCTCCGGCGGGAGGCTCTCCGCCGCTGCCGCCACGACCTCGTCCACCGCCGCCGTGGCCGCGCCGTTCTCCGCCGATCGCTCCCCTCGACCTCGCCCCCGCCGGCGGCGCCTGCGCCCAGCGGTGGTCTCCGCCGCGTCCGCATCCACCTCGCCCGCCACCGCCTCCGGGGCAGCCTTCGGCACGCCGGTGCTCGCGGCGCTCTCCGCGCCCACCGCCTGCACGAGCCGCTCGCGCCAGCGGGCGAGGCTCTCGGCGCCGTGTCCCGTGGCGAGCACGTAGAGCTCGTACACGAGCAGCGCGTCGGCGAAGTACGCCTGCCGCACGAACCGCATCGGCGAGCTGCGCCTCTTGCGCGCGCCGGAGAGGACCCGCTGCGCGTGGAGCAGCAGCCGCGCCCGCTCGGCGATGCGCCGGGGGAGCCTCGCGCTGCGCACCAGCTCGGCGAGGAGCTCGTCCACCGTCCGGGCCGAGGCGGAGATGCTCCACGGGACCTGCGGCGTCTCGCCCTCGGGCGGCTCGGCGGGAAGGGGCTCGCCGGTGGCCGCCTCCTCGAGGGCCTCCAGCTCGTCGCCCTCGTCCTCCCCCGCCTCGCCCGCGTGCTCCGCCTCCGGCGCCGCGGCGGCCGGCGCCGTCTCCTGGCGCCCCTTGATCAGCTCGTGCTGCGAAAGGTGCACGAGGAGGGTCGAGAGCAGCACCGAGTCGTCGGGCAGCGGGCGGCTGCGCACCACCTCGTCCAGGAGCCGCAGGGATTCGAAGAGCGCGGCCGAGCGCTCCGGCCCCGCCTGGGCGAGGAAGGACGCGATCGGGGGCAGCAGCACCTCGAGGCCGCCCATCCTGTGGAGCAGCTCCATGCACCGGTGCGAGTGGCCCGAGCGCAGCAGCTTGAAGATCTCCTCGAGCACCCGCGGCGGCGCGCAGCGGGCCAGCTCCTCCTTGTGTCTGACCATGGCACCCCAGGTGCCCGGCTCGATCTCGAGGCCGGCCTTCGCCGCGAAGCGGACCGCGCGGAGGATGCGGACCGGATCCTCCTGCATGCGCACGTCGGGATCGCCGATGGTGCGGAGCTGGCGGCGCTCGAGATCCTCGCGGCCCCCCACGTAATCGAGCACGCGGCCCAGGATCACGTCGTAGAAGAGGCCGTTGACGGTGAAGTCGCGGCGGCGCGCGTCCTCCTCCGCGGTGCCGAAGACGTTGTCCGCCGTGATGAGCAGATCGCCGGCAGGCGGCTCGCCGTCCTCGCCGTTGGTCTCGTGGGGGTTGGCGCGGAAGGTGGCGGTCTCGATCACCTTGCCGCCGTGGAAGTAGATGTGGGCGAGGCGGAAGCGCCTCCCGATCAGCCTGCAGTTCCGGAAGATCGCGCGGATCTCCCCGGGGTGCGCGCTGGTCGCCACGTCGAAGTCCTTGGGCTGCAGACCCAGGAGGAGGTCGCGGACGCAGCCCCCCACCAGGTAGGCCTGGTGTCCGTGGGCCCGCAGGCGGTGCACCACCTTCAGGGCGTCGGTGTCCAGGCGCTCGAACGGGATCTCGGGCGGCGGACCATGGGGGTCCAGCGCGGTCAGCGCCTGGAGGGGATCGTCGACATATCGGCGGCGTGGCTCGGACGTCCGGGCGGCGGCCGCTTCGAGTTGCTTCGGTTCTCGGGTGGGCACGTTGGGTCGTTTTCTCTCTCTGGCGGCAAGAAGCCAGGGTGTTCTTAGGAGAGAACGCCCGAGGGGGTCAACTTCGATCCGGGGATCGGCGGCACCCCGAAACGACGACGGCGCGGATCCGAAGCGGATCCGCGCCGACGCCCCGAAGCCATCGGGCGAGCGCCTAGTAGGACGAGCCGCCCTGGCGCTGCTGAGGCGAGGTGCCCTGACGCTGCTGCTGCTTCTGGGCCTTCGACTGCTTCGCCTCGACCGAGACGGC
>DATMSB010000067.1:0-3301 GCA_035565615.1 Vulgatibacter sp. | reverse complement strand
AGCACCCGATCCGCCCGGGCCCGCACGGCGTCGGCGAGCCCCTCGGCGCCGCCGATGAGGAAGGCGAGATCGCGCCCGGTGGACATCGCCTCCTGGACGACCTTGCGCGAGAAGGCGACCGAGTCGAGGAGCTCGCCCCGCTCGTCCATCGCCACCACGAGGGTGCGCGGATCGACGCGGGCGAGGAGCGCCTGGCCCTCCTCCTCCCGGGCGCGGAGCGGATCGATGCCGCCCTTTCGGGACGGCTTCACCTCGACCAGATCGATGGGCGCGTAGCGGCGGATCCGCCTGGCGTACTCCTCGACCGCGGGCTCGAAGAGGCCCGACCTGTCGGCGCCCACCGAGACGATGCGGAGCTTCATCCCACCGGGACGCGCCGCGCGTCGGCCCAGAGCCCCTCGACGTCGTAGAGCGCGCGGGCCTCCTCGTAGAACACGTGGGCGACCACGTCGCCGAAGTCGAGGAGCACCCAGTGGCCCAGGCCGTGGCCCTCCACCCCGATGGGCCGGTGGCCGGCCTTCTTCATCTTGTCCTCGATGGAGTCGGCGATGGCGCCCACCTGCCGGTCGGAGGTGCCGGTGGCGATCACGAAGCAGTCCGCGTAGCTGGTGAGCCCCGCCACGTCGAGGATGACGACGTCCTCCGCCTTCTTGTCGAGGGCCGCCTCGGCCGCCACCCTCGCGGCGGCCAGCGCCGCGGCGGGCGCCTCGAGGGCCTGCTCTGCGACCTCCGTCACCTCCACCCCGTTCTTGGCGCGGGCCGGGGACTTTCCGGAGGTCTTCGCCTTCGCGCCGGAGGCGGCCTTGCGCGCGGGCGCCTTGGTGCCCGCGGGGGCCTTGGCGGACCTCGTGGCCTTCGCGGCCTTGGTGGGCCTGGCGGCCGTGGCGCTCCTGGCGCTCCGGGTCGCCGACGCGGCCTTGCGGGGTGCGGCCGCCTTGGGGGTGACGGTGCTCTTCTTGGGGCTCGTGGTCTTGCGGGACGCCAAGCTGGCTCCTTCTTCTGCGGGTGATGCCAGGACGGGCTCGAATGTAGCACGCGGCGGAAGGCACCGGCCCGCAATCCTTGTTGGTAGGAGAGGTCCCGCGGGACTACCATCCAGGGACGGAACACGCTTCACCGGAGAACGCCATCCAGAACGCATTCGGAAACACCCTCGGCCTCAAGGCCTCCCAGCTCCAGCGGCTCTCCAACACCTACCGCCGCCGGCTTCGCAGCGAAGAGGTGGTGAGCCCGGAGCTCGCCCGCCACCTCACCGAGCTCTCCCGCGAGACCGGCCGCCAGGTGGGGGTGCTCATCTCCCGAAAGGGAGAGATCGAACACGTGATCGTGGGCGACGCCCACAAGCTCCTCCTCCCCGACGTCGGTCGCGCCCGCGCCGGGCAGGTCCGCCTCCGCGGCCTGCGGCTGGTGCACACCCACCTGCGCGGCGAGGCCCTAACAAAGGACGACCTCACCGACCTCGCGCTGCTCCGCCTCGACCTCGTCTGCGAGATCCAGGCGCGGGAGGACGGCCTCCCCGGCGCGGTGCAGCTCGCCCACCTGCTCCCCGAGAACCCGGAGGGCGAGCTGTGGCGGACCTGGGACTTCCCCGGCGTCCACGAGATGGACTTCGACTTCGGCGCCGAGATCCGCGCGCTGGAGGAGCAGCTCGCCGCCACCGCGAAGGCGCGGGTGGTGGGCGACGGCGAGAAGGCCATCTTGGTGGGGCTGGCGGTCGGCGGCCGCCGCGCGACGGCGGAGGCCTCCGTCGCGGAGCTCGCCGAGCTCGCGGCCACCGCGGGCGTCCAGGTCCTCGAGACCATGGTGCAGGTGCGAAGGGAGCACGACCCCAAGTACCTCGTCGGCAAGGGCAAGCTCGAGGAGATCGTCCTCAAGAGCATGCAGCTCGGCGCCGACCTCATCGTCTTCGACAAGGACCTCTCGCCCTCGCAGGCCCGGCACATCGCCAACGCGACGTCGCTCAAGATCCTCGATCGCACCCAGCTCATCCTCGACATCTTCGCCCAGCGGGCGCAGAGCGCCGAGGGCAAGCTCCAGGTCGAGTTGGCGCAGCACAAGTACCTGCTCCCCCGCCTCACCGGCGGCGCCGAAGCGGGCCTGTCGCGCCTCATGGGCGGCATCGGCGGCCGCGGCCCCGGCGAGACCAAGCTCGAGATCGACCGACGCCGCGTGCGCGATCGGATCACCTTCCTCGAGAAGAAGATCGACGCGCTCTCCGGGAGCCGCGCGGTCCGGCGCAAGGAGCGCAACCGCCGCGGCCTGCCGGTGATCTCCATCGTCGGCTACACCAACGCGGGCAAGTCCACCCTCCTCAACGCCCTCACCCGCTCCGCGGTGCTGGCGGAGGACAAGCTCTTCGCCACCCTGGATCCCACCAGCCGGCGCCTGCGCTTCCCGACCGATCGGGAAGTGATCATCACCGACACCGTGGGTTTCATCCGCGATCTGCCCAAGGATCTGGTCGCCGCCTTCCGCGCCACCCTCGAGGAGCTGGAGGAGGCGGATCTGCTCCTCCACGTGGTCGACGTCGCCGATCCCGAGCGCGACGCGCACATCCAGGCGGTGGAGCGCATCCTCGACTCGCTCGGCCTCTCCCACACGCCGCGGATCCTGGTGTTCAACAAGTCCGACCGGCTGGGGCCCGGCGACGGCGACGGCGGCGCGGCGGTGGCCGGTGCCATCCTCGTCTCCGCCCTCACCCGGGCGGGCTTCGAGGAGCTGCTCGCCAGGGCCGACCAGCTCCTCTGGTCCGGCG
The DNA here is from genome assembly GCA_035565615.1 of Vulgatibacter sp. Lineage (GTDB taxonomy): Bacteria > Myxococcota > Myxococcia > Myxococcales > Vulgatibacteraceae > Vulgatibacter. The sequence continues at coordinate 546 of DATMSB010000067.1, read as the reverse complement.
GCGTCACCGAGCGGGCGCGGGAGGCCTCCGCCGGGCGCAAGGCGCGGGTCGGATGAAGCGCAGCCGGGTGGTGAGCGGCGCCTCGCCGGCGCTGCCTCATTCGATTGCGACGGCTCGCCCGGGACCCCGGGATCGAGCCTTCCTCCGCGACCGGGCGAGACGCCGGATCGAGAGGGCGATACCCGTCCAGACGAGCACCACCGCTCCCGCCGAGGCCGACGCCGCCGCGAGCTGACCCGGCCAGCCCAGGGCCTCGCCGGTGTGCAGGAAGCGCAGCCATCCTCGGAGCCGCTTCCCGGGTTCCTGATCGGCGAACGACTCGTAGCGCAGCACGTCTCCCCGATAAGGATCGAGAGAGAGCCCCAACGAGGCGAAGGGCGGAAACGCGCCGCGTTCCCGGATCGATGCGTGCAGAGCCGGCGCGTTCTCCCCTGCCCTCGCGGGTGGACCGAGGATGAGCCGCACTTCCCTTGCTGCGGGCGCCACCTCTTTCACGCGCCGCGCGAGGGCGTCGAGGGGAAGCGCCTTCGCGCCTTCGGGGGGCGG
>DATMSB010000066.1:0-17742 GCA_035565615.1 Vulgatibacter sp. | reverse complement strand
GCTCCAGGCTCGCGCCGACCAGCGCCAGCGCCCCGAAGTACTCGGCGTGGCGGTCGCGGGAGATCACCTGGGTGGTGGCGGGATCGGGCTTCAGCCCCAGCTTGCGGCAGACGTGCGCCTCCACCTCGGGGGCCACGTTCGCGAAGGTGCCGACCGCGCCGGAGATCATGCCGTGGGACACCCCCTCCACCGCCCGGGCGAAGCGCTCCCGGCCCCGCGACAGCTCGGCGTACCAGCTCGCCATCTTCAGGCCGAAGGTGATGGGCTCGGCGTGGATCCCGTGGCTGCGCCCGATCATCGGAGTGAGCTTGTGCTCGAAGGCCCGCGCCTCGATCGCCTCGAGCGCCCCGTCGATCCCCTTCAGGATGCGCTCGCCGGCCTCCTTGAGCTGCAGCGCCAGGGTGGTGTCGAGGACGTCGCTCGAGGTGAGGCCCAGGTGCAGCCAGCGGGCCTCCGCCCCCACCCTCTCCTCGATGAAGGTCAGGAAGGCGATGACGTCGTGCTTCACCGTCTTCTCGATCTCCTCGATGCGGGCGGCGTCCTCGGCGGTGATCGTCTTCGGCACCTTCCGCTCCAGCGCCTCGTAGTCGGCGCGCGGGATCTCGCCGCGCGCCGCCATCGCCTCGGCGGCGGCGAGCTCGACCGCGAGCCAGCGCTCGTAGCGCGCCTCGCTGGTCCACAGGGCGGTCATCTCGGGTCGGGAGTAGCGGGCGATCATGGTGGGATGCTCCAGGGCGGCCGCCGCGGCCGCGCTGGCAACGCGCCTAGCCGATTCCCGGCGCCGGCGCAAGCGCCCGCGCCGGCGTGCCCGCTCGTGCGACCCGCCGTGCGCCTGCGCGTGCCGGCGGATTCGCCCGCCGTCTGCGCGGGCGCGCCGGCACGCCGTGGCGAGCGACGCCGCGACGGACGCAGAGAGCGCCGCGCCCTACTCCTAGAACGAGGATCCCGGCTGCTTCAGGAACTCGGCCTCCTCCGGCGTGGTCTGCCTGCCGAGGATGGCGTTGCGGTGGGGGAACCTGCCGAAGCGATCGACGATCACCTGGTGGCGGATCGCGTAGTCGAGGAAGACCTCGTACGCGGCGCGCACCTCCTCCGGCGCCTCGTCGGCGAGCCGGCGGAAGGCGGCGACCGACGCCGCCTGCACCTGCCGATCCTCGGCGTGCTCGAGGGGAAGGTAGAGGAAGGGCCGCGCGACCGGCCGCAGCTCCCGATCGATCCCCTCGTCGAGGGACTCGAGGGCGAGCGGCAGCGCCAGCGGATCCCCCGCGTACGCCTCGGGGGTCCCCCGGTAGACGTTGCGGGTGAACTGGTCGAGGAGGAGCACCAGCGCGAGGCGGCCGCGGGGGGTCTCCTTCCACCCGTCGAGGCCGCCGCCGAGCGCCTCCTCCACCGTGGACTCGAAGCGGCGGCGGATCGCCTCGTCGACCTCAGGCTCCCCGCCGAACCACATGGAAAGCCGGTCCTCCGGCATCCGCCAGGTGTCGGGGGAGTCGCCGAACCAGAACCGCAGGATCTCGTCCACTCGCTCCATCGAACGTCTCCTTTCGGTGCCCCCGTTCGATGGCTCAGCCGTCCGCGGGGTTCACCAACGCCGTGAGGACGTGATCCTTCCACACTCCTTCGAGCTTCAGGTAGGCGCGGGCGCGGCCCTCCACCTGGAACCCGAGGCGGCGCAGGAGCCTGCCGCTGCGCTCGTTTTCCGGGAGGTGGTTCGCGTTGATCCGGTGGAGCCCCACCTCGCCGAAGATCCATGCGATCGACCGGCGCAGCGCCTCGTACATGACGCCCCGCCCCTCGAGGTCGCGATCCAGCATGTAGCCCAGGTAGCACGCCTGGACGGGGCCGCGGACGATCCCGGTGAAGCTGACGTTCCCGACCACCCGCCCCGCCTCGTCCCCCTCGAAGAGCACCAGGCGCGCGGCGGTCCCCTGGCTCCACTCGGTCTGCCAGCGATCGATGAGCCCGCGGTGGTAGGCCTCGCTCGGGAAGCCGGGCCCGGGCGCAGGCATCGAGGGGGCGAAGCGATCGAAGTTCCGCTCCATGTACGCGGCCATTCGCCCCGCGGCGGCGGCGGTGGGGCGGGTGAGCACGAGTCCATCGAACGCAATGCGGGGGACGCCGGGGAAGGTGGGCATGGTCACAAGGTATCCCATCCCTCGGATCGGCGCCTCGCCGGGTGTCGCCCACCCGCCGGAAAACAGCGAGACGCGACCGGCGGAGCGCGGTAGCGTTGCCCGCCATGAGCGCTGCCGTCTACCGCCTCCCCCGGGACGTCGTCCCGGCCTCGTACGAGATCGACCTCACCACCTCCCCCCGCCGCAAGTCCTTCTCCGGGACGCTGGTCGCCGTCGTCACCGTCGAGCGCCCGACGGCCGAGGTGGTGCTCCACGGCAGGGGCCTTCGCGTGCGCGAGGCCTTTACCCAGAGGGGCCGCCGCCGGCTCCCCGCCAAGGTGCGGCTCGACGCGGAGGCGCAGACGATCCGCCTCTGCTTCGACGAGCCCCTCCCGAAGGGAGAGGCGAAGATCACCCTCCACTACGCGGGCAAGCTCGACGAGGGGCTCAACGGCCTCTACCTGGCGAAGAACGGCCCGGAGCGCGCGATCGCTAGCCAGTGCGAGGCGGTGGAGGCCCGGGCGATCTTCCCCTGCTGGGACGAGCCGGATCGGAAGGCGACGCTGCAGTGGACGGTGCGCACGGATCCCGGCCTGGTGGTGGTGACCAACGGTGTGCCCCGCTCCTCCCGCCGGGATCCGAGCACCGGCATGGTGGTGCACCGCTTCGAGCCCACGCCGGTGCTCCCCACCTACCTCGCCGCGGTCACGGTGGGCCGGTACGAGTCGACCGAGGTGCGGGTCATCGGCGGGACCCCCTGCCGCGTGCTCACCATGGAGGGCAAGGTCGAGCAGGCGGCCTTCGCCGAGGAGGTCACGGAGCAGGTGCTCCCGTGGTTCACCTCCTACTTTCGGCAGCGCTACCACTACGGGAAGCTCGACCAGGTGGCGCTCCCCGCCTTCGACGCCGGGGCGATGGAGAACGCCGGCGCCATCTTCTACCGGCAGCAGCTCCTCCTCATGGACGAGGCCACCACCTCGTGGGCGGGGAAGAAGGCGATCGCGGAGGCGATCGCCCACGAGATCGCCCACCAGTGGTTCGGCAACCGCGTCACCATGGAGTGGTGGGACGACCTGTGGCTCAACGAGGCCTTCGCCACGTGGATCAGCCACAAGGCGGTGGACCAGTGGAAGCCGCAGTGGCGGATCTGGGACGACTTCCAGACCATGCGCCGCCACGCCATTGGGCTGGACGCGCTGGGGACCACCCACCCCATCTACACGAAGGTGGAGAGCCCCGCCCAGGCCACCGAGATGTTCGATGCCATCACCTACTACAAGGGGTGCTGCGTCCTCCGACAGCTCGAGACCTGGGTCGGCGCCGACGCGTTCCGCGAGGGCCTGCGCGCCTACGTGCGCCGGTTCAAGGATCGCAACGCCGCCGGCCGGGATCTCTGGGAGGCGATCGGGACGGCCTCGGGCGTCGACGTGGCGACCTTCGCCGCGAGCTGGATCTCCCAGGCCGGCTTCCCCCTGGTGACGATCGAGGCCGACGAACGAGAGGGACGCACCGTGCTGCGGCTGTCGCAGCGGCGCTTCTTCTCCCGCCCCGAGGCGATGGCGGCGGGCAGCGCGCAGCGCTGGGCGATCCCCCTGCGGCTGCGCTGGTCCGACGGAGAGAAGATCCGCACCGAGGCGCTGCTGCTGGACGGCGACGAGCAGGCGCACGAGCTGCCGGGCCGCGCGAAGTGGGTGCACGGCAACGCGGAGGGCGTCGGCTTCTACCGGACCGAGCTGTCGCCCGCGCTGCTGTCGAAGCTGGCCGCGTCAGGGCTCGAGGGGCTGGACCCCGTGGAGCGGCAGGTGGTGCTCGACGACCAGTGGGCCCTGGTGCTCTGCGGCCGCGCCCCGATCGACTCCTTCCTCGAGCTGATCGCCGCGTTCGAGGGCGAACGCGACTACGTGGTGCTCGAGGCGCTGGTGGGCCGCCTGGACGTGCTCGTCCACCGGGTGGCGCCGAAGGAAGCGCTGCCCGCGCTGCGCCGGTTCGTGGCGGAGCTGCTGCGGCCGGCCCACGAGGAGCTGGGCTGGAGCGACGGGGCCGAGCCCGACCCCGCCACCGCCGTCGCCCGCGCCGCCGTCATCTCCGGCCTGGGCGACCTGGCGCGGGACGAGGCGACGCTGCGCCGGGCCTCGGAGGTCGCCGAGCAGGAGCGCAAGGATCCTTCGGCGGTGGATCCCAACCTTGCGGCGGTCGTTCTGCGCCTCGCCGCGCTGCGGGGCAGGCCGCAGACCCTGGACGACTTCGTCACCGAGTACCGCCGCCGCCGCGAGCGACGGGCGCCGCCGGAGGAGCAGCTCCGCTACCTGGGGGCGCTGGCCGCCTTCGAGAAGCGGAGCCTCACCCAGACCGTGCTCGACCTCTGCCTGGGCGACACCGTTCCCCAGGAGTCCATGGTGTCGCTGCTGCGCCAGCTGCTCGCCCGCCCCGCCACCGCCGAGCTCACCTGGCGCTTCCTGCAGGAACGCTGGAGCGAGGTGCTCTCCCGCGCCGGCCTGATGCAGCTCTCCCGCCTGGTGGAGAGCCTCGGCTCCCTCCCCCTCTCCCGCAAGCGCGAGGTCGAGACCTTCTTCGCCGCGCACCCGGTGGAGGAGGCCCGCCGCGCCCTCTCCCAGGCCCTGGAGGAGATGGCGCTCCGCGACGAGCTGCGCCGCCGCGAAGGCCCCCGCCTCGCGGCCTGGCTCGCCGGCCGATAGGCGAAGGCCGCCGCCGAGCGAGGCAAGCCCACGCGGGAGGAGATCCGCGGGAGGAGCCGATCCCCGACCTCCCTCGGTGAGGGCGCGGGCAGGCCCGACGGACCGGCGCCGCGGTCGGATCGGCTCAGCGGCCGCCGGTGTGGCCGAAGCCGCCGGCGCCGCGGGCGGTGGAGTCGAGGGCGTCGACCTCGACGGGCGTCACCCGCTCGTAGCGGGCGACGACGAGCTGGGCGATGCGCTCGCCGCGCTCGAAGCGGACGCTCTCCCGCCCGTGGTTGACGAGGATCACGCCGATCTCGCCGGTGTAGTCGCGGTCGATGGTGCCGGGGGCGTTGACCATGCCGATGCCGTGGCGCAGGGCGAGGCCGGAGCGGGGGCGCACCTGCCCCTCGCACCCTTCGGGGAGCTGGATGGCGATGCCGGTGGGGACGAGGCGGCGCTCGCCCGGCGCGAGGGTGACGGCCTCGTCGGCGCGGAGGTCGAGGCCGGCGCTGCCCTCCGTCGCGTAGGTGGGCAGGGGCAGGGGCTCGCCTCGCTGCCCCACCCGCTTGATCCGCAGCTCCATGCCGCGAAGCTCAACCCGCTGCCGCCGCCTTCGTCAAGCGCGGCGGCACGGCGCCCGGGGATCAGGCGGCGTCGCCGCCGCCGGCCTCCTTGAGGGCCTCCTTGCGCGACAGCCGGATCTTGCCCTGGCGGTCGATGGAGACGACCTTCACCAGCACCTCGTCGCCCTCGTTGAGCACGTCGGTGACCTGCTTGACGCGCTGGTCGGCGAGCTCGGAGATGTGCACGAGGCCGTCGGTGCCCGGGAAGATCTCCACGAAGGCCCCGAACTCGACCACCCGGCGCACCGTGCCCAGGTAGGTCTTTCCGATCTCCGCCTCCTGGGTGAGGTTGCGGATCATCTGGATGGCGGCGTCGACCTTGGCGGAGTCGGACGAGGCGATGTTGATGGTGCCGTCGTCGTTGATGTCCACCGAGCAGCCGGTGCGGGCGATGATGTCCTTCACCACCTTGCCGCCGGGCCCGATGACGTCCTTGATGCGCTCCGGCCGGATCTTGATGGTGGTGATCCGGGGCGCGTACTGGGAGATCTCCGGCCGCGGCGCGGGCAGCACCTCGAGCATCTTGCCGAGGATATGGTGCCGGCCCACGCGGGCCTGGTCGAGGGCCTTCTCCAGGATCTCCTTGGTCACGCCGGCGATCTTGATGTCCATCTGGATGGACGTGATGCCGGCCTCGGTGCCGCAGACCTTGAAGTCCATGTCGCCGAGGTGATCCTCGTCGCCCAGGATGTCGGAGAGGATGGCGATCTTGTCGCCCTCCTTGATGAGGCCCATGGCGATCCCGGCGACCGGCGCCTTGATGGGCACGCCCGCGTCCATGAGGGCGAGGCAGCCGCCGCAGACGGTGGCCATGGAGGAGGAGCCGTTCGACTCGGTGATGTCGGAGGTGACCCGGACCACGTACTGGAACTGCTCCGGCGTGGGCATCACGTAGCGAAGGGCCCGCTCGGCGAGAGCGCCGTGGCCGATCTCGCGGCGGCCAGGCGAGCGCAGGAACTTCACCTCGCCGACGGAGTACGGCGGGAAGTTGTAGTGGAGCATGAACTTCTTGAAGTGCATGCCCGTGAGCATCTCGATGCGCTGCTCGTCGTCGCCGGTGCCCAGGGTGGCGCTGCAGATGGACTGGGTCTCGCCGCGGGTGAAGATGGCCGAGCCGTGGCTGCGGGGCAGCGCGCCGACCTCCGCCCAGATGGAGCGGATCTCGTCGTGCTTGCGGCCGGCGATGCGGACCCCGTCGTTCACGATCATCTGCCGCATGTAGTCGTACTTGAAGTCCTCGAAGAAGCCCTTGAGCTCCCTCTCCCGCTCCGCGAAGGCGTCGCCGAGCTTCTCCTTCATCGCGGCGAGGGCGGCCTTGCTGGCGGCGGAGAGGGCGGCGTAGCGATCCAGCTTCTCGCCGATGGCGTAGGCCTCGCGGATGGGCTCCCAGGCGATCGCCTTGAACTCCTCCTTGAGGGCCTCGTCGACCCTGGGCGGCTCGAAGGCGCGCTTCTCGGTCTTCTCCAGCTCGCGGGCGAGCTCCTCCTGGACCTTCAGGACCTCCTGCACCGCGGCCTGCCCGAAGAGCAGCGCGTCCACCATGACCGACTCGGAGAGCTCGTTGGCGCCGCCCTCGACCATGACGATGGCGTCCTTGGACGCCGCCATCACGAGGTCGAGGTCGCTGCGCTCGCGCTCGTCATTGGTGGGGTTGGCCACGAACTCGCCGTCCACCCGGCCCACGCGGACGCCGGCGATCGGCCCGTCGAAGGGGATGTCCGAGCAGGAGATCGCCGTGGAGGCCGCGGTGAGGGCGACGACGTCGGCGTCCACCTGGGGATCCGACGAGAAGACCGTGGCGATGATCTGCGTCTCGTTCTGGTACCCCTCCGGGAAGAGCGGACGCAGCGAGCGATCGATCACCCGGGAGGTGAGGGTCTCCTTCTCGGTGGGGCGGCCCTCGCGGCGGAAGAACGAGCCGGGGATCCGGCCGGCCGACGCGAGCTTCTCGATGTAGTCGACGGTGAGGGGGAAGAAGTCGAGCCCCTCCTTCTTCTCCCTGGCGCTGACCGCGGTGACGAGGACTACGGTCTCGCCCATGCGCACCCAGGCCGAGCCGTCGGCCTGTTTGGCGATCCGGCCGGTCTCGATCGTGATCTCCTTGCCGCCGATCGATGCGGTCTTGACGATGTGCTTCATTTCGATTCCTCCCGGCGCCCCGTCGAGCAGGGGCCGGCGCGTGGACGTGCGCATCGCGCGGAGGATCCGCGCGGCGCCCGGCCGTGATGAAGCCCGGGAGGAAGACCGTCAGGAGGCTCTTGATCTCTGATCGCGACGGCCGAGCACCTCGGCCGTCCCGATCGGAAACCAAAAGCCCGCCGCGGGCGCCTCGTCGGGCGATGTCGCGGGGAGGGAGCTCCACCGCGGAGCGCCCTCCCCTTCGGACCTCCTACTTGCGGAGGCCGAGCTGCTCGATCAGCGTCTTGTAGCGGGCGAGATCCTTCCTCTTCAGGTAGTCGAGGAGGCGCCGCCGCTGTCCGACGAGCTTGAGCAGTCCACGCCGCGAGTGGTGGTCCTTGGCGTGGGTCTTGAAGTGCTCGGTGAGGTAGTGGATGCGCTCGGTGAGGAGCGCCACCTGCACTTCGGGCGAGCCCGTGTCGCCCTCCTTGCGGGCGAACTTCTCCACGAGCTCCTGCTTCCGATCCTTGAGGAGTGCCATCGTTCTTCCCTCCGCTCCGCTGCGGCCTCCTCCGGAGGCCGTCGGGCCCGTCGATCCCCATCCGCGGAGCGGTGCAGAGGGGGTGGCCCGAAGTGTCCGCCGGCCGAAGGGCCGGCAGGCCGCGCAACTTAGGGTGAATGCCCCCCAAGGTCAACGCTTTCGCCCCTTCGGAACACCCGGGCGAGGTGGGGGCTTCCGTCAGACGCCGCCCCGGGCGCCGGCAGCGGCGAGGACCCGCAGGTACCGCAGCGCCCCCGCGTCGGCCTCCGCCACCGCGAGGAGCCTCCCGCTCGCGTCCGTGAGCCGGACCCGCTCCCCCGGCGCGAGCCGGGGCGCCCGGCACTCCGCCAGATCCCGGCCGCCCAGGGACATCCCGTGGGCGACCTTGCGGGTCCGGGCCTCGTCGAGAACGATCTCCCGCAGCTCCGGCAGCGCGTCGCGCAAGGGAACCAGGCTGCCTCGCACGGCCTCCAGGCCGCCCTCCAGCAGGGCGGCGAGGGGGACGGCCCGCTCGATCCCGAAGGGACCGCTCCTCAGGCGGCGGAGGGAGGCGAGGTGCCCCCCCACGCCCAGGGCGACCCCCAGCTCGTGGGCGATCGAGCGCACGTAGGTGCCCTTGCCGCAGCGGACGAAGATCGTGGCCCTGGCGGCGCCGGGATCCCATGCGCGCAGCTCGATCCGCTCGATCCGCACCTTGCGCGGCCGCCGCTCGATCTCCTCGCCCTTGCGGGCCAGCTCGTAGAGCCGACGGCCCTGCACCTTCACCGCGGAGAACATCGGCGGCGTCTGCCAGTACACGCCCGCCATGGCGGCGACGGCGTCCTCGACCCTCTCCCGCTCGAGGCCTTCGGCCCGCGCCTCCGCCACCACGGTCCCGGTGGCGTCGTAGGTGTCGGTCTCCACGCCCAGGGCGACGACCCCCTCGTACTCCTTGTCGCCGTCGGTGATGAAGGAGGCGATCTTGGTGGCGTCGCCCAGGCAGATGGGGAGCACGCCGGTGGCCATCGGATCGAGGGTGCCGGTGTGGCCCGCCTTCCGATCCCGGCCGAAGCGCCGCAGGCGGCGCACCACGTCGAACGACGTGGGCCCCGCGGGCTTGTCCACGACGACGACGCCGTCGACGCCCCGGGGCGCCGCCGACTCCGCGGGGATGGCCGTCATGGGTCGTCGGCCCCGTCGTCGGCCGCGTCGTCGGCGCGGTCCGGGCGCGCCTCGCTCGACACCTCCTTGAGCAGGCGGTCGATCCGGTCGCCGCGCTCGATGGCCTCGTCGAACACGAAGCGGAGCTCGGGCGTGTACCGCAGGCCGATCACGTGGCCGATCTCCCGGCGCATGTAGCCCCGGGCGGCCGCCAGGCCCTGGGCGGTCTCCCGACGCTCCTCCTCGGTGCCGAGCACCGAGTAGTAGACGATGGCCTGCTTGAGATCCGGCGGGACCTTCACGCCGGTGATGGTGACGATCCGGCTGATGCGGGGATCGCGAAAGCCCTTGGCGAAGAGGCGGCCCAGCTCCTGCTGGATGAGGTGCCCGACGCGCTGAGGTCTGTCGTGTGCCATGTTCCGTGGACTCCTATCGTCGCCGCTTGCGCCCCGGCGGCGGCGGGGGGGCCGAGAGCTCCGCCTCGGCGGCGGCCTCCAGCTCCTCCAGCGTCGGGAGCTCCTCGCCGACGAAGAGCTCGAGGTCCACGCCGCCCCCGGCGGCCTCGGCCTCGGCGAGGGTGCGCTCGCCCCCTCCGATCCCTTCACCCAAGCTGAATCCGTCACCCACCGGGAAGAGTTCGACGCGGTGGGCGACCACCCAGGCCTCCACCCCGCTCTCGTCGACCGAGCGCAGGACCTTCTGGAGGACCTCGGAGACGAAGGCCCGGTCGTTGCCCACGGCGGCGACGCCGATGGTCGCCTTCTGCCAGAGCTCGTTGTCCGCGACCTCGGCCACCGACACGTCGAAGCGCGCGCGGATCCGGTCGATCACCTTTCGCAGGGTGTGTCGCTTGGCCTTGAGGGATCCCGCGCCCGGGATCTGCAGGGTGAGGCGTAGGGCTCCGACGATCATCGCGCGAAGGCGCGCGACCGGAGCCCGGGCACGCGCCGTCTCTCTCTCCTGGGGTGGACGCGCCTCGAACGAGGCGCGCCGCCTAGAGCTTCTGGCGGATCTGCTCGATCTCGAAGGCCTCGATCACGTCGCCCGCTTCGAACTCGGTGAAGCCCTCGAGCGCGATGCCGCACTCGAAGCCCTGGAGGACCTCCTTGACGTCGTCCTTGAACCGGCGGAGCGAGGCGATCTTTCCCTGGAAGATCTGCTTGCCGTCGCGGAGGACCCGCGCGTGGGCCGACCGGGTGACCTTGCCGTCGAGCACCGCGGAGCCGGCGATGACGCCGAACTTCGGCACGCTGAAGAGCGTGCGGACCTCGGCCTTGCCGATGGTGCGCTCCTTGGTGATGACGTCGAGCAGCCCCTCCATCGCCAGGCGGACGTCGTCCACCGCCTCGTAGATGACGGAGTAGAGGCGCACGTCGATGCCGAGGCGGTTCGCGACGTCCGTCGCCTTGCTCTCGGGCTTCGTGTTGAAGCCGATCACCACGGCGCCGGAGGCCTTGGCCAGGTTCACGTCCGACTCGGTCACCGCGCCGACGCCCTTGCTGATGATGTGGACGCGGACCTTGGAGGTGGAGAGCTTGTCGAGGGCCTGCGCCACCGCTTCGGCGGAGCCCTGCACGTCGGCCTTGAGGACGACCTTGAGCTCCTTCTGCTCGCCCTTGGCGGCCTTCGAGAAGATCTCCTCGAGGGTGAGCTTGGAGGTCTTGGCGAGATCCTTCTTCCGCTCCTGGGCCTCGCGGTTCTTGGCGACCTCCTCCGCGGCGCGCACGTCCTTGACCACGTGGAACTCGTCGCCGGCCGTGGGGACGCCGGAGAGGCCGATGAGCTCGACGGGATAGCCGGGCTTGACCTCCTTGACGCTGCGGCCCTTGTCGTCGGTCATGGCCCGCAGCCGGCCGTAGTGGGTGCCGATCACCACCGCCTGGCCGACCTTCAGCGTGCCCTCCTGGACCAGCACGGTGGCGACGGGGCCGCGGCCCTTCTCGAGCTTCGCCTCGATCACCACCCCGCCGGCGGGTCGCTTCGGGTTCGCCTGGAGCTCCAGCACCTCGGACTGCAGCGCGATGTACTCGAGGAGCTGGTCGAGGTTGGTGCCCGCCTTGGCGGAGACCGGGATCATGATCGTCTCGCCGCCCCACTCCTCGGGGACGAGGCCGTGCTCGGCCAGCATCTGCTTGACGCGATCCGGGTTGGCCTCCGGCTTGTCGATCTTGTTGATGGCGACGACGATGGGGACGTCCGCCGCCTTGGCGTGGTTGATGGACTCCACCGTCTGCGGCATCACGCCGTCGTCCGCCGCCACCACCAGCACGGCCACGTCGGTGGCCTGCACGCCGCGCGCGCGCATGGCGGTGAACGCCTCGTGGCCCGGGGTGTCCAGGAAGGTGACGGGGCCCTTGGCCGTCTGCACCGAGTAGGCGCCGATGTGCTGGGTGATGCCGCCGGCCTCGCCCTTGGCGACGTCGGCGTGGCGGATGGCGTCCAGCAGCGACGTCTTGCCGTGATCGACGTGGCCCATGATGGTGACCACGGGCGGCCGCGCCACCAGATCCTCGGGGCGATCCTCGGCGGTGGAGATGAACTCCGACTCGATGTAGCCCGACTTCTCGACGGTGTAGTCGTAGTCGGCGGCGAGGAGCTGCGCCGTGTCCACGTCGAGCATCTGGTTGATGTGGGCCGGGGCGCCCATCCGCATCAGCTTGCGGATGAGATCGTTCGCCTTGACGCCGAGGCGCTGCGACAGGTCGGATAGGCTGATCGCCTCCTCGACGCGGATCACGCGCTTCGACTCCTTCGGCGTGGTGATGAGGGTCTTGGCGCCCTTCTTGGTGGGCTTGCGCTTGCGCGCCCGGATGGGGAGCGCCGCGCGCCCGGCGGCCATGTCGAGCAGATCCTGCTTCGACGGCGGACCGCTCGGCGTGATGGTCGAGGGCCTGCCGCGGCGGCCGCGGGCGGGGCCCCGGGAGACGTCGATGAAGTCGCGGCCGCGCCCCATGGAGTCGGGGACGACCTTGAACTCGCGGACCTCCCCGATGGCGCGCTTGCCCGGCGCCGCGGGGGGCGCCCGGAACTGGGACGAGGGCGGCGTCACCCGCCGCACCGGGATCAGCGGGCGGGAGATGACGACGGCCTGGGTGGCCGTGGGGCGCAGGGTGGACGGATCGACGCCCACCTGAGCGGGGACGTTCGGGCCGCGCATGCCCGGCAGGTTCGGGGTGGTGACCTGGTGGGCCGCCGCCATCTGGCTGGGGGAGAGCGCGCGGGGCTCCTGCGCCGGGCGCGCCGGCTCGGCGCGCTGGGCCGGGGCCGCGGTCCCGGTCGCCTCGAGGGCCGGCGCCTCCGGCTCCGCGGCGGGCTCCGGCTCTGCTCCCGCCTCGGCCTCGGCGGCCTCCGCCGCCTCCGCGGCGACGCTGGGTGCCTCCTCCTCGGCGGCGGTCGCGGGCTCCTCCGCCTGCGGCGCCTCGGCCGCCGGCTGCGCCGCAGCGGGCGCCGGCTCGGCGGGCGCCTCCGCGGCGTCCGCGCGGGCGGCGATGTCCGCGCGCCGCCGGCGCACCACGAAGCCCTTCGGCATCGAAGCGGGCGAAGGGGGCGGGTTGCGCTCCGCCTGCACCTTCTCCATCACGGCCTGGGCGACGTCCTCGTCGAGCGAGCTCGAGTGCGACTTGACGTCGTCGTAGCCGTTGGCCTGGAGCCAGTCGACCAGCTCCCTGTTCTGCATTCCGAGCTCCTTCGCGAGCTCGTACACGCGCTTCTTCGCCATAATCCTCTGTCTTCCCCGGGCGTTTTCGACTCCCGCGTCACGCCGTCCGGGGGCAACAACGGGAGCGCCGTTAGTAGTCCGCCGGGAATCCCAGGTCAACCATCGCCTGGGGTCCCCGACTCATCCGAAAGCCTCCCGACGACCTCGGTCGCCATCGCGATCAGCTCACCTTCGCCGGGGCGCCGGGCTCGACCCCGGAACGCCCTGCCGATCGCGCGCGGGCTCTCGGCCCTGGCGAGGCATTCACGCGTGGGGTGCACCCACGCGCCTCGCCCTTCCATCCTTCGCCGTCCATCGATGCGGACGACGCCATCGCTTCCGCAGACCATGCGAAGGAGCGCGTCCTTCGTCTCCTTTCGGCCACAGCCCGTGCAGGTGCGGGTCGGGGCGGTTCCCCGCGCCTCGCCGGCCCGCGTCACGTCTCTTCCACGGCGGGCTCCTTCGCCTCCTCTGCGGCGGGCTCCTTGGGCTCCTCCGCCGTGGGCTCCTCCGCCGTGGACTCCTTCGCCCGCGCGGCGTCCAGCGCCCGCGCCGCCTCGAGCTTCTCGCGCTCGGCGTCGAGCTCGGCCCGCAGCCGGGCCTCCTCGGCGAGGTACTGCTCGGCGGCGTGCTTGATCTGCCGGGCCTTCTTCGGGCCGAGGTCGGTATTCTCGCCGAGCTTGACCGGGTCCTGCTCTGCGACGATGTCCTCGACCGTGTTGTAGCCGCCCTTGGCGAGCTGCTCGATGCCCTTCTCGCCGAGACCGCGCACGCGCATCAGCCGCTCGTGCTGGGAGAGCTCGTCCGGGTGCCGGCGGGCCTCCGCGATGCGGGCGGCCTCGCGCTCCTGCTCCAGACGGGCGAGCTCGGCGGCGTCGTCGTACATCTGCGAGCGCGCCTTCTCCTGCATCGGCGCGATCATGTCCGCGGTGATCCCCGGGATCTGCGCGAGGACCTCGGGCTGCACGTCCGCGATGTCCTTCGCCTTGCGGAACCCGTGAGCATAGAGAACCTCCACGAGCGTGTCGGTCATCCCGGGGAGCTGCGAGAGCGAGTGGAACGCGAACTCGCGCATCTCCTTCACCCGGCTCTCCGAGTTGATGTCGAGCTTCCAGCCGGTGAGCTGGGCGGCCAGCCGCACGTTCTGCCCGCGCCGCCCGATGGCGAGCGAGAGCTGGTCGTCGGGGACGATGATCTCCATGGCGTGGTTCGCCTCGTCGATCAGCACCCGGGACACCTCCGCCGGCGCCAGGGCGGAGCAGACGAAGCGGGCCGGATCGGGATCGTAGGGGACGATGTCGATCTTCTCGCCGCGGAGCTCCTGCACCACCGCCTGCACGCGGGATCCCTTCATGCCCACGCACGCGCCCACCGGGTCGACGTCCTGGTCCCGGGACGAGACCGCGATCTTCGCGCGCCCGCCCGGCTCCCGCGCCGCCGCCTCGATCACCACCACGCCCTCCGCGATCTCGGGGACCTCCATCTCGAAGAGCTTCGCGAGGAAGTGCACCGAGGCGCGGGAGAGGATGATCTGGGGGCCCTTGGACTCGCGGAGCACGTCGGAGACGTAGGCCTGGATGCGGTCGCCGGCGCGGTAGGTCTCGCGGGGGACCTGCTCGCGCAGCGGCAGCACCGCCTCGGCGCGGACGAGGTCCACGATGATGTTGCCGCGCTCGAACCTGCGCACCGTGCCGGTGGCCAGGTCGCCCTTGCGGTCCTTGAACTCGTTGTAGACGTTCTCGCGCTCCGCGTCGCGGGTGCGCTGCAGGATCACCTGCTTGGCGGTCTGCGCCGCGATGCGGCCGAAGCCGCGGCGGAAGGTGCGCAGCTTGAGGATGTCGCCGTAGCGATCGTCCTGGGCCTTGGCCTCCGCGGCGTCCTCGTCCCGGTAGAAGATCTGGAAGACCAGCTCGTCGCCGGGCTCGGCCTCGATCCCCTTGGCCTGGGCCTCGGCGACCGTGAGCTGGTTGATCTCCTCGAGGGGATCGGTGATCTCGTCGACGATGGTGAGCGCCTGGAAGACCTCGACGACGCCCTTCTCCTCGTTGTAGTGGGCCTCGAGGTTCCGCTCCATCCCGAAGGTCTTCTTCGCGGCCGTGAGGATCGCCTGCTCAAGCAGGTCGATGATCACGCTGCGGTCGATCCCCTTGTCCTTGGCGACCTGATCGATGATCAGGTTCAGGTTCAAGCTGGGGGTCAATCCGGTCTGCATGGCTCTTCTCCGTTCTTCTTCGAATTTCCTTCGCGCGAGGAGCCGCTAACTTCCCTTCAGCTCCTGCGCGAGCGCTTCGAGATCCAGGGCGAGGTGGGCCTTGGCCACCTCGTCGAGCGGCACCTCGAACATGGTGCCGTCGATCTCCACCCGGATCGCGTCGCCTTCTCCGATCCCCAACAATCGGCCCTTGAAGTTCCTGCGAGGCGGATCGCCGATCGGGCCGAAGGTGCGGATCTCCACCTGCCGGCCGGCGAACCTCTCGAAGTGCTCCCGCTTCTTCAGCGGTCGCTCGAGGCCCGGGCTGCTGACCTCCAGCGAGTAGGACGGCGCGATCGGATCCTCGACGTCCAGGAGCTTGTCGATCTGCCGGGAGACGGTCTGGCAGTCGTCGAGCCCCACGCCGCTCGGCTTGTCGATGTACAGCCGCAGCACCCACCTCGGTCCCTCGCGCTGGTACTCGACGTCGACGAGCTCCATCCCCTCGGCCTCGACCACCGGCTCGGCGAGTTCGCGAACGCGCTCCGCGATGTCCTTGTGGATGCCGCTCATGGCCCTCGAAAAACAAAAAAGCGGGCCGAACCGCGCCCACTTTCCGAAGGAGACTCGAAAAATGTCGGCCCGAAGTATCAGGTCGCCGGGCCGGGGTCAAGGCGACCGTCGAGGAGACCGGCCGGCATCTCGCCGCTTCTCCCAACAACCACGAGATGTTAGCTTGCGCCTTCCCCACGGGGGCCCACCGGGGGTGCTGACGATGGTGACCAAGGACGAGAGGGGCGCGCTCGCCCGTGCGGCGGAGGTGGCGCGCTCCACGTGGCTGAGCCTCGACCCGAGGAGCCTGGGCCTGTTCCGGATCGGCCTGGCCCTCCTCCTCCTCGGTGACCTGCTCCGGCGGGTCCCCGGCCTGGAGACCTGGTACTCCAACGAGGGGCTGCTCCCCAACCACAACCAGCTCTGGCGCCCGGCCGCCCGCTGGATGTTCTCCGTCTTCTTCATGGCCTCGACCCCCGCCGAGGCGGCGGTGGGCTTCGTGCTCTGCGGCCTCGTCTTCCTCGGGCTTCTGGTGGGGTGGAAGACGAAGCTGTTCCAGGCCCTGAGCCTGGTGGCGGTGGTGAGCCTCCACAGCCGCGCCGTGATCCTCGAGAACGGCGGCGACGTGGTGATGAACCTCCTCGTCGCGTGGACGCTCTTCCTCCCCCTGGGCCGGCGCTTCTCGGTGGACGCGCTCCTGGCGTCGCTGCGCCGCCGCCGGGAGGGCACGCCCGCGGATCTCGCCGATCGCGCGCCCGGCGACCTCCGCCCCGTCGTGTCCCTCGCGGTGCTGGGCGTGCTGCTGCAGCTCGCGGTGATCTACTACTTCAACGCCGTCCACAAGAGCGGCGAGACCTGGCGCGCCGGCACGGTGGTCCACTACGCGCTCCACCAGGATCGGATCGTCACCTGGCTCGGCGCCGCCGTTCGCGACTCCATGCCGCTGTGGCTGGGGAAGTTCCTCGCCTGGGCGAGCCTCGCCACCGAGGCGGTGGCGCCGGTGCTGATCCTCACGCCGATGGCGACCGTGCAGGCCCGCCGGCTCGCCATGCTGGCGCTGCCGGCGATGCACCTCGGCTTCGCGCTCTTCCTGAACGTCGGCTTCTTCTCGCCGGTGATGTGCACCTTCTTCCTGCTCCTGCCCTCGGCGAGGGACTGGGAGTGGGCGGCCGCCTTCTTCCGACGCCGGCGCGCGCCCCTGACGGTCTTCTTCGACACCGACTGCGGCTTCTGCTTCCAGACCGCACGCTTGCTGGCCCGCCTCGACACCTGCCGCCTCCTCGACCTCCGCGGCAACGGCGGAGCGCTGCCCGAGGGCGTCGACCGGGAGCTGGTCCAGAAGACGATCGTCGTCGTGGACGGGCGGGGGCGGACCTTCACCCGCGCCGCCGCCTTCGCCGCCATCTTCAGGGCGATCCCCGGCGGGTTCCTCGTCTCCTGGCCGCTGTCGATCCCCGGGATCTCCCACCTCGCGGACGCCGTCTACGACGCGGTCGCCCGCAACCGGACCTCGATCTCGTCGTGGCTGGGGCTCGCGGCCTGCGGCCTCCCCGCCCCCGACGCCCCGCCCGCGGCGGCGACGGTGGAGGCGCCCGCCCGCGCCGATCTGCGCCGGGCCGGCGCCACCCTGCGGGAGGCGGCGGTGATCGTCTTCCTGATCGCGACCACGAGCCAGGTGCTCGTGGAGAACCGCGCGATCCCGAAGTGGCTGAAGCTCCCCCAGCCCACGGCGCTGCGGGCCCTGATCTCCTACGGCCGCTTCTTCCAGGGCTGGTCGATGTTCGCGCCCGACGGCCCCACCCGCGACGGCATGGTGGTGGTCGACGCCCGCACCGTGGACGGGAGGCGGATCGATCCGCTGAACCTGGTGGCCTCGAGGTTCGACGGCCCCCCGGGCCCGTGGGATCGGATCCCGGGGCGCCTCGGGCAGGATCAGTTCTGGTGCGACTACGTGAACCGCATCAAGGGCCACGGCAGCCTGCGCCACGTGCTGAAGGACTGGATCCTCCGCCACCACGAGCGCACCGGCGATCCCAACGATCGAATCGTCGCGTTCGAGGCGGTCTGGATCGAGGACGACTCGCCGCC